>NZ_JAMYLV010000003.1:0-322042 GCF_040318195.1 Mesorhizobium sp. M1273 | reverse complement strand
GTGGTGTTTTTTTGGAATACGCCCCCGGCCCCCCCCGACTGTGTCTAACTGTCGACCCCCGATCGGGCGGGCGGGGGGCGCCCGCCGCTTTCGGTCGAGCCGCGCGACGGACGGCTTTGCGTTTTCATGCCGCCGGTTGAAGCGCTGGAGGACTATCTCGAACTGGTCGCGGCGGCGGAGAACGCTGCCAAGGCGATCGGACTGCCTGTGCATATCGAGGGCTACGGCCCGCCGCACGATCCGCGCCTCAACGTCATCCGTGTCGCACCCGATCCCGGCGTCATCGAGGTCAACATCCACCCCGCCGCGAATTGGCAGGATTGCGTGGCGACGACCACGGCGATCTACGAAGAGGCGCGGCAGACGCGGCTTGGCGCCGACAAGTTCATGATCGACGGCCGCCACACCGGCACCGGCGGCGGCAACCATGTCGTCGTCGGCGGCGCAACGCCCAATGACAGTCCGTTCCTGCGCCGCCCCGACCTGTTGAAGAGCCTGGTGCTGCAATGGCAGCGGCATCCGTCGCTGTCCTACCTTTTCTCCGGCCTGTTCATCGGCCCCACCAGCCAGGCGCCGCGCTTCGACGAGGCGCGCCACGATACGCTCTACGAACTCGAAATCGCGATGGCGCAGGTGCCGCATCCGGACAAGGGCGCGGCACCCCTGCCGTGGCTGGTCGACCGGCTGTTCCGCAACCTTCTGACCGACGTGACCGGCAATACGCATAGATCGGAAATCTGCATCGACAAATTGTTTTCGCCGGACGGGCCGACCGGCCGACTCGGGCTGGTCGAATTCCGTGGCTTCGAGATGCCGCCCAACGCGCGCATGAGCCTGGCGCAGCAATTGCTGGTGCGCGCCATCATCGCCCGGGCCTGGAAGAACCCGCTCGACGGCCGCTTCGTGCGCTGGGGCACTTCGCTGCACGACCGTTTCATGCTGCCGCATTATGTCTGGGCTGACTTTCTCGATGTGCTGGACGACCTCAAGCTGAACGGCTTTGCGTTCCGTCCGGAATGGTTCGACGCCCAGCTCGAATTCCGCTTCCCGTTCTGCGGCGAGGTCCAGCATGCCGGCGTCAAGCTGGAGCTCAGGCAGGCGCTCGAGCCGTGGCACGTGATGGGCGAGCAAGGCGCGATCGGCGGCACCGTACGCTTTGTCGATTCCTCCGTCGAAAGGCTGCAGGTGAAGACCGAGGGGCTCAACCCGGAGCGTCACGCCGTCGTCTGCAACGGCCGCGTCGTGCCGATGAAGGTGACCGACAACCGCGAGATCGCGGTGGCCGGCGTGCGCTTCAAGGCCTGGCAGCCGGCGTCGGGCCTGCATCCGGCGCTGCCGGTCAACACTCCACTGGTCTTCGACATCTATGATCGCTGGTCGGGCCGCGCGGTCGGCGGCTGCGTCTACCATGTCGCGCATCCCGGCGGGCGCAGCTATGACACCTTCCCGGTCAATGGCAACGAAGCGGAGGCGCGGCGGCTCGCTCGCTTCGAGCCGCGTGGCCATACGCCGTCCAGCTATGTGCTGCGCAACGAAGAAGCCTCTGAAGATTTCCCGATGACCCTTGACCTTCGGCGGCCGCAAAGACTCTGATCAGCTATGGCGAAGGGGAATCACAAAAGGCTGCGCAGCAAGCCGCAAACCCACAGTCTGCTGGAGCACTATCAGCCGATCGACGGCGTCGTCGACGAGATGGTCGATGCGTCGGGCAATCCGCGGCCGGCCTGGCGGCACTTCATCGAGGCGCTGGAGGACCTGGGGCCGGAAAAGCTTGCCCAGCGCTTCGCCCGCGCCGACCAGTACCTGCGCGACGCCGGCGTCTACTACCGCGTCTATGACAAGGCCGGCGCCAACGAGCGCGAATGGCCGCTGGCGCATGTGCCGCTGCTGATCGAGGAGCAGGAATGGGCTGGTATCAGCGCCGGCCTGGTCCAGCGCGCCGATCTGTTCGAGGAGACCATCGCCGACATTTACGGTCCGAACCGGCTGGTCGAGAAAGGCATTCTGCCGGCCGGATTGATCGCGGCCAGCCCCGAATATTTGCGGCCGGTCGTCGGCACCAGGCCGGCCAGCGGCCATTTCCTGCATTTCTGCGCCTTCGAGCTCGGCCGTGGCCCGGACGGCCGCTGGTGGGTGCTTGGCGACCGCACACAGGCGCCGTCGGGCGCCGGCTTTGCGCTGGAAAACCGCGTCGCCACCACGAGGGCGCTGTCCGACGTCTACGGCGAGATGCATGTGCACCGCCTGGCCGGCTTCTTCCGTCGCTTCCGCGACGCGCTGATCGGCATGGCCAGGCAAGCCGGCGGCCGTGTCGCCATACTGACGCCGGGACCGCTGAACGAAACCTATTACGAACATGCCTATATCGCCCGCTATCTCGGCATCATGCTGCTCGAGGGCGAGGACCTGACCGTCTCCGGCGGCAGGCTGATGGTGCGCACGGTTTCGGGGCTGATGCCGGTGAGCGTCTTGTGGCGGCGGCTCGACGCCGCCTTCGCCGATCCGCTTGAATTGCGGCCGGACTCGCAGATCGGCACGCCGGGGCTGGTCGAGGCGGTTCGGCAAGGGGCGGTTTCGGCCGTCAATGCACTGGGCTCCGGCCTGATGGAGACGCGCGCGCTGCTCGCCTTCCTGCCCAAGATTTCGCGCGCCCTGCGCAACGAGGAACTGCTGCTGCCGACGGTCGCGACATGGTGGTGCGGGCAGGAGACGGAGCGTGAACATGTGCTCGCCAACATCGATAGCATGGTGATCGGCCCGGCGCTGTCGACGCGGCTTGCCTTCGAGGACGACGGCTCGACCAAGCTCGGGTCAGCGCTGTCGGTCGAGGAACGGGCCGAGCTCGTCGCCAGGATCGAACGGGACGGCGGCGACTTCGTCGGCCAGGAAGCGGTGACGCTGTCGACCACGCCTGTCTATGTCGGGGGCTGGCTGGAGCCGCGGCCGGCAAGCCTGCGCGTCTATCTGGCGCGGACGCCGGAAGGCTGGACGGTGATGCCGGGCGGTTTTGCCCGTGTCGGCTTTTCGCTCGACCCGACGGCCATCGCCATGCAGCGCGGCGGCCAGGCGGCGGATGTCTGGGTGGTCAGCGACAGGCCGGTCGAGCGCGAGACACTGCTGCCGCAGGAGCGCGACAGCTTCACCCGAACCCTGCCGGGCAGCCTGCCCAGCCGCGCGGCTGAGAACCTGACATGGCTCGGCCGCTATATCGAGCGGTCGGAAGACACGGTGCGCATCCTGCGCGCCTACCATGTGCGGCTGGCCGAGACATCCGATCCCGAGATGCCGCTGCTCGCCGATATCAGCGACTATCTCGCGCCGTTCGGCATCGACGTCGAGACGGCAATCCCATTGGGGCTCATCGGCACGCTGGACAGCGCCGTTTACAGCGCCGGGCAGATCCGCGACCGCTTCTCGCCCGATGGCTGGCTGGCATTGAAGGATCTGTCGAAGACCATCCATCAATTTGCCGCGACAGTGGCGCCGGGCGACGACGCGACAAGGGCAATGACGGTCATCCTGCGCAAGCTGGCCGGGTTTTCCGGCCTGCTGCACGAGAACATGTACCGCTTTGCCGGCTGGCGTTTCCTGGAAATCGGCCGCAGGCTCGAACGCGGCATCCAGATCGCCCGCACGCTCGCCCGGCTGACCAGAGCCCAGGCGCCGGAAGGTGCGCTCGACATGATGCTGGAGATCGGCGACAGCGTCATGACCCACCGTCGGCAGTATCCGGTGCAGGCGGGGCGGCGCACGGTGGTCGACCTTTTGGCGCTCGATCCGCTCAACCCGCGCTCAATCCTTTTCCAGCTCGAACGGCTGAAAGCCGAAATCGCGCTGCTGCCCGCTGTCGGCGCTGAAGGCCATATGTCGCCGGCGGCCAAGGAAATCCTGCAGCTCAACACGTCGATCGCCATCAAGGAGCCCTCGGACATGACGGCCAAGGCCCTCGGCGATCTCGCCAATGAAATCGGCGGGCTCTACAACAGCCTCGCCAAAGCCTATTTCGGGTAGAGACAGCATGCTCTACGACATCAGGCTTCACCTGCGTTACGACTATGATGCGGCGGCCGGCGGCGGCCGCCATCAGGTGCGCGTGCTGCCGCCGACCATCCCTGGCGTGCAGCGCGTCATTGCCGCTTCACTGTCTTTTGTGCCGGCGCCCAGCGAACGTTCCGACTTTTCCGACTTTTTCGGCAACAGTGTCACCTCGATCGCCTTTCGTGACGCGCATGATGCGCTCGACATCAGGATGAGCGCGCGTGTTTCAGTGTCGCGGCCCGAACCCGGGCTCGACGTATCGCCGGACATACGCCGGCTGAGGGAAGAACTCGGCGCAGTGCACTCGCTGGCGCCGGCTTCGCCGCATCACTTTCTGGCCGCCAGCGATCATGCCGGCATCGACGCGGCAATCACTGCCTATGCGAAAGGCAGTGCCGGCGGTTCGACAGTCGGCACGGCCATGGCTCTGTGCAACCGCATTCACCGCGATTTCACCTATGACGGCGAGGCGACCACCGTGCAGACGCGGGCCAGCGACGCCTTTGGCCTGAAGCGCGGCGTCTGCCAGGATTTTTCCCACATCATGATCGCCGGCCTGCGCGGCCTCGGTATTCCCGCGGGCTATGTCAGCGGGTTCCTGCGCACCATCCCGCCGCGCGGGAAGCCGCGGCTCGAAGGTGCCGACGCCATGCACGCCTGGGTCAAGGTGTGGTGCGGGCGCGATGCCGGCTGGCAGGAATTCGATCCGACCAATGGCATGCGGGCTAGCAACGACCATATCACGGTCGGCTATGGCCGCGATTACTCCGATGTGGCGCCGATCGTCGGCGTGCTGAAAACCACTGGTGGACAGGTCGGCGAGCAGGCGGTCGACGTCATTCCGGTCGTGCTCGAGAAGGCGTGACGACGCACGTCTTCGACGCACGGCGACGTCGATAGGCTGTTCTGGAACCAAGAGATCAAGAGGCGTTGGAACCCGCAGCCGGCAAGCGGCTTATCTACGGAAATTCCGTGGAGAGGACATGCTGGACAAATCCGGGTCGCCGTCTGGCCAATCGGCTGTGAGGAAAGCTGCACCAAAAAACGCGGTGCCGCACAACGGAGCGCTGGAGAACGGCGCGCAAGCCTCGGCCGTTCGGGCCTCGCTCAACTATGTCACCGACACTGAACCCGGTATTCGCCGGCTGCGTTCGGGCAAGGGGTTCTCGTACAAAGGACCCGACGGGCGGATTGTCGACGGGGAGGCGCTGGCACGCATCAAGGCGCTCGCCATTCCACCGGCCTGGACGGATGTGTGGATCTCGCCGGATGCCGACGGTCACATCCAGGCGACCGGTCGGGACCAGCGCGGCCGTAAACAATACCGCTATCACCCGCACTGGGCGGAGGAGCGTGACGGCGTCAAATATTCGAGCCTGATCGCCTTCGCCGAAAGCCTGCCCGAACTGCGGCGGCAGATCGACGTCGATTTGCGCCGTCACGGCCTGCCGCTGGAACGCGTCGTTGCGGCTATCGTCTGGCTGCTCGACAACACGATGATCCGTGTCGGCAATGCCGCCTATGCCCGCGACAACAAGAGTTTTGGGCTGACCACGCTGCGTGACCGCCATGTCGACATCAAGGGCTCGAGCCTGCGTTTTGCCTTCATCGGTAAATCCGGCAAGGAATGGAGATTGAAGCTTGTCGATCGCCGGATTGCCAAGGTCGTGCGTGGAGCGCAGGACCTGCCGGGGCAGAAGTTGTTCCAGTATCTCGACGAGGACGGAAACAGGCGTCCGGTGCGCTCAGACGACGTCAACCGCTATATCAGGGAAAACGCCGGAGCGGAGTTCAGCTCCAAGCACTTCAGAACCTGGGGTGGCACCATCCATGCGGCGTCGCTGTTTGCGCAAACCGAACGTCCGGAAAGCCAGGCGCAGCAAAAGCGGGTGATGAACAATATCATCGACAAGGTTGCCGAGCGGCTCGGCAATACGCGCGCGGTTTGTCGCCAATGCTACATCCATCCGGAAGTGTTCCGCGCCTGGCCCGAAGGACGGCTGCTGGACGAAATGGCGGATGCCAACCAAGGCAAGCGCTCGATCGCCGGGCTCGACGACGAGGAGGCCTTGGTCTTGAGATGGCTGAGGGCAAGAGAGGGCTGACGCCGGACGGAGCGTATTTTTTTGTCGACGCCATGTCGGCATCGGTCCTAGTGTTTCGTCCTTTGACAGAGAAAAGGACGCCCCATGCTCTACGCGATCCTCTGCTATGCCTCTGAAGACGTCGTCTGCTCCTGGAGCAAGGAGCAGGACGACGCCGTCATGGAAAAGCTTCTGGGTGTGCAGGAAAAATATGCCCAGGCGGGCCGGCTTGGCCCGGTGGCGCGGCTCTTGCCGACGACCGCGGCGACGACGCTGAGGAAGGTCAAGGGCGAATCGATCGTCATCGACGGCCCGTTTGCCGAAACCAAGGAACAGTTCCTCGGCTTCTACACGCTCGAATGCGCCGATCTCGATGAGGCCGTCGACTTCGCGCGCGAGCTTTCCGAGGTCAATCCGAGCGGCGGCTCCTATGAAATCCGGCCGGTCTCGCTCTTCAATCCCGCCAAGGTTTCCGCATGACCGAACTCGCCTGGATCAGCACGGCAATCAGCACCGCCCGCCCGCAGGCGATGGGGGCATTGCTGCGCTACTTCCGCGACCTCGACGCGGCGGAGGAAGCATTCCAGGACGCCTGCCTGAGGGCACTGAACAACTGGCCGAAAAACGGTCCTCCGCGCGATCCGGCAGCCTGGCTGATTTTCGTCGGCCGCAACAGCGGCATCGATGCGGTGCGCAAGCGCGCCAAGCAGGCGCCGCTGCCGGAGGAGGACCAGATCTCCGATCTGGAGGATGCCGAGAGCGACGTCGCCGAGCGGCTGGACGGGGCGCATTACCGCGACGATATTTTGCGGCTGCTGTTTATCTGCTGCCATCCCGACCTGCCGGCCACACAGCAGATCGCGGTGGCGTTACGCATCGTCTCCGGCCTGACGGTCAAGCAGATCGCCCGCGCCTTCCTGGTCGGTGAAAGCGCCATGGAGCAGCGTATCACGCGCGCCAAGGCGCGTATCGCCGACGCCGGGGTGCCGTTCGAGACGCCGGGAGCGGTCGAGCGCTCCGAACGGCTCGCCGCCGTCGCCGCCATGGTCTACTTGATCTTCAACGAAGGCTATTCCAGCAACAGCGGCGAGGCTTCGGCGCGAGCGCCGCTTTGCGAAGAGGCGATCCGGCTGGCCCGGCTGCTGCTCAGGCTGTTCCAGACCGAGCCGGAGATCATGGGGCTGACGGCGCTGTTGCTGCTGCAGCATGCACGCTCGCCGGCTCGCTTCGACGAGAACGGCGAGATCGTGCTGCTCGAAGACCAGGACCGCAGCCTGTGGAGCCGCAAGATGATTGATGAAGGCCTGGCGCTGGTCGATAAGGCGTTGCGCCATCGCAAGCCCGGTCCCTACCAGGTACAAGCGGCGATAGCCGCACTGCATGCGCGGGCGGAAAAGCCCGAGGATACGGACTGGAACGAGATCGACCTGCTCTACGGCCTGCTCGAGCAGATGCAGCCGTCGCCGGTGGTGACGCTCAACCGCGCCGTCGCGGTCTCCAAGGTGCGTGGACCGGAAGCCGCACTCGCCATGATCGAGCCGCTGGAGGGAAGGCTTTCCGGCTATTTCCATTTCTTCGGCCTCAAGGGCGGACTGCTGATGCAGCTTGGCCGCGGCGAGGAGGCGCGCGTCGCTTTCGACCGCGCCATCGCGCTTGCCAATACGGCCGCCGAGGCAGCGCATATCCGCATGCATATCGACCGGCTGATGAAAGAAAGCGCCGTGCGGGAAACCGCCAAGACGGCACACTGATTCGCTCTATCTGGCTGGTTCAACAGTCGGACGCCGGCTTGGACCATGCCGGGGTGGCGATTTCTCCCTGAAACGCGTAATGCCACGCCATGACAGCGCCCGGTATGCCGACCGGCAGGGAACCGGTATGGCGAAAAGCTTGGACCGACGCCATATGAGCGACGGGATCTGAAAGGGACGAACGAAATGACGATTGCGAAGGAAACGGCCGGGCTTCTGGCGAAACTGGGCGTTGCCGAGGGCGCGCTTACGGGCGGCGACCTCATCGTGCGCAGCCCGGTAACCGGCGAGCAGATCGCCGCGTTGAAGACCATCTCGCCGGCCGATGCGGCAACGACCATCGACAATGCCCACAAAGCTTTCCTGGCGTGGCGGCAGGTGCCAGCTCCCAAGCGTGGCGAACTGGTGCGGCTGCTCGGCGAGGAATTGCGCACACACAAGGCCGAGCTTGGCCGGTTGGTATCGATCGAAGTCGGCAAGATCCCATCCGAAGGTTTTGGCGAAGTGCAGGAGATGATCGACATCTGCGATTTCGCCGTCGGTCTTTCCCGGCAATTGTACGGCCTGACCATCGCCACCGAGCGTCCCGGCCATCGCATGATGGAGACCTGGCATCCGCTGGGCATCGTCGGCGTCATCTCGGCCTTCAACTTTCCGGTGGCGGTATGGTCGTGGAACGCGGCACTTGCGCTGGTCTGCGGCGACGCGGTGGTGTGGAAACCGTCCGAGAAGACCCCGCTGACGGCGCTCGCCTGTGAGGCGATTTTTGCACGCGCGGTAAAGCGTTTCGGTGCTGACGCGCCGCAGGGACTGGCGCCCGTGCTGATCGGCGACCGTGCCGTCGGCGAGATCCTGGTCGATCATCCCAGGGTGCCGCTGGTCTCGGCCACCGGCTCGACGCGCATGGGCAGGGATGTCGGCCCACGGCTGGCGAAGCGCTTTGCCCGTGCGGTGCTGGAGCTCGGCGGCAACAATGCCGGCATCGTCTGCCCGACGGCCGATCTGGACATGGCGCTCCGCGCTATCGCCTTCGGCGCCATGGGCACGGCCGGCCAGCGCTGCACGACGCTCAGGCGCCTGTTCGTGCATGAGAGCGTCTATGACCAGTTCGTTCCGCGCCTGAAGAAGGCTTATGAGAGCGTCTCGGTCGGCAATCCGCTGGAGACAAGCGCTCTGGTTGGCCCGCTGATCGACAAGGCTGCCTACGAGAATATGCAGAAGGCGCTGGAGGAGGCGGCTTCGCATGGCGGTAAGATAACCGGCGGAATGCGGGTCGAGAACGGTCACCCCGACGCCTACTATGTGCGTCCGGCGCTGGTCGAAATGCCGCGGCAGGTTTCGCCGGTGACGGAGGAAACCTTCGCGCCCATCCTCTATGTGATGAAATATTCGGACTTCGACACCGTGCTAGAAGAACACAATGCGGTGGGAGCGGGGCTGTCATCCTCGATCTTTACCCGCGACCTGCAGGAATCCGAGCGCTTTCTTAGCGTCGACGGATCGGACTGCGGTATCGCCAACGTCAATATAGGCACGTCAGGGGCCGAGATCGGCGGTGCCTTCGGTGGCGAGAAGGAAACCGGCGGCGGCCGCGAGAGCGGCTCCGATGCCTGGAAGGCCTATATGCGGCGCGCCACCAATACGGTGAATTATTCCAAGGCGCTGCCGCTTGCGCAGGGCGTGTCGTTCGACATCGATTGAAATGCCGGACCTCCGTCGCGGCGGCGCCAAGGCTGCCACGACGGCGGTCGGCTCGCGGTTCAGCTGGCTTGCGAAGTTACAACACAGTTATCGAAGGCTGCATCGATGATGGCGAGCTTGACCGCCTGGGCGGTCATGTATTCCTGATAGAACTCGCTCGACACCCACATGACCGAGTGACCGCGCTGGCCCAACCAGCCGACGCTGCCGAGTTCTTCGGCATCGCCCAATTTGCGTGACAGGTGGGTGCGGGAAAGCTTGAGCCAGTTCGCGAAATCTCCGATTGAGACGACACCGGTCGGGATTCGGTCCAGGTCGGCATGATCGGGGTCGACGCCGGACATCAGCCAATCCATGACGATGCCGCCATTGTCGAGCCAGGTGAACAAGGAAAAGGTCTGTCTCGGCTCGCGCACGGCATGCGACGAAAGCAGGCCGTCGGCCACCAGCGGCTGCAGTTTGGCGAGCATGTCCGGTTGTGCGACGAATGCAGCCAGTCGAAATCCGCTGTCCAGGCTGTCCAGGCTGTCCAGGCTGTCCAGCGTTCTGAGATGAGCCATGACCCAGCCGGCAACCGTCTCCAGAGTGCCCGCGGTCGGCTCAAAGGGGCGGATGCGCCCACATTTGATCGGCAGATGCCGGATGAAGCCGTAATGCAGCATCTCCTTCAGGAAGGCGTCGGCGGTGTTGCGGCTGGCCACCGAATGCCGGCAGATGTCGTCCATGAACCGTGCGGACGTAAGTCCCTTGCGATGATCGTCCGGCTCTCGATTGAAATACAAGGCAAGACCGATATGGGCCATCAGCCAACGTTGTTGGGTGGCGAATACGGAGGCCAGCCGCGGGTTCGCTTCATAGGTCTGGAGAAGCGTCCGCGACTGAGCCTGGACATGGCGACGCAGCGCCGGATGGCGGGCAATGTCTTCAGAAACCAGCGCCATCCCCGCCGAGCCCAACCAAATTTGCAACTGGAAATACGATCACAATTTCAGCCTTCGCGGGTCGTGTCCAGAGCCGGCGCATCAGGATACGAGCCGAATCCCGCCGGCTGGTAGCTGAATTCCGCCACTTGATCGCCGAGGCTGATCTCGCGAGGCGCTGATCTCCCTGCAGAAGGCTAGCCCGCTCGAACCCGCCAATGATGGCCTCGCCCCGTCCAGCCCGTGCTCCCGCCGATGGCGACGCGGAACCAACACAAGCTTTGCTCGTTGAAGAACGCTGATTTGGACTGAGACTGTGAGGAACTACAAAATGGAGAATGGCCTTTTCGCCACGCCGCCTGCACCGTTACGGAAAACAGAGTCGGTTTGGCTACGGGCGCTCAAATGGCTGTTGCGCCGGGTGCGCAGCGCCTCCGACAGCTCCGGAACCATGTTGAAGCCAATCCTTTCCGGACCTGAGGATGATAGCGGGCCTACTCCGCCTCGACGCGCTTGAGGCTGATTGCACTGCGATCCTGACGCCAAAATAACCGGTCGCATGTCTTTTCATCACTGCCGCGACGGCGACAGCCATGACCGCTTCGAAGGCCTGCGACGGCGATGTGTTCGCCTGATGCAGCGGCGGGAGCGGCAGTGCCGCGTAACGGCGGGAACCATCGGGCGTGCTTGGCTATTAGATACAGGCGGCTGCTGGTCTGCCGGGCCAGGAGCCATAGCTATGATCATTAATCCCCCACCGGAAAGCGCCATCCCGGCATCCGTTCCGTCGGTCGATCCAAAAGCCGCCCCGACGCCTCGCAATGCCGAAGCGGAGGTCTTTTATATCGAGGCGATCCGCGAGCTTGTCACGACCGGCATCCCCTTTCTCGTCGCCGGCACCTATGCCGTAAGCGCCTATACCGGGATCACCCGCCTGACCAAGGATCTCGATATTTTCTGCAAGGCCGGCGACTGCCCGCGCATCCTCGCCCATTTCAAGCGGATCGGTTACGCCGTCGTGGTCGAGGACGACCGGTGGCTCGGCAAAGTGTTCAAGGGCACGCATTTTTTCGACGTCATTTTCGCCTCGATGAACGGCACAATGCCCGTCGACGACCTGTGGCTGGAGCACGCCCGTCAGGGCGAATTGCTGGGCAGCCAGGTGCGGATCATCGGCCCAACCGAGCTTATCTGGTCCAAAAGCTTCATCCAGGACCGCCGCCGCCACGATGGCGCCGACGTCGCGCACACCATCCTCAAGGCGCACGACCAGATCGATTGGCAAAGGCTGCTTTCCTACATGGAAGTCCATTGGGAAGTCTTGCTGATGCATCTCTTGAACTTCCGATGGATCTATCCGACGGAGCGAGACCGTGTGCCGGCGTGGCTGCTCGACGAATTGCTCGACCGGCTGGCCAAACAGCGCGAACTGCCGCCTTCCCGGATGCGGATCTGCCGCGGGCGCATGCTTTCACGAACCGACTATGAGATCGACGTCAAGGAATGGGGCTTTGCCGACGTCGGCGGTGAAGGAGAATATAGCGATGGCTGACGAACTCAAACCTGCTTCGGCAAAGGCGGAAAACGGCGGCACACTCAAGATCGCCGCCATTGGCGATCTGCATGTCGGCAAGGAGGACCAGGCGTCGTACCGCGATCTTTTCGGCGAGATGTCGCGCGAAGCCCAGGTTCTCGTGCTGACCGGCGACCTTACCAATCTCGGCAAGCCTCGGGAGGCCGAAATCCTTGCCGAGGAACTGCGTGCCTGCACGATCCCGGTCGTCGCCGTACTTGGCAACCACGACTATGAGTCAGGCGCCGTCGAGCAGGTCACCGACATTCTGCGCCAGGCGGGCGTTCATCTGCTCGATGGCGAGGCGACGGAGATTCACGAGGTCGGGTTCGTCGGGGTCAAGGGTTTCGTTGGCGGTTTTGGATCGCGCATGCTCGGCTCCTTCGGCGAACCGGCCATCAAGTCGATGGTGGCGGAAAGCGTGAACGAAGCGATGCGGCTTGAAAACGCGATGCGGCAGGTCCGCGCCAAACGCACGCTTGTCGTTCTGCACTACGCGCCTGTCGTCGAGACGGTCGAAGGCGAGCCGCTGGAGATCTTCCCATTTCTCGGTTCGTCACGCCTGGCCGAAACAATAGACCGGTTCCAGGTCAGTGCGGTGGTGCATGGTCATGCGCATCGCGGCGCCTACGAGGGCCGTACGCCGGGCGGGGCGTCGGTCTATAACGTTGCCATGCATGTCGCCAAGCCGACGGGCCGCCCCTACGCCATGCTCGAAATCTGACAGGCAGCGCCACTGGCGCAAGCAATCGCCCGTGCACGCTGCAGAACGATCATGGCACTTGCCGGGTAACAGCCATCCGCTTCGGTGGAATGTCGTTTTCATCCGGGTTGGGAACGGGATCTTCGTCGGGGAGCCTGTCGGGGTCCGGCTCACGCACGGGCTTGGGATCGGGGATGGGAGGCGGTGGCACCGGGGTCGGTGTTGGCTCGGGTGTGGGAATAGTGGCCATCGTAATCATCTCCTCTTGGCGCAGAACAACGCAACGGGTCGGCTGGTTCCCGGCTTGCCCGTTTTTGGAACTACACCGTCGCGCCTGCGGGTCAGCCCATCTCCGGATTCGGCTGGCTGCCGCCTGACTTGCTTGACCGCAGCAGCAGCGCCAGCGGAACGAGCAGGGCGGTTGCCACCGCGCAGTAGCGGAAGACATCGACATAGGCGAGCAGCGTGGCCTGGCGAGCGATCAACTGACCAAGCCAGGCGATCGCCTGCTGCTTCGCCTCGACCATTGGCGAACCCTGGGCGACGAAATGCTCGGTCGCCTGCCGAAGCGCCTGCTGATAGGCGGGCGACGACTGCACGGTGTGGCCGACCAGATTCGATTGATGGATCTGGGAGCTTTGCGCAATGACGGTGTTGGACAGCGAGACGCCGATGCTGCCGCCGATATTGCGTGCAACGTTGATCAGCGCAGATGCCTGGTTGGTCTTCTGCGGGGGCAGGCCGACATAGGCCGCGGTCGAGATGGGAATGAACAGGAACGGCAGCCCGACCATCAGGAAAACACGGGCAAAGGCAAAGAAGCGGAAGCTGGCGTCCGGAGTAAGCGAGGTCATATGCCAAAGGGCCACTGCGACCACCGACATGCCCATCATGATCAGATATTTGGGCTGCACGATGCTGCCTACAAATCCGGACACCGGCATCAAGATCAACATGGCGATGCCGCCCGGCATCATCGAAAGGCCCGAGAGCGTCGCGGTGTAGGCAAATGTCGTCTGCTGCAGCTGAGGCACGATCTGGGTGGTGCTGAACAGGATAGCACCGACCGCCATCATGACCAGGAACGCCGTGCCGAACTGGCGCGTGAATAATAGGCGCATGTCGACGACCGGATCGCTGCGACTGAGTTCCCATGGGATAAGCAGCAGGAACGCGATCGCGGAAATCACTGCGAAAGTGGTGATGAAATCCGAGGCGAACCAATCGTAGCGCTGGCCCCGGTCGAGAAAAATCTCCAGGCACCCCAATGCCGTCGCTACCAGGACGAACCCGATCCCGTCGATCTTCAGGCCGCCTTTCAGCCGTTCCTTGCGTTCGCGTTCGAGTACGTCCGGTTCGACCAACAGCCATTGCACCAGGGCCAGCGACAGGATGCCGAACGGCACGTTGATGAAGAAGATCCAGTGCCAGGAGAAATGGTCGGTCAGCCAGCCGCCGATCGTCGGCCCGACCGTCGGTGCCACGATGACGGCAATGCCGTAAAGCGCGAAGGCCTGCGAGCGCTTTTCTGGCGGAAAGGTATCGGCAAGGATCGATTGCTCGCTTGGCGCCATGCCGCCGCCGCCGAGTCCCTGAAGGACCCTGAACAGGATGAGCAGTTCCAGGTTGGGCGCCAGTCCGCACAGCAGCGACGCGACGGTAAAGGTCGCAACGCAGAGCATGTAGTAGCGCTTGCGGCCGATGACGCTTGCCAGCCAGCCGCTGACCGGGATGATCACCGAGTTGGCAACGAGATAGGTGGTAATCACCCAGGTGCTTTCGTCCATTCCGGCCGCCAGGCTGCCGGCGATGTTGCGCAGGGCGACATTGGCGATCGAGGTGTCGAGCACCAGCATGAAAGTGGCGATGGAGACGACGACGGCGATAAGCCAGGGATTGTGCGTCCCGGCGGCGGATCGGCTTTCACCCTGATTTCTGGCGGTTTCGCCGCTCATCGCACCTTGACCGTCGGCACCACCGACAGGCCTGGCCCGAGAAGCACATCCGGCGGCTTGTCGAAGACGATCTTGACCGGCACGCGCTGCACCACCTTGACGTAATTGCCGGTGGCATTTTCGGCCGGCAGGAGGCTGAAGGCGGTGCCGCTGCCGGCCTGAATACTGTCGACGCGACCATGGAAGGACTTGTCCGGGTAGGCGTCGATGTCGATGTCGACCGGCTGTCCCTGCCGCATCAGATCGAGCTGCGTCTCCTTGAAATTGGCCTTCACCCAGACCTCGTCGGGAACGAACATCATCAATACCTGGCCAGGTTGGGCGTAGGTGCCGTTAGCCGCAGAAATGCTCGTTGCCCGCCCGGCTGCGGGTGCTGTGATAGTCGTGCGTGACAGCGTCGTGCGGGCTTGCTCCTGGCTGGCCTTGGCCTGCTCGAGCTGCGCCTCGGCACTCCTGGCCTGTGCCTGCAAGACCGAAACCTGGCTTTTTGCCGAGGCGACATTGGCCTCGGCGCTGTCCAGCGCAGCCTGGTCCTGACGCAACGTCGATGCCGCCTGCTGCGCCTGCTGCTGCGTTGCCGTGCCCCTGGCCAGGAGTTCGCGATTGCGTTGATCCTCGGCCTTGGCGAAATCCAGCGCTGCCTTGGCCTGTGCAACCTGCCTCTGGGCAGCGTTTACCTTTGCTTTTTGAGCCTCGATCTGCGCGGCGACATTGACGATTTCGGCCTCGGCCGCGGCGACGCCGGCGTCGGCCTGCTTCAGGTTTGCCTGATAGTCGCTGTCGTCGATACGCAGGAGGACATCGCCCGCCTGTACGTGCTGATTGTCGGTAACCGCCAGCTCGGTAATGCGGCCGGCTATTTGCGCACCGATCGTCACTATGCGCGCATCTATGAAGGCGTCGTCGGTCGATTCGTACTGGCGAGCGTTCAGCCACCAGATCGCGATGCCTGCCACGACGAGCAACAGCGCAAGCGCGATGGCTGCGGCCGCATAGGGATGGCGCCTGAGAAAGCCGAGCAGACCGGCCTTTCGTTGCGAGGCATTCCCGTCGGGTTTTTCCTGCCGGGGCTCTGCCGATCGCTCACGAGATTCTCGAACCGGGGCCGGTTGCTCCCGGGTTTCATTTACAGGCTCGACGTCTTGCTCGACGCGTTGAGGCTTCGTGTCCAACGGAATTGCTTTCAAGATTGATATTGCAGCCGCCGAAGCGGACGCAAAGCCAAACGGCAAGCTTCCGCAAAAGTTCCTGTCCGGAAACGGGTTCGGTTAACGGGTCGACATCGAACACAGGCGGGGGCGCGTCGGAATTCGAGCGCCGCTTCACCGGGCAGGTGATCCGTACGCCTCATGTTGCGGCGGTCCGGCCTTGTCAGCGCTCCATGGCGCGATAATTGCTCATATAGGCGTGGGCGAATTCACCTGTCGACAGGAGCCGACCATGAAACATCAAACACTCGACCAACTGCAGGCCGTCGCGGAAGTTGAGTCCTTCGCGGCGTATCCGGCGATGACTCGAACCCAGCGGATTGAACGTTGGGCGGAACTTCTCGAACAAAACCCGACGCGATGCCTTGGGGCGCTTCCAGGCACCGAATATATGAACAGGGAAGCGCGCGACAGATCGCGTGGCGCTGGGACGCCGCTCACTGTCGCCTTCGAGGATCCGGTTCTGCGTGCCATGGGCCTCAGCGATGATACCTATGGTGAGGCAAAGCGCTTCTTCGAACTGAGCGACCGGCAGTTGCACCAAATCGTCTGCCATTGCCATGTCGGCGCTACGATGCAAGCGAGATGGGCCGCTGCCAGGGTGCGCGGGATAGTTCGCGGCAACAGATTTGTTGCCTGGATGAAGGGCTTGATCGTGCATTGAGGCGGTACGAGGAACGGCGGAACACGCGTTCTTTCCGCGCCGTGGAGAGCGCTTCCGAACTTGGAAGGGCTCGTGCGCCGTCGGGCCGCGCAGATTGTGAAACTCCTCGACGCTTGGCTGCGCCTTGTCGCGGCCATGCGTCCGTCTTTGATGTGAGAATTTGAGCTGGCCCGCCACAGGTGAGAGCCTTCGTCTGACCGGTGGTCGAGCGCCGTCCAGGCCTGCCTGCGCGGCTACTAACGACGAATGATCCTGCGATCGGGGAAGATCCTGCGACCTGGCTAAACTAGCGATCGATTTCTCCGAACACGATGTCGAGCGAGCCGATGATCGCGGCAACATCGGCGATCATATGGCCTCGGGACAGGAAATCCATCGCTTGCAGGTGGGCGAAGGAAGGTGCGCGGATCTTGCATCGGTAGGGAACGTTGCCCCCGTCCGACACGAGGTAGACGCCGAATTCACCCTTCGGCGCCTCGACGGCGGCATAGACTTCACCGCTCGGCACGCGAATGCCTTCGGTATAAAGTTTGAAGTGGTGGATCGTCGCTTCCATCGAGCGCTTCATCGTGGCACGCGGCGGCGGCGTGATCTTGTGGCTCGGAATCGCGACCGGTCCCTGGCCTTCTGGTGAGCGCAACTTTTCCAGACATTGCCGCATGATCCGGACCGACTGGCGCATTTCCTCCATGCGGACGAGATAGCGGTCGTAGCAGTCGCCATGCTTGCCGACTGGGATATCGAAATCCATCTCCGAATAGCATTCGTATGGCTGCGCCTTGCGCAGGTCCCAGGACGCGCCCGATCCGCGCACCATCACGCCGGAAAAGCCCCAGGCCCAGGCATCATCGAGGCCGATCACCCCGACATCGACATTGCGCTGCTTGAAGATGCGGTTCTCGGTCAACAGCTCTTCGAGATTGTCGCAGACCTTGAGGAACGGATCACAGAACTTCCAGATGTCGTCTAGGAGTTCCGGCGGCAGATCCTGATGCACGCCGCCGACCCTGAAATAATTCGCGTGCATGCGGGCGCCGGACGCGCGCTCATAAAAGACCATCAGCTTCTCGCGCTCGGCGAAACCCCAGAGCGGCGGCGTCAGCGCGCCGATGTCCATGGCTTGCGTGGTGACGTTGAGGAGGTGCGATAACAGCCGGCCTATTTCGCAGAAAAGCACGCGGATGAGCTGTCCGCGTTTCGGAACCGATATTTCGAGGAGCTTCTCGGCGGCGAGACAGAATGCATGCTCCTGGTTCATCGGCGCGACGTAGTCGAGCCGGTCGAAATAGGGCAAGGCCTGCAGGTAGTTCTTGTACTCGATGAGCTTTTCGGTGCCGCGATGCAGCAGGCCGATATGGGGATCGGCGCGTTCCACGATCTCGCCGTCGAGTTCGAGCACCAGCCGCAGGACGCCGTGAGCGGAGGGATGTTGTGGCCCGAAATTGATGGTGAAGTTGCGAACTGCAGCCTCGGCCATGACAGTCCTCCGCGATCAAGCGGGCTTTGGTTCCGTGCCGGAGCCGGCTTGTCCGCTTTCAGCCGCTCACGTCGTCGTCTGGATGATCAGCGTCAGCGTGCCGTCGCCGTCGATATTGGCTGCGACGACCTGCGTGGAATTAAGCCCGTTCGCCGCCAGCGCCGATGCCGCCTGCGGCGATGCGTCGATCGAACTTTGCAGGATGCGCAAATCCTCGGCGCTGGTCTGGGTGACGACGGCCTCCGCCTGTGCCTTGATGTCAGGAGGCAGATCCTCCATCGCCACGATTGTCACTGCGGTGAAATTCTGGGCGGAGAAGGCTTGGTCAGGTGTAGCCTGGTCGGGAGTGGTCCCTTCGGGCGTGGCTTGCTCTGGCAGGCTTTGCGGGGCCGTCGGCGGGACAGGGGCAAGCTCTGGTCCCACGGATTGCGCATAGACCGGCGAGGCAAGGGCCAGTGCCGAAAGTGTGGCAATTGTCGTCGATAGGCGCATGGCCGTTCCTTCCGTTTGCTCAGCGGACGATCAATTCGGTGACGACAAAACCATCGTGTCGAAATATGGTTCCGTGAGCGAGGTGATGTCTTGCCGAAAGCCGTGATTGTCGCGGAAAGCAGGGCGCGAAATCCGGCGTTGCCTGTCTCAGGCAGCGGTGTGGCTGCGATCGGGCTGCGGCCAGCGCTGCAACGCCTCACGGCCCTGAGCGGTCAGTTCGTAGATCCCGCGATCGGTGCGCGCGAACCAGCGATACACATTGTGCAGCAGGATCTTAGGCGCGTTCGGCAGGTTGGGCTTCAAGTCACGCGGCCGCTTTGGGCCATCGGCGAGGGCTGCGGCGCATGCCAGCGCCTGCTGGCGATAAGCGGTCATGATCGGCGCACGCGAGCCGCCGCCGGCGACAGGATCGCCCTGCCGACGCCGATGTTCATCGATCAGCTTCGAGCGGCGCCGGGGATCCCGACGCGGAGCCAATGCCGTCGGGCTGAGCAGCACCTGAACTTCGCCGTTCGGTCGCACGCCAAGCAGGCCAAAGCCGAGGCGACGGCAGAGATTGCGGTATCTCACATCGCTCTCACGGCCCTTGCCACGGGCCGACATGCATGCCGCTAGCCAGACCTCGTCGCTCGCCGCCATACGGTCGACGCCCTGGAGGACCAGTTCGAGGTTGAACTTCAGCTTCAGCTCGCAGATGACGACGATCGGTGGAGAGTCGGCACTCAGCGCCAGCAGATCGCAGCCGCCGATCTCGCCCTTGACCATGAAACCCAGGCCTTCCAGGAAGGCCTTGACCGGGCTGTAGAGTGACGTTTCGAGCATGGGCCTTTGTCGGCTGCGAATCATCCCGCCGATCGGCGGTTCAGCGCGATGATCGCTCCTTGCCGTTGAACAGGAGGTAAACGACGGCCAAACAAGTGGTCAGAGCCGTGCCATGGCCGCTTGCCAATTTGGTATGCTGGTATAATGTGTACCTGAGGTAGCATGCTCCGCGTAGCTGCGCTGTGCTGGACATCCGGGCGCCCGAGACATCGTCCATGGCATCGTCATTTGAGCGGCGGCTCCCCTGCGTTCTCTAATCCGCCGACCGGCGGCAATGTGCATACAAGTCAATGGGATGACGATCGGCAGGGCCGTCGTTGGAATTCAGGAGTAACGGACACATGACAACGATTGCGCTGTTTGGTGCGGGCGGCAAAATGGGTTACCGTCTGTCGACCAATTTTCGCGGATCTCCCTATACGATACGCCATGTCGAGGTCAGCGACGCCGGCCGCGAGCGGCTTAAGTCGGGCCTCGGCATCGATGCCGTCAGCGCCGATGAGGCGCTTGATGGCGCCGATGTGGTGATCCTGGCGGTGCCGGACACGCATATCGGCAAGGTCGCGGCGAACATCGAGAGCAAGCTTGCATCAGGCACGATGGTCGTCGTGCTCGACGCCGCGGCACCTTTCGCCGGGCATTTGCCGAAGCGGTCGGACCTGACGTATTTCGTCACTCACCCGTGCCATCCGCCGATCTTCAACGACGAGACCGACATGGCGGCGAAGAAGGACTATTTCGGCGGCGTCAAGGCCAAGCAACACATGGTCAGCGCCTTGATGCAGGGACCGGAGGAGGATTTCGCCAAGGGTGAGGCGATCGCCAAGATCATCTGGGCCCCGGTCATGCGCTCGCATCGCGTCACCGTCGATCAGATGGCGCTGCTCGAGCCCGGCCTTTCGGAAACGGTATGCGCCTCGCTGCTCGTCGTCATGAAGGAGGCCGTTGACGAGGTGGTGGCGCGCGGGGTCGACAAGCAGGCGGCGCTCGACTTCCTGCTTGGTCATATGAACGTGCTTGGCGCCGTCATCTTCGGCGAGACCAAAGGCGTGTTCTCCGACGCCTGCAACAAGGCGATAGAGTTCGGCAAGCCGGTGCTGATGCGCGACGACTGGAGGCGGGTGTTCGAGCCGGAGGAGATTGCCGCGAGCATTCAGCGCATCACTTGAGGGCAGCAACGCGTTCTCCGGAACATGTCACCTGAAATTGTCATTGACTCATTATACCAGTTGGCTTAGCTGTTCGATGGATCGGACCGTCAAGCTTCGCAGCAGGATCAGGCGCTGGATGAGTGGAGGATAGGGGGAGCGATCCGTCGAGGTGAAGCCGGCCAAGGGCTTGTGAATCTGACGCGACCCGCCGCCTACGGCCGGCTAACGAAATCGAATGCATATAGCCTTGGGATAAGGCACGGATTTTCAACGGGAGGAATACATGAAACTGACACGCAGAATGACGCTTGCGGCTTTTGCCGGCATGCTGGCGCTTGGCACCGCCGCACCCGCCTATGCGGCGGATTTGATCGCCATCATCACGCCCTCGCATGACAATCCGTTCTTCAAGGCGGAAGCTGTCGGCGCGGAGGCGAAGGCCAAGGAACTCGGGTACGAGGCGTTGGTGCTCGTCCATGACGACGACGCCAACAAGCAGTCCGAATTGATCGACACGGCGATTGGCCGCGGCGCCAAGGCGATCATCCTCGACAATGCCGGCGCCGACGCCACCGTCGCCGCGGTGCAGAAGGCCAAGGACGCAGGCGTTCCTTCCTTCCTGATCGATCGCGAGATCAATGCCACCGGCGTTGCCGTCGCGCAGATCGTCTCCAACAATTATCAGGGCGCCCAGCTCGGCGCGCAGGAATTCGTCAAGCTGATGGGCGAGAAGGGTAATTTCGTCGAGCTCGTCGGCAAGGAATCCGACACCAATGCCGGCATCCGCTCCAAGGGTTACCACGACGTCATCGACGACTATCCGGACCTGAAGATGGTGGCGCAGCAGTCGGCCAATTGGAGCCAGACCGAGGCCTATTCAAAGATGGAATCGATCCTCCAGGCCAATCCCGATATCAAGGGCGTGATCTCCGGCAACGACACGATGGCGATGGGCGCTCATGCGGCACTTGCCGCTGCCGGCCGCAAGGACGTCATCGTCGTCGGCTTCGACGGGTCGAACGACGTGCGCGACTCGATCACCTCCGGCGGCATCAAGGCGACAGTCCTGCAGCCGGCCTTCGCGCAGGCGCAGATGGCGGTCGAGCAGGCCAACGACTTCATCAAGAACAAGAAGTCCCCGGCTGAGGAAAAGCAGCTGATGGACTGCGTCCTGGTCAATGGCGACAATGCCGCCAAGCTGGAGACGTTCGCGCTCACCAACTGAGCCGGCGTAACATCAAGCAGCAAGGGACGAGCCTCCGGTTCGTCCCTTGCTTCCATTTCGCCCTTGCCTCCATTTCTCTGGGTGCTCCTGACCGCCATGCCGAACGAGCCGACATGTTCAACACGCTGACCCGGCCGATCTTTGTCGCGTTGTTCCTCGCAGCAATAGGCAGCCTGACCGCCTGCAAGATCCTGCCGACGCCGTCGGCGGAAAACGGCGGCACTGGCTCCGCATTCGATCCCGACAAGATGGTCGCGGACATCTGGGCGGCGAAAGTGATACCCTATCTGCAGCAGAAGGCCGGGCCGTTTGCCGAGGTTCACACCTTGGCCAAGACCGATCCCGCCGCTGCCGGCGCCAAATACGGCAACCCGAAGAAGCAGGCGAATTCGCCATGGACCTTCGCCGTTCGGCTCGAGGGCAAGGTCGTGGCATCCAACACACAGTCACGCGCGGCGACGATGGACGTCGATGCCGACGGCGACGGCAAGGCGGACGCGCGGGTGCAGATCGGACCCGCCATGCGCGGAACCGCGCTGCGCGACAGCCTCGACTTCATCCAGTTCAACGATTTCACCAACCAGATCGACTTCGCCCAGTTCGGCAAGGCTTTCAACGCCTATGCCGACAAGACCGTGCTTTCCAAGCTGCCGCGCGAGGCACTCGAGGGCCGCAGCGTCGAGGTACTTGGCGCCTATACGCCGGGCAGTGGCCAGGACCTGCCGCTGGTGACGCCGGCGGAGGCAAAGATCGGGCCGAAGTCATGAGCGGCGATCAAGATGTCATCCTGAAGCTGGAGGACGTCTCGAAAGTCTATTCCGGCACCGTCGCGGTCAAGCGGGCGAATTTCGAAGTGCGCAAAGGCGCGGTCAACGTGCTGGTCGGCGAAAACGGAGCCGGCAAATCGACGCTGATGAAGATCATCGCCGGCGTCGAGCAACCGACGCTCGGGCGCATCCTGCTGGACGGCGAGGAGGTTTCATTCTCGTCTTCCGGTGATGCCGTGAGCCGCGGCATCGGCATGGTTTTCCAGGAGCTGAATCTGTTCGGCAATCTGACTGTCGCCGAAAATATTTTCGCCACCCGCGAGATCACCAACCGCTTCCGCAAGATCGACCGCAAGGAGCAGGAGCGCCGCGCGGCGGAGTTCCTTGAACGCCTGGAAGCCGGCATCCGGCCCGACATGCTGGTCGAGGATCTGCGCATCGGCCAGCAGCAGTTGGTCGAGATCGCCAAGGCGGTTTCGCTCGATGCGCGCATCCTGATCATGGATGAACCGACCTCGGCGCTCAGCGCGGCGGAAGTCGAGATCCTGTTCAAGGTGATTGCCGACCTCAAGGCACGCGGCGTGGCAATCGTCTACATCTCGCACCGGCTCGAGGAGCTGATCCGCATCGGCGACACCATTACGGTGCTGCGCGACGGGCGCATCACCGGCCAGGCGGAGATGAAAGACGTCGACACCCAGTGGATCGTGCGGCAGATGATCGGCTCGGACGCCAAGGACTTCGCCAAGGCCGACGGCCATGTGCCGGGCGAGGAAATATTCCGCGCCGAGGACATCTGCCTGCCGCGCGTCACCGGCGGGCTTGCGGTCGATCACGTCTCGCTATCGCTGCGCGCCGGCGAAATTCTCGGCATCTATGGCCTGATGGGCGCCGGACGCAGCGAGCTGTTCGACTGCATCATGGGCCGCCACGGCCATTCGACGGGCACGATATTCATTGCCGGCAAGAAAGTGCACGAGCGCGACACGACGCGGCGCATCCGGCGCGGCCTGGCGCTGATCCCCGAAGACCGCCAGCGCGAAGGGCTGGTGTCAATCCTCTCCGTCGCCAGCAATCTGACGCTGGCCAGCCTGTCGCGGTTCGTGCGCCTGTTCCACATTCGTGGTGCCGCCGAAAGACAGGCGGTGGCCCGGACGGTGCGCGAACTGGCGATCAAGGTCGCCGATCCGGCGCAGGAAGTCTCGTCGCTGTCAGGCGGCAACCAGCAGAAGGTGGTGATCGGCAAGGCGCTGCTCACCGGGCCGAAGGTGCTGTTGATGGACGAGCCCAGCCGCGGCATCGACGTCGGCGCCAAGGCCGACGTGTTCCGCACCATGCGCAAGCTGTCGCGCGACGGCCTGGGGATTCTGTTTGCCACCTCCGATCTCGACGAAGTGATGGCGTTGTCCGACCGCATCGCGGTGATGAGCAATGGAAAACTGACCGGCATGTTCGACCGCGCCGAGGCGACGGAGGCCGCACTCGTCGCTGCCTCCGCCTTCGGCCACGGACCGGTCCCGCACGGAGAGCAAGACGCATGACTGACATCCCAGCCAAGGCGGCGGTCAACTCCATGTCGGGCGGCTCGGTCCTGCTGACGCTGATGAAGGCGAGGACGTTCATCGCGCTGATCGCCGTGCTGTTATTCTTCTCGATAGCCGCCCCCAATTTCCTATCGGCCGCCAATCTTATCCTGATGTCGAAGCATGTGGCGCTGAACGCATTCCTCGCAATGGGCATGACCTTCGTCATCATCACCGGCGGCATCGACCTGTCGGTCGGCTCGATCGTCGGCCTGTGCGGCATGGTGGCCGGCTATCTCGTGCTCAACGGCATCGACCTGCAGGTCGGCTATACCATCTATTTCAACGTCTTCGAGATCGCGCTGATCACGCTTGCCGTCGGCATATTGATCGGCGCCGTCAACGGCTTGCTGATCACCAGGCTCAACGTTGCGCCGTTCATCGCCACGCTCGGCGTGCTCTATGTCGCGCGCGGCCTGGCGCTGCTGTCGTCCGACGGCCGTACTTTCCCCAATCTCGTCGGCAAGCCGGAGCTCGGCACCACCGGATTCGGCTTTCTCGGCGCCGGCCGGTTGCTCGGCCTGCCGGTCGCGCTCTGGATTTTGCTCGTCGTTGCGCTAGGGGCGGCCTATCTCGCCAAATACACCCCGCTCGGCCGCCACATCTTCGCGGTTGGTGGCAATGAACGGGCGGCGCGGATTTCGGGCGTCCGCGTCAATATGGTGAAGATGTTCGTCTACATGTTCTCCGGCTTCTGCGCGGCGATCGTCGGGCTGATCATCTCGTCGGAGCTGATGGCGTCGCATCCGGCGACCGGAGAGAGCTTCGAGCTCAACGCCATTGCCGCGGCGGTGCTCGGCGGCACCTCGATGTCGGGCGGTCGCGGCACGATCGGCGGCACCATTGTCGGCGCCTTCGTAATCGGCATTCTTTCGGACGGGCTGGTGATGATGGGAGTGAGTTCGTTCTGGCAGATGGTGATCAAGGGCCTCGTCATCATCGTCGCCGTCGTCGTCGACCAGGCACAGCGCCGGCTGCAGAGCCGTGTCACGCTGATGCAGATGGCAAAGGCCGGCTGACATGGCGGAACTGCGTGGAGCGCTGATCGGCTGCGGCTTCTTTGCCATCAACCAGATGCATGCCTGGCGCGATATAGAGGGCGCCTCGATCACCGCCATCTGCGACCGCGATCCGGACCGGCTACGGATCATTGGCGACCAGTTCGGGGTCGCACGGCGCTATACCGACGCGGCAGCGCTGTTTGCCGGCGAAAGGCTGGATTTCGTCGACATCGCCACCACGGCACCAAGCCACAGAATGCTCGTGGAGATGGCGGCGCAGCACGGCGTTCCGGCAATCTGCCAAAAACCGTTTGCGCCGACGCTTGCCGACGCCAAGGCGATGGTAAAGGCCTGTGCTGACGCCGGCGTGCCGCTGATGGTGCATGAGAATTTTCGCTGGCAGTCGCCGATCCAGGCGGTGCGTACCGTGCTCGACAGCGGCGAAATCGGCACCCCCTTTTTCGGACGGATCTCGTTCCGCTCTGCCTATGACGTGTTTTCCGGCCAGCCTTATCTGGCGACGGGAAAGCGCTTCATCATCGAGGATCTGGGTATCCACATCCTCGACATAGCCCGCTTCCTGCTGGGCGACGTCTCGACCGTCACTGCGCGAACGGCGCGCATCAATCCAGGCATTGCCGGGGAGGACGTTGCGACGATGCTGATGGACCACACGGGCGGAGCCACTTCCGTGGTCGACTGCAGCTACGCCAGCAGGCTCGCGACAGAGCCGTTCCCCGAGACGCTGATCGAGATCGACGGCAGCGACGGCACGATCCGGCTGGCGCAGGGCTACCGCCTCACCGTCACCGGCAGGAGCGGGACAGCTGTGAGCGACGTCTCGCCGCCGCTGCTGGCCTGGGCATCACGGCCGTGGCACAACATCCAGGAAAGCGTCGTCGCCATTCAAAAGCATTGGGTCGACTGCCTGACCAAGGGAACCGAGCCCGCGACCTCGGGCGCGGACAACCTCAAGACACTAGCGCTGGTCGAGGCTGCGTACGCTGGCGCCGCAAGCCGGGAGCCGGTGCAACTCGACGCCTTGCTGAAATGACAGCCGACGCCTTCCTCCTCTACGGCACACGTGCCGTTGAAGCCGAACCGGTCAAGCTGCGCGCCGGCGCGCTGACGGCGGACTTCGTCAACGGCAATCTGCGCACCATCCGGCATGGCGGCACCGAGGTTCTGCGCGCCGTCGCCTTCATCGTCAGGGATCGCGACTGGGGCACCTACGAGCCGGCGCTCACCGATTTAATCATCGACCAGGGCGATGACGCTTTCTTCGTCAGCTATTCGGCAGGTTGTTTCGGACCAGAGGGAAGCCGGCTCGACTTCCGTGCGACCATCAAGGGCTCGGCCGATGGCCAGCTGATCTTCGACGTGAGCGCTCTTCCCGACAACGATTTCGAGACCAATCGCTGCGGCTTCTGCATCCTGCATCCAATTGCCGGGCTGGCCGGCAGCCCGGTCACGGTCGAGCATACCGATGGCAGCGTGGTCGCGACGCGGCTTCCAGAGCTGATCGATGCCTGGCAGCCTTTCAAGGATCTGCGGGCGATCACCCATGAGATCCGGCCGGGCGTCACCGCCGAATGCCGGATGCAAGGCGACACGTTCGAGATGGAGGACCAGCGCAACTGGTCGGATGCCTCCTACAAGACCTATGTCCGGCCGCTCGCGCTGCCATGGCCCTATGTGCTGCCTGCCGGCAAGACCTTCCGCCAGACCACTAGTTTGCGGATAGAGGGTCGCGGGAAAGTGCCGGCCGCTGCGGCAATCGCGGACCCAGTTCGCGTCACGCTCGGCCAAGCCGGACCGGCGCTGCCGGATGTTGGCGTGATCATCTACCCGGATGAGGTCGAGGCGGCGCTGGGCAAGCTGCCGATGCTGTGCGAGCTTGGTCCGCAGCAATTGATGTTCCACTACGACCCGACGCGTGGCCATGGGCTCGACGCCTTGCGATCCTACGCCCGGCTCGCCGCCGCCTATCCGGTCCGGACAACGCTCGAATGTGTCATTGCCGGCGACGGCGATCTCGACGCCGAGCTTTCAGGCGTCGCCGACAGGGTGCGCCAGGCCGGGCTCAAGCTTTCGGCCATTGCCGTCTCGCCTTCGGTCGACCGGCAGTCGACGCCACCGGGCAGCGCGTGGCCGCACTGCCCGCCGCTCGAAGACGTCTACGCCGCGGCGCGGCGCTCCTTTCCCGACAGCCGCCTCGGCGGCGGCATGTTCAGCTATTTCACCGAACTCAATCGCAAGCGTGTGCCGGCCGACCCGCTCGATTTCGTCACGCATTGCACCTGCCCGATCGTGCACGCCGCCGACGATCTCAGCGTCATGCAATCGCTGGAAGCATTGCCTTTCATCACGGCGTCAGTACGAACGATCTTCGGAACAATACCTTATCGGGTCGGGCCGTCGACCATTGCCATGCGCCAGAACCCTTATGGCGGCGCGACCAAGGCCAATCCCGACAATCAGCGCATTGCCATGGCCGACCGCGACCCTCGCCATGCCGGGCTGTTCGGGGCCGCATGGACGATCGGCTATGCGGCGCGCGTCGCGCCGGCCGGGCTCGAAATGCTGACGCTCTGCAGCTTCACCGGACCACTCGGCGTGCTGGCCTCGTCGGGCGAACCTGTCAAAGAAGGTACACCCCGGCCGATTTTCCACGCGGTGAAAGGACTTTGCGATCTGGCCGGCCATGCGCATGTGGCGGCGACAACGACCGATGAGACGCGGGTGCTGGCACTGGCCGGCCACTCCCAGACAGGCAAGATCATCGTCTGGCTGGCGAACCTTACTCCGGACGACCTTCCAGTCGATGTTTCCGGGCTCGGTTCCGATCAGGGTTTTCTGAATATCTGGGATGGACGAACGTCACGCCAGATTCAGCGCGACGCGTCGGGCCGAGACCGTCTTGTCATGACGCCCTACGCAATCGTCCGGATTGGCTGAAGTCACGCCGGGGTTCATGAATCGCCGCAGTTCCGCAGCGGTTGCCCGTAGCCGCAGCACTTCCGCTGCCGACTTGTCACCGGACTTGCTTTCGAAACTCGCCTGGTGCCATTCCAGTTGTCTTGGAAAAAAGACGGCTGAACGAAGCGACGTCCTGATATCCCACCCGATAGCAGATTTCTGAGACGCTCAGTTTCGTTTCCTCAAGCATGGACCTTGCCAACTCCAGCCGCCTTTCCTGGATCCATTTTCCCGGCGTTGTCTGGAGCTCGTCGAAAAACCTGCGAGACAGGGTTCGCGAAGACATTGCCAATTCGGTTGCAAGAAATTTCAAATCGATTTCTGACATCTTGTCGTTCGAGAGCTCGCGCAGCTTGTTCTCGAATGGGCTGGCGTCGTTCGAAATTTTGTCGAGAAGAAATTCGTAGGGACTCTGGAATTTGCGCGGCGGAGGAAGAACCAGAAGTTTTCGAATGATCCGCTCTTCCTTCTCGAAGCCCAGATCGATCAGCAAAGCCCTGGCGAGTTCGAGTCCGGAAAACCCGCCTCCACATGTGTAAAGGCGGTCCTGGCGAATGAGCAGGCGGGAAGCGTCCCATCGCACTTGCGGAAACCGGCGGCTTGCCTCGTTCTTCAGCCACCAGGATATCGTTGCGCGCTTGCCGTCCAACAATCCCGAAGTGGCGAGCAGATAACACGCGCCGCAATGTGCTGCGATGATTGCGTCCTGCTGCTGCGCGAGCGCGATCAGCGGTTTTGAATGCTCACTCTCCTCGTCGAGCGAGCGCAGAAGCTCCGGAATCTCGACACCCGGCATGGCAATGAGAATCAGGACATCCATTTTCCGGGATGGTTGAGCCTTTGTCGGGAAGGAAATTCCGGTGCTCGATGCCGACGGCGCGCTCCTTGAAACGAACTCACAGGAGAGAACCTGCGAACGGCAGACGTCATTCACAAGCTGAAACATTTCCACGAGCGTCGAGACGACGGCCGAATAGAAATTCGACGGCAGCCAGATCACAACGTGGAGGCCCCTGTCAGCCATTGCGGTACTCCAGTATCGTTCTCGGATGGCAAGCCTAGCATAGTCTTTGCAAGAATTGCCAATCCCAGAACAAGCGCGGCGCCTCCAGGAGGGCCTATGCGGGCTTGCTGACGAAAGCGGGCCGCGGAAATCCATGGCTGGGAAGATGCAAATGCTGAAATCGTTGAATGAAAACACGCGGCACATACATCGGATTCAGACGCAATAGAAAACTGCGTCGGTCCGGGCTCAGGCTGATCTGTGGTCAGTCAGTAGGCCGAGAGCAAGGTGCCGGCCGCTGCGGTCGGGACCTTGCTCTTGATTTTCAGCTGCCGGAGTTCATCACGTAAAGCGCACGCGAGCGTTCGAGGTGCTTGATCATCGCCTTCTCGGCGCCATCCGCATCCTTGGCCTCGATGCGTCCGATGATCTCTTCGTGCTCGGTCAGCGTGAACTTTTCCTTGCCGGTCCAGATCAGCATTTCGGTGTGGTATTCCTTTAGCCAGCCAAGCATTGCCTCGCTGACGGCGACATAGATCGGGTTGCCGGATATTGCCGCGATCTGGGTGTGGAATTTCATGTCGGCGGATATAAAGGCTTCCGAGTCGCCACGATGGCTGCGCTGCTCGGCAACCGTTGCGCGCAACCGCTGCACGTCCTCGGCGGTTGCCTTCTCTGCGGCTTCCCTGACCATGCCGCGCTCGAAGAAGATACGCGCGTTCTTGAGGTGCTCCAGCGTGTCCTTCGACGACGACAGGATGATCTTGGCGGCGCCGTCGACCTGTTTGATGATCGACTTGGCGGTCAGCTGCAGCACTTTCGCCCGCTCGCCATGCGAGATCGCGACGAGGCCCATATTGCTCAACGCCTGCATTGCCTCGCGGATCGCCGGCCTGCCGACCTCGAAGCGCTCCATCAATTCGCGCTCCGACGGCATGTCGTCACCCGGCAGCAATTCGCCGCTGGTGATCAGGCGCTTCAGTCTCAAGAATACTTCGTCGGAAAGCTTGCGCCGGACGATCGGCTCCGAACGGTTCATCGTCGCGAATCACTCCTTTGACCGGCCCCTATCTAGCATTTCCGCCGTGAATTCCGGAACGCCTGCTGCCGGCTCGCCCTTACCGCCAAGCCGGATAGGGCTTGCAAAGCTTATGTACTCATTATACCAGATTTCAAGGGCCAAGGAACCTTTTTCGAACCACCCGGCAGGCCGCGCGAATATGATTGTTCTCACCTATCGCATCGAAACGCCGGGCAATATCGAGGCGCTGGCGGCCAAGATCGCAAGCGACCAGTCGACCGGAACCTTCGTCGCGCTGGCCGGCGAGACCGAAGAGCTCAAGGCCAGGGTCGCAGCGCGAGTCCTGGCGATACGGCATCTGCCGGATGCGGATCGGCCGTCTCTTCCCGAAACCGGTCCCGAAGCGCGCAACGGCCCGGTCAAGCGCGCCGACGTCGACATCGCGTTTCCGCTGGACGCCATCGGTACCGACCTGTCGGCGTTGATGACCATCACCATCGGCGGCACCTTTTCGATCAAGGGCCTGTCCGGTATCCGGGTCGTCGACATGAGGCTACCAGAGGAGTACCGGCGCGCGCATCCGGGCCCGCAATTCGGCGTCACGGGCAGCCGCAGGCTGACCGGTGTCGCGGATCGTCCGATCATCGGGACCATCGTCAAGCCGGCGCTGGGGCTCCGCCCGCCCGAGACGGCCGCAATGGTGCAAGAGCTGATTGCGGCCGGCGTCGACTTCATCAAGGACGACGAGAAGCTGATGAGCCCGGCCTATTCGCCGCTGTCGGAGCGGGTGAGGGCAATCATGCCGCTGATCCTCGATCACGAGCAGAAGACCGGTAAGAAGGTCATGTATGCCTTCGGCATTTCACATGCCGATCCCGACGAGATGATGCGAAACCACGATCTGGTGGCAAAGGCCGGCGGCAATTGCGCGGTGGTCAATATCAATTCGATCGGTTTCGGCGGCATGGCTTACCTTCGAAAACGCTCCAGCCTTGTGCTCCATGCCCACCGCAATGGCTGGGACATTCTCACCCGTCATCCCGGCCTTGGCATGGATTTCAAGGTCTGGCAGCAGTTCTGGCGTCTGCTCGGCGTCGACCAGTTCCAGATCAACGGCATCGCCTCAAAATACTGGGAACCCGACTGGTCCTTCGTCGAATCCTTCAAGGCGGTGACCACGCCGATCTTTTCGCCGGCCGATTGCGCATTGCCGGTCGCCGGCTCCGGCCAGTGGGGCGGGCAGGCGCCTGAAACCTTCCAGCGAACCGGCCGGACGGTCGATCTTCTCTATCTCTGCGGCGGTGGCATCGTCAGCCACCCGGACGGGCCGGGCGCCGGCGTGCGCGCCGTGCAGCAGGCCTGGCAGGCGGCGGTCCAGGACATTTCGTTGGCGGATTATGCCTTGAGCCATGTCGAGCTGGCGCGGTCGATCGAGAAGTTCGGCGGCGGCGAGGCGGCCTGACGCCATGCAAAACCTGCTTCTGAGTTACTATGGCGACGACCTGACCGGCTCGACCGACGTTATGGAGGCGCTCGAGCTCGGCGGCGTGCCGACCGTCCTGTTCATGCGCCAGCCGGACGAAGCGCTGCTTTCGCAATTTGCGCATTGCCGCGCCCTTGGGCTGGCCGGCACCAGCCGCAGCGAGACGCCGCAGTGGATGGACACGCATCTGCGAGATGCCTTCGCCTGGCTGAAGACCGTCAACGCCGAGATCTGCCACTACAAGGTCTGCTCGACCTTCGATTCCAGCCCGGCAATCGGCAGCATCGGCCGGGCGATCGAAATCGGCCGCTCGGTTTTCCGGCAAGACGGCGTGCCGCTGGTGGTCGGCGCGCCGCAGCTGAAGCGCTACACCGCCTTCGGTCATCTGTTCGCGGCCTATCGCGAAAAATATTTCCGCATCGACCGCCATCCCGTGATGAGCCGCCATCCGACCACGCCGATGGACGAATCCGACCTGCTGATCCATCTGTCGCGCCAGACCAGCCTCGCCTCGGGCCTGGTCGACCTGGCGACGCTGCAGTCCGCGTCGCGGTCGAAAGCATTCGACCGGCTTGTGGAGAATGGCTCAGGTATCGTGCTTGTCGATGTCGATAGCCTGGAAACCCAGGCACTTGCCGGCAAGGAGATTTGGCGCGCTCGCAAGCCGGGCGGTTATTTCGTCGTCGGCTCTTCAGGCATCGAATATGCCTTGCTGGTCGAATGGGCATCGAACCGGATCGTGGATACCAAATCCGCCTTTTCGCCGCCGGGCGCTGCCGACAGGATCGCCGTGGTCTCGGGGAGCTGCTCGCCGACGACGGAACGACAGATCCGTCATGCTCTGGCCGACGGCTTCGACGGGATCGAGCTCGACCCAGTCCAACTGGTTTCTGAGGCTTCGAACGACGCGATTGCGCGCGCGGTGGCAACCGGCCGCTCCAGCCTACGGGCCGGGCGCAGCGTCGTCCTCTACACCGCGCTCGGGCCTGCGGCCGACCGCGGTGCAGAAATCGATCTCCGGGAAGGCGCCCGCCATAAGCTCGGCTACGGCCTTGGCGAGGTTCTCCGCGAACTGACGCTTCAAGAGAAGCTACTGCGCGTGGTCATCGCCGGCGGCGACACGTCGAGCCATGCACTTGGCCAGATGGGCGTAGACGCGCTGACTGTGCGAATGCCGCTGCCGGCATCGCCGGGCTCGCCACTTTGTGTGGCGCATTCAAGCATTAAGGCGATCGATGGGCTGGAAATTGCCCTCAAGGGTGGGCAGGTCGGAACCGACCGCTATTTCTCCGCTATTCGCGATGGGGTCGGCGGTTGAGAGCGGGGAATGTCAGGTCAAATCGGTGATGCTCGATCGGGATCGAGGATACTAGCCGGCAAACCAGAAATCTCAGGCGTTCAGATCAGCGGCAATGCCACTCATCACGCTATCTGCCCATTGTCCTGCCTGGATGATACTGACGGGCGTAGGCGACACAGGCGTCTACCGTGCTGACACAGAGCGCATCGCGGTTGTTCGGCAGGTTGTTGTCGCCGGCGTAGGCAACCTCGGCAACATGACCGTCAACCATTCGAATTTGCGTGTTGCAATAGCCGCCGGGGGCGACGTTGACGGAACCCCCCAGCGCCGGGACGGGGCCAATGGCGACGGTCGGAACGACAATGTTGAGATTGCCGCGTTGAACGACGCGCTGATAGGTCCAGATCTGGCCGGATTTGCCGACATCGGCAGTGGCGGTAGGAAAGCCGGCGCACATTCGAACGTCCGCCTCGCTAAGGCCGACCATCTCCCTGCGGGCTGCCGCCGCCGTGGCGTCTTCCTTCGCAGTGCTCGACGTGTCGTCGGGCATGACGCAGGAAGACAGGATGGCGGCGCTTGCCGATAGAAGGAGAAGGGCAAGCTTTCGGGTGTGGAAAGATGTCATACCAACTTCGGATTGCACGGGAGGCCCGAATGCAAACCTAGGAAGTGGGCCAATCGAGTCAACCGGCAGAAAATTCACGAAGTCGTTGGTCCGCCATTCCGCCGCACGCATCTGCTGGAAGAGGTTAGGCTGCCGCCGTGACCCTCGCGCCCTATCTTCCGCCTGGGCATCGGATTTCCAAATCCGACCCCTTCTTGTCAGATGTACTGGCGCACGGTGCTGTGACTTTGGTTCGGCCGACGGTGTGCTAGTTTCCAGCCAATTGCTCCGGAGACGTCATGCCTATCAAGCTGCAAGAAATCGCCCTCGCTCTTCTGCTGTTGGTTGCCGGAACTGGGTTCGGTCATGCGGAGACGGCCCAGCGGCCGCCGCCCACAGGCGGGGTTCTCTCGCTCCTGCCACCGCCGCAGACTTCCGATCATTCGATCGTCATTGCCGGACGCACGCTCGATTACGAGGCCAAGGCCGGCACGCTGTCATTGCCGTCCGGCAAAGGCGATATCACCGCCGAGATTTTCTATGTCGCCTATGCTCTGCACGCAGGGAAAGAAACGGGACCGGATCCGCGTCGCCCGATCACCTTCGTGTTCAATGGCGGTCCGGGAGCAGCTTCCGCCTATCTCCATCTCGGCGCGCTCGGTCCGCGGGTTCTGGCGACAGCGGCCGATGGAAGTTTCCTGCCGTCGCCGCAGAGGCTGTTCGATAACCCCGACACCTGGCTCGACATGACCGACCTGGTCTTTGTGGACCCTGTCGGAACCGGTTACAGCCGTGAAGCGCCCGGCACGGAAGCACACAGCTTCTGGGGCGTCAGCCAGGACGCCGCGTCGATAGGCGCGTTTATCCGACTCTATCTGGCGCAGACGAACCGTACGGCATCGCCTGTCTTCCTGGCTGGCGAAAGCTATGGCGGCTTTCGAGCAGCATTGCTCGCCAGGAAGCTTCAGGAAGACATCGGCATCAGCCCGAGTGGTGTCGTGCTGATTTCGCCGGCGCTCGAATTCACGCTGGTGCGCCCGGACGAGTTCCAGCCGCTCCACTGGGCGCTGGAACTGCCGTCGCTGGCGGCAGTGCGCCTACACAGCGAAGGCGTTTCCGGCCCGGCCCTGCAGGAGCGGCTGGCGGAAGTCGAACGCTATGCGCTCGGCGATTATCTGGCCGCGCTGGCCGGTGGGCTGGAGCAGGGTGGACGCCTGGCGAGCCAGCGTGTCGCCGCAATCACCGGTCTGCCGCTCGATCTCGTCCAGCGGCACTTTGCACGCATTCCCATAGGGCTGTTCGCCAAGGAGTTTGCACGGGCAAAGGGCAATGTTCTCAGCGCCTATGACGGCAACATCGCGACAGCGGACGTGGCGCCAGAGAGCCTGGGAGTCGAGGGTCCCGATCCGGTGCTCGACCGAAGCGTGCCGGCGCTCACCTCCGCTTTCGTCGGCTATGTGCGTGATGAATTGAACTTCCGCACGGATATCAGCTATCGGCTTCTCAACCGTGAAGTCAGCGGCAATTGGGACTATGGGACGAGCGCGACGCGTCAGGGCTATGCGGGTGTCATGGACGACCTTCAACAGGCGCGCGTGCTAAACCCCAGCCTCGGCGTGCTGATCGTCAACGGCTACAGCGACCTGGTGACGCCGTACATGGGCTCGCGCTACCTGCTTGGTCAAATTCCTTCGCTTGCCGGCGCAAAGCCCATTCGCACCGAGGTGCTGGAGGGCGGGCACATGATGTATCTGAGGCCGGATGGACGGGCGGCACTGAAGCAGGCCGCGTCCGAGCTTTACCGAACGACGCAATGAGACGGTTTGCCCAAAAAAGCGCCGGATACGCTGTTCGCCCTCTCATCAGGCCCTAGTTCCATCGCGATTGATCGGTTACACACCTAGGATGGCGTCTTTCAGCGACGTTCGACAACGGATTAGCCGGCTCTCCAGAATCGCGCCACTGGTGCGGCGTGCTGCCGAGCGGGCCATTCGGAACACCAAGCCACACAGGCTGACAAGCCTTGTTGACCGTTGGAATGCGCTGTCGCTGGCAACGCAGTTCCTGCTCGCGGGCGGTCTATTTTCCCTGTCAGCCATGGTGGTGGTCGGGATTTCCGTCACGAATCATATAGAAACCGTGGTCACGCAGAATTCGGCTTCCGCAACGGCTCTTTACGTGGACAGCGTCATCGCGCCGCTGCTTCCGGATATGCGCAAGAGCGAAGTGCTCGACGAGAGCGTCGCCCACGCGCTCGATGAAACGCTGGGACAAGGGGCACTCGGCACAAGGCTCGAATCCTTCAAGCTCTGGCGTCGCGACGGAACCATCCTGTATTCGACCGACAAGACATTGATCGGCAAGCGCTTTGAACCCAGCGACAATCTCCGGGCGGCATTCGCAGGCCAAATGGTCTCGGAGTTCGACAAGCTGGACGATTCGGACAGCGAGGCCGAAAGGGCCAGCGGCTTGCATCTTCTCGAGATCTACAATCCGGTGCTGCAGCCATGGTCGGGGGAAGTGGTGGCCGTTTCAGAATTCTACGAGGTCGCCACTGATTTTGAAAGAAACCTGCATCAGGCACTCATTCGAACCTGGCTGGACGTTGCCGCCGTCACAGCGGCCTTCTTTCTCGGGCTGTCGGCAATCGTGTTCCGTGGCAGCCGCATGATCAGTTCGCAGAGCCGCTCGTTGAAGCAGCGCATTGCCGAGCTTTCCGATCTGCTTGCGCAAAACAGACTGTTGAGGCTGCGGGTGCAGCGTGCCTCGCAGCGTGCCACCGCACTTAACGAACGCTATCTCAGGCGCATCGGTGCGGACTTGCACGATGGCCCGGCGCAATTGGTTGCTCTCGCGGCGCTGGGGATCGACAGCCCCGTCATTGCCGATCCCGCTACGTCGCAATCGAAGCGTGCACAGGAATTGCTGGCCATCAAAGCACATCTGGACGATGCCATGCGCGAGATCAGGAGCATCAGCAAGGGCCTTGTCCTGCCGCATATCGAGCATGCCGAACTGGGTGAAATTCTCCAGCTTGCCGTACGGGCGCACGAAGAACGAACCGGCGTCAAAGTGATGCTATCGATGACCGGCGGCCATGCGCCATTGTCGCCGGCGGCCAAGATCTGCATCTTCCGCTTCGTCCAGGAGGCGCTGAACAATGGATTCCGTCATGCCGGAGGTGAAGGTCAGTCGGTCGAGAAACATTTCGACGGCGAGCGCGTTTGTATCGAAGTGGCCGACGCCGGCGCCGGCTTTGACCCGCAAATCGTGCGTCCCGAGAGGCTGGGACTCGTAGGGCTGCGCGAGCGTGTGGAAAGCCTCGGGGGCCAGTTTACCGTGACTTCCTCACAGAGTGGCACAGTCGTAAGAATGGCCCTCAACATCGTTGAAATGGGGCAGACATGACAGTAGCCATCAAGCTCGCCATCGTCGACGACCACCCGCTGTTCAGGGAAGGCGTTGTGCGCACGCTCGATCAGATCGGCGGGTTCGAGATCGTCGGTGAAGGAAGCAGCAGAGACGATGCCCTGCGGATAATCGAAGACCAGCGGCCCGACATTCTGCTGATGGACATATCGGTTCCTGGAGGTGGCCTTGGCGTGATCGGACCGGCCCTTGAGCGGCATCCGGCACTGAAAATTGTGATGCTGACCGTTTCGGAAGAAAACCAGCACGTGATGACCGCGTTGCAGAGCGGGGCAAGGGGCTATGTTCTGAAGGGGGTCGGGTCGAGGACGTTGGCTGCGATCCTGCGCACGGTAGCGTCGGGCGAACGATATGTCTGTCCACAATTGTCGGCGCGCCTGTTGGCCGATCTCTCGGCTCAATCAAAAGAGCCGGCGAAAGCTGACGGACTTGCCGACCTCACCAGCCGCGAAAGGGAGATCCTGACGCTGGTTGCCGCGGGACTGAGCAACAAGCGGATCGGGCTTCGGCTGAACCTCCATGAAAAGACGATAAAGCACCACATGACGCGAATCCTGGCCAAGCTCAACGTCAGCAACAGGACCGAAGCTGCCATGACCTTGCGCGACGCGACTGAGCGCCGCCATCCGCCTGTTCGCGATCATGCTTGAGCCGAAATTGCCGCACTGCGCTGCCATGTGAACTGGCCCTCAGTTGATCATTCCAAGCAACCTGTCCCGATCGGAACGCGTCGCCAGGCGCCGAATGATGATGCGGCCCTCGGCATCCCGCATTTCATATTGGTCGCTGTCGATGCGTTCGCTGAGTCCGTTCGAATGCACCACGCCAATGCTCGGGCCGCTCACCTCGACCCGGTCTCCTGTGGATGCGTTGACAAAGAGTTTTGGCTTGCTATCGGGGTTTACCGCAGGGGCGGGATCAGGGAGATTGTCGTCCTGCGACTTTGCTTTGCCCTTGCCGGCACCAGCGTTCGAGTTCGAATTGCCGGAGTTTCCACCCGAATTGCCCGAATTGCCGTTCCCATTCCCGTTCCCGTTCCCGTTCCCGCCATTGCCGTTCCCGCCATCTTTGGCCCAGGCAGCCTGCGGGCCGAGCGGCTGCGATGATCCATCGAACACGACGCGATAGGGGCTTACGACGAGAATGAAGGTCAAGACGACTACAGAAATGCCGACACGACGTCCTCGTGAAGATCCGGTCCTTCGTTTCCGGGTCGTCATCAATGAACTTGCCAGTCGCATGTCGGAACTCCCCTTAATCATACGGCTCTGTCGTACTGCCTCCTGTTCGAATTCGTGTGATGCTTAAAACAATGGTTTGCGTCCGGAACGTCAAGGCCCACCAGTCCCACGATGGTAACTGGTGGGTCTCGCTAGCGCAGGAAGGGACTATTTACTGCGCAAGCCTTTTGCCTTCCCGTGGTTGCGTCTCTCCGCGATAGCGCCGAGTTCCCACTGTCAGCCAACAATAAATCCAATGGCCGCGACCCCGAAACACAGGCCAAATAACGGAAAAAGCAGCCAACGTGCCTGGTGAATGCTCGGGTCCATGGCGGCCTCCTATAACAGTCGGCATCGCAACGGGGCTCCTCGGAACTCAGTTCCTGAAACTCTCGCATTTCGGGCTTTTGCGATAGCAGCCTCGGACCAAAGTTTGGCTGTGCGGGTCCTTGGTCGATAGGCCTACAGACTGAAGTCCCTATGCCAGGAGCCACCCTGCATTCGGCGACCTTTGTGTCCAACTGGCAGCTGCGATCCACCGCCCCCTTCGAATGCTTTGCGTTTCTGGCTCTATGGCAGCAACGCCGTTGGTCTACTGCCGCATCGTTGAAACGCCACCAATACAGACCCATATGCGAATTGCGTCGGATGTCTCCTCCCATTGCGTCCGGCGCGTTCCCCTCTGGAGGTTATAGACCTTCACACTTGGCCGGGCTTAACAGTCCGGCCTTTTCTTTTGGCATTTTGCGCAATCCGCCTGATGGCCCTAATTTGCGAGACATCGGTAAAATCGATTTGCAAATGCATTCATGTGCTCATAACCTGTCACCATGAGCACGATTTCCAAAGTTGCCACGCGAGCGGGCGTGTCGCGCACGACCGTGTCGCATGTCATCAACCATGCGGACCGGGTATCGAAATCGCTGCGTGAGCGCGTACAAGCGGCGATCGACGAACTCGGCTACACCCCGAACCCGCAGGCGCAGAGCCTGCGCACCGGCCGTACCAACATTATCGCGATGCTGATCCCGGACATCCGCAACCCGTTCTATCCGGAGCTGGTGAAAACGGCGCAGTCGACGCTCGAAGTGGTCGGCCTCGACATGCTGATCTTCAACACCGACGTGCCGGGCGGACATTCACAGGATCACGGCCGCGAGTATTTGCGCCAGATCGGGCGCAAGCGGGTCGACGGCGTCATCGTTGCCGACTTCGCGCTGCACGGCATGCACAGCGAACTGCTCAGCCTCGATCTGCCCGCCGTCTTCATCGGCCATCTGCCGAACCATGCTGTCGACAGCGTCCAGCTGGACGATTTCGGCGGCGGCTATCTGATGGGCGAGTATCTGGCGAAGAGGGGCCATCGCCGCATCGCCCATGTCACCGGGCCATCCTTTTTCAAGGAGGCGATGGCGCGTGCCGCCGGTTTCGAAAAAGGGCTCGCCGACAATGGCGTGCCAATCTCCGCCGATCTGCGGTTCGAGGGAAGCTATCTTGCCCCGTCAGGGCGGGAAGCGGTCACCTGGCTCAGGGAGAAGCACGGCGGACACCTGCCGTCGGCGATGTTCTTCGCCAATTATCTGATGGCCTCCGGTGCGCTGACCGAATTCTACGACCATGGGATCAATATCCCTCAGGATATCGCCATCGCAGTCTTCGATGACCTGCCTCAACTGGAATATGTCAGGCCGAAGCTGACCTGTGTCGGCAACAGTCCGACAATGCTTGCCAAGCGCGCCACGGAAATGCTGCTCGAACGGCTGGGTGGCAAAGTCGAGGGCGCGCCGCGCACCGAAGTGATCCCATGCGCGTTGAGCCCATTCGACAGCGCGTGACGCAGATGCCGGCAAAGGGAACGGAGGTCCCTTCGCCAACGTTCGACCGAACAACATCCAAGGGAGGAATTGATGACTGACAAAACGACCCGCGACCGGCCATTGGCCAGCCTGAACCGCCGTCGGCTGATCCAGGGCGGCGCCACTTTCGCTGCCGCCGGCCTCACAGGCTTCCCGTTCATCAACAGGATGGCCGTGCGCGCTCAGGAAGCGCCGCTGAAATTCTGGCAGTTCTATGCGCCTGGGGGAGACGTGAAGCCGCAGGTCCAGTGGTTCGAGAAGCTGGTGGCCGACTGGAACGACGGCCACGACCAGAAGGTCGAGCTCGAATATGTCGTCAACAGCGAATACATCTCCGGTTCCAAGCTGGCAACGGCCTTCGCGTCGGGCGAGGGCCCTGACATCTTCCTCATCAGCCCCGGCGATTTCCTGCGTTATTACAATGGCGGCGTACTTGCCGACCTGACGCCGCATATCGAGGATGCCGCCAAGGCCGATTTCCCGGAAAGCGTCATCGCCAACCGCATGGTGGACGGCAAGATCTACGGTGTGCCGATGGAAGTCGAGCCGATGGCCTTCTACTATTCGGTCAAAGCGTTCGAGGATGCAAAGCTCAACGAGAACGACGTGCCGAAGACCTGGGACGAGCTGTTGGCGGTCGCCAAAAAGCTGACGACGCCCAGTCGCTACGGCGTGCTGTTCGAAACGACTCCCGGCTATTACCAGAACTTCACCTGGTATCCGTTCCTGTGGCAGGGCGGCGGCGAATTCCAGGGCAAGGACGGCAAGAGCGCCTTCGATTCGCCGGCCACCGTCCAGGCGCTGAAACTCTGGCAGGATGCCATCAATACCGGCGTGGCGCCGCGTCAGGTGGTCGGCGGCGGCTTCGACATAGTCGCCAATCTCGGGGCAGGGCTGTGCGCCATGCAGAACTGCGGCATCTGGGGTATTTCGGCGATGGACAACAACGCCAAGGACGTGCCCTACGGCATCTTCAAATTGCCGACACCGGCCAATGGCAAATACGTCACCGTCGGCGGTGGCTGGGCCTTTGTCGCCAATGCCGGAGGCAAGAACCCGGATGCTTCCGCCCAGTTCTGCGCCTGGGCGCTGGCCTCAATGGATCCGGCATCGATCGACCGGGTCGTCAACTGGTGCACTGTCGCCAAGAGCGACATGCCGCCGCGCAACAGCGCGCTGAAGGCCGGCGCCGATGTCTTCAGCACCGGCAAGTTCGGCACCTTCGCCAAGGAGATCCATCCGGGGACGCGCGCCGAGCCGCGGGTTCCGCCGGAGGCCTACAAGATCATCTCCGACGCCATCCAGTCGGCACAGCTTGGCGGGGTTGATGCCCAGCAGGCGGCGACGACGGCCAGTCAGCAACTCGATGCGTTCCTCGCTTCCTATTCCGGCGCGCCGATCCTTTAGGCCCTTTCCAGCATGGATCAGATGAAACCGCCAGCCGCGGGCGCGAATTCCGCCCGCGGCCTCACCGCCAAGCAAAGGGAGCGCTGCGCCGCATGGCTGTTCGTCCTGCCCGATGCGGTTGGCCTGCTGGTGTTCGTCGGCGTGCCGATGCTGCTGTCGCTCGCCGTCGGGTTCTTCGAGGTCAACGGCTTCGGCGGCTACAGGTTCGTCGGGTTCGGCAATTACAGGCGCATGTGGGGCGACCCGCTGTTCTGGTCGTCCGTGAAGGTGACGGTAGCTTATGCCGTCATGCTGGTGCCGGCGCTCTACGTCGCCGGACTGGGACTGGCGCTTCTGGTGCAGAAGACCAACCGCTTCAACGCGGTCATGCGCTCGATGTTCTTTGCGCCGCAGATGGTCAGCCTGGTCGTGGTGGCGCTCGTGTGGCAGCTCATGCTGGTCGAAAAGGTCGGCATCGTCAGCCGGCTGGCGCCGCGCGTCGGCCTCGGCGGAATTTCGCTGCTCGGCGATCCAAATCTGGCGCTGTTCACGCTGGTGCTGGTCAGCGTCTGGTTCCTGATGGGTTTCTACATGCTGATCTTCCTCGGCGGGCTCCAGGACATCCCGGCAGAGTACTACGAAGCCGCAAAGATCGACGGTGCCGGGCCGGTGACAAGCTTCTGGTACATTACTTTGCCCCTGCTCAAGCCGACCAGCTTCTTCGTCCTCCTGGTCTCGCTCGTCGCGGCTGTCGCCGGCGGCCAGGTCTTCGACCTGATCTATGTGATGACCAAAGGCGGTCCGGTCAATTCGACCTCGGTGCTGATCATCTACATCTACAAGCAGGCATTCCAGTTCGGCGCGTTCGGCTATGCATCGGCAATGGCATCGCTGCTGGTGCTGGCGCTGATGCTGGTCACGGTCTTCTTCTTCGTGCTGACGCGCGGCGGACGTTTCGAGCATGACTGACGGCCGAACTCCTTCCGGCCGTTCGCAGATACGAGCGGCGAGACTTGCCTGGATGCTGGCAACCGCCGCACTTGGCCTGATGACGGTATTCCCGCTTGTCTGGATGCTGGTCATCTCGCTCAAGCCGGCGAGCGACGTCTTCACGCCGAGCCTCATTCCGGAACGCCCGACGCTCGGCAATTTCCTCTATGTGCTGACCGAGGTGCCGTTCCTGCGCTATCTCTTCAATTCGTTCTTCGTGTCGGCGACGGTGACGGTCGCCGCGCTGTTCTTTCATTCGATGGCCGGCTATTCGCTCGCACGGCTGCGTTTTCCGGGCCGCGACACGCTGTTCCTCGCCATGTTCTCGACCTTTCTGGTGTCGCTGCCGGTAATCATCGTGCCGCTGTTCATCCTGACGCGGATGCTGCACATGCTGGACAGCTATGCCGGGCTGATCATTCCGGCGATCTTCAACGCGTTCGGCATCTTTCTGCTCAGGCAATACTACCTGTCGCTGCCCAGGGAACTGGAAGAAGCGGCGATCATGGATGGTGCCGGCTACTGGCGCATCTATTGGAGCATCATCCTGCCGCTCAGCCGGCCGATCCTGTCGGCACTGGCGATCCTGTTCTTCCTCGCCAACTGGAATGCTTTCCTGTGGCCGTTGACGATCACATCGGACCTCGATCTCTGGGTGGTGCAGGTAGCCATTGCGAACTTCAAGAGCCAGTACGCCGCCGCCTGGAACTACGTCATGGCCGCCTCGACCATCGTCGCCGTGCCGATGCTGGTTCTTTTCGTGATCTTCCAACGCCAGATCATGGAATCGATCAAGACAAGCGGCCTGAAATAACCGCTGAAGCAAGAGGAGAAACACATGGATAATGCCGGCTTGTCGCCGCTTCGCGGGCTCGCCAAATTGCGCGACGCCAAAACCCGCCGGTTCTCGAGCTACGACCGCACCGGCGGCAATGACGACCGGCTGCATGTTGAACCCGGCCAGACGGTGGTGATTGCCGAGCATGACGGTGCCGGCATTGTCACGCATATCTGGGCGACGCTCGCCTGCAAGAGTGAGGACTTCCTGCGCAAGATCGTGCTGCGCGCTTACTGGGATGGCGAGGAGTATCCGAGCATCGAAACGCCGATCGGTGATTTCTTCGGCATGGGGCATGCCCGCACCCGCAATTTTGCCAGCCTGCCGGTCCAGGCAAGCCCCGAGGATGGCAAGGCCTTCAACTGCTACTTTCCGATGCCGTTTGCCAGCCACATGCGCTTCACCGTCGCCAATGAAGCTGAGGACGACCTGCTTTTCTATTACTATGTCGATCTCGAACTGCATGAGGAACTCGAGGAAGGCCTGGGCCGCTTCCACGCCCAATACAGTCAGCAGCGACCTGACGGCATAGACGAGACGGGATTGGCCAACGAGCAGGTCCTGTTTGGCGGGGAAAACACCGACGGGAACGGCAACTACACCATCCTGGAGGCGGAAGGTCATGGCCACTATGTCGGCGTACTCTATTCCGTCTATTCGCGGCGGCGTTCCGCACTATGGGACTGGTATGGCGAGGGCGACGACATGATCTTCGTCGATGGCGAGCCGGGCATTTCCGTGCCGGATACAGTGCGCAAGCCCGATCCGCGCATCGGACCGAAGGCCGAACTGATCGACGATCGCGGCGAGACCGGCCCCGGCGCCAACGATGCCTGGCCGCCGACGCTGCACGGCACCGGCACGGAAGATTATTTCAATACGGCATGGTGCCCGACACAGGACTACAGCGCGCCCTATCACGGCATCATCGCCGCCGGCGGGCCGAACTGGACCGAGCCGGTTACGCTCTATCGCTGGCACATAGAGGACCCGGTCATCTTCCACAAACGCATCCGGGTGACCATCGAGCACGGTCACGCCAATCGCCGCTCGGACGACATTTCGTCGGTCGCCTTCTGGTATCAGGCCGAACCGCACAAACCGTTCGAAGCGCTTGTCGATGTCGAGGACCGCATCCCCACCTATCGCGCGCCTTATCACAATTGGAATGCCGCCTTCGACGAGAAGAGGCGTTAGGCCGGGATGCGTTCGAATTGAACCGTGCATCCCGCGCTATCTGTGTCGGGGCACGACCCTGCCGCAGCGTGCCGCCTCAGCTGCGAGGTGGAAGTTGCTGGACAGACCAGGTGTTGCCGTCGGGATCCTCAAAGAAGACAAATCTGCCCCAGGGAAAATCCTTGATATCGCTGACCTCGATACCTTGAGCGGCCAGGTACCGGTGAGCCTCATCGATATCGGGCACGACGAGTTGCAGGCCCCTTATGGATCCCGGGGGGCTGTCGACGAGGCCCTTGCCCATGGCAATCGAACAGGCCGAACCGGGCGGCGTCAATTGCACGAAACGTATCTCGTCGCTTACGGTGTGGTCGTGATCGAGATGAAAGCCGACCTTCCCAACATAAAAGGCAATTGCTCTATCGACGTCCGATACGGGGACCGGGACCAGCTCCAGCTTCCAATCCATGACAGCCCTTTCGCAGCTTGATCGCCAAGTGGTGCCGAACACCGTGGGCGCCATCCCGCCATCTTCCCAATGCCATTGTCGGCGCGGGCCGCTCAGTCAGTCAAGAGATACCCGGGCTCGGGCAACGTGAGGACTGGTCTCATTGCTGAGACGGCGTTCGGAACCGATGAGCACAAGCTCAGTTAGGCGGAGGACAACCACCTTTCGGATCAGCAAGGCCGACTTTAATGATCGGAACGCAGGCGCCGAATACAACTGTGGGAAGGTTGAACGGGCGTCGTTGACGCGCGAAGGGATTGCTTGGAAGCGACGCTCGCCGAAGCTGGCGAGATCGTCGGACGGCGAAGCCGAAGCGCAATTATGCCGTGAATGCCTACGATTCGGCCTGCCTTCTCCTTGCCGCGATCAAAGACGCCAGCACTGTATCCAAGGGACATCCGAGCCGGCGCGACGTTCTGGCGGCGGTGCGCGATATCCGTTTCAGGGGAATCGCCTATCGCGAGCCGGTGCGGTGGGATGAAAAGGGTGACAATCTGGCCGCTGTGACTGAACTCAACGGGGTGGAAAACGGCCGCTTCCGACAGATCGCCGAAATCCAGCAGATGCAGAGTGTCGAGCAGACCTGACGCCGACAGGCTCTCCGACCGAACCGGTTTCCGCCGCTTTGCCAGGACGATTTTCACAGGACCACGAAACAATAATCTCCGGTCGCCGTTTCGCCCGCAGAACCTTTCGAGGAGGCGACGATGAGCGCAACCGGCTTGGACGTTTTCGACAAAACGCTGCAAATAACAAACATCTGGCTTGACGAGATCATGGCGGATCTTGGTCCGGATCGACACGTCGCCTGGCATACATTGGGCGCCGTTCTGCGAACCCTTCGCGACAGGCTGCAGATCGGACTGGCGGCCAAATTGGGAGCGGAACTGCCGCTGCTCGTGCGCGGCGCCTACTATGATCGCTATCGGCCCGCCGACATGCCCGACAAGACACGCTCGCTCGAGAAATTCCTGCAACACATCGCCGATGAATTGAAATCGACCCGTCCTGTCGATCCCGAGGATGCGGCACGCTCTGTGCTGCGTGTGCTTGCACGGCATATCGACCTTGGCCAGTCGGCAAAGGTGCGGGATGCGCTGCCAAAGGAAATCCAGGTCCTCTGGCCTGAAAGCGTGGGCGTCAAATAGCGGCGATCCTGCTCATGCGGACGCGCGACGGACCAACTGCCACGAAACGCTGAAAAGGGTAGGTATTGCGCCCGGTGTTGCCGAGATCAATGAGATCAGATGATCGGCAAGATGGTCGTAGTGGGCAGTTTCGGGGCCGATTGTCGTCAATGCCGGATGACTGAATTCGCCCTCGTCGATATTGCCGCAGCCGATGACTGCAATGTCGCCGGGCACGGAGAGGCCGGCCTCCTCGAATGCGTGCAGGGCGGTCACGGCGGCAAGATCGGATTCGACGAAAAGCGCGGTCGGCCGATCCGCGCGGGCGGCCAGCGCCGTAGCATTGGCAAACGCAGCCTTGCGCGCCTCTGCACCGCCGATCACCAGGTCGTCTCGCAGCGGAAGGCCGCGTGCTTGCAGGAAGCTGCGATAGGCGGCGAGACGGCTCCCGTCCACCGCTTGCTCATGCACCATATAGGCGATGCAGCGATGGCCGGCTCGGTAGAGGTAGTCGAGTGCCTCGAAAACGGCCCTGCCGGTATGCTGGCGCACAACCGAGAAGCCTGCCGGCTCGATGGTCGGATGGAAGATCACCGCTGGCCGGCCCGCGGCCGCCAGGCGCGCGGCCAAAAGCATCACCTCGGGCTCGGAGAGATGCTGCCAGTCGGCGATAATGCCGTCTGCCAGCCCGCTCTCGATTTCCCTCACGATCCGGTCGGTTCGTTCGAACGTGTCTCCCGCGGTGATAATTGTCGAAAATCCCCTCAGCGCCGCTCCAGATTGGATATCCTGCGCGATCCGGTCGCTGAACGGCACGCCGAGACGAGGCAGTACAAGGCAGATTCGCTCGGCCTGCTGGCGGCGCAGCTGCCGCGCGGTGCGGTTTTGCACATAGTTGAGCTCAGCGACGGCCTCGAGGATGCGCTGCCGCGCCTCCTTGCCGACGAACTTCAGGCGCGTGCTGTCGCCGCTGAGCAGGTACGACACGGCAGCGGTCGATACATTGGCGCGCCGGGCGACATCGGCCATGGTCGGCGCCTTTCTGCGATCGGAACTTCTCTCGTGCATTGTTGGATCCGCTGCGCGACGTGACATGATCAGCTGTCGCTCAGCCGGATTTCATTCCAGCTTCCATGCCCGGCGGCAAGGATCTCGGGCCTTGCCTCGCCGGCCTCCTCCATCAGGGCAACGATGCGGCCTCGCAGCCATGCACGCGTCGCTGCGTGATCGGGCGAAGCTATGAGATTGATTAGTTCGTTTGGATCGGCATCGAGGTCGTAGAGTCTCGCCTCGACATAGAAATCGCTGCCGGAATTCCGCCAGCCGTCTTTTCCCGGTGCCTCGACCTCATATTTCCACCGTCTGGTGCGCAAGGCGCGGCCGACATGGTGCTCGCTGATTTGAATGAATATCTCGTCGCGCGGCGGCCGTTCGCCCTGCAGTGCGTCGAGCAGCGAGACGCCCTGCATCGAATTGGGCACTTTCAGGCCGGCCGCGGCGAGCAGGGTCGGCGCGAGATCGACGAGGCTGACCAGGCCTTCATAAGTGCCGATGCGCTGGAAGCCGGGGCCGTGGAATAGCGTCGGCACGCGGATCGACGCCTCATGACAGGAACGCTTGTATTCGTTGTTGCGGGTCTTGAAGTGACATCCGTGGTCGGAGGTGAAGAGGATGATCGTGTCGTCAAGCCGGCCAAGGCTGTAGAGCGCCTCGATCAGCCGTCCAAACGCCTCGTCGAGGCGTGCGACCATGCCCAGATAGCCGGGGAAATGTTCCGCTGTCGTGCCGCCAAGTGCGGCGAGATCGCCGGGAATGGCGAGCTTCTTGCGGATCCTGTCCTCGTATCCGAGCGGGGCAGGGTAGTTGTCCGTCTGGTTCTGGTGATGCGGCTCGAGGAAGGACAGGAATAGAAAGAACGGCTCGTCTTCCCTCGATGCGACATAGCGGATTGCAGCGTCGGTTAGGGCATCGACGCGGTATCCCGGCAGCTTCACCGCCTTGCCGTCATTGTCGTGGACGACGGTGTCGAAGGGGCCGGAAGTGAACTCCAGGATGTTGGAGGCCAGCCAGTAGCGATAGCCGCCGCGTTGTTCCTGGGTGACCGGCTCGGCGGACCCCAGGTGCCACTTGCCGATGTAGGCGGTGTCATAACCTGCCGCGGTGAAATGATGCGCGAGCGTGCGCTCGCTCTTCGGCAGTGGGATGTCGTTGCGGTAGCAGCCGGTGATGGTCGGGTACCGCCCCGTCTGGAATACGGAGCGGGCGGGTCCGCAAACGGGCTGGCAGGTAAACGAATTTGCCACGAACGTGCCGGTCCCGGCGAGGCGGTCGAAATTTGGCGTAAGCTCGAGCGGATTGCCATGGACGCCAACGGTGTCCCAACGCTGCTGGTCGGTGAAGAAGACGATTACATTCGGTCGGCGGGACGTCATAGGGTGCAATGCCTTCGAATGGTCATTTCATGCCTGCCAGCATCACGCTGCGGACGAAGTAGCGCTGCGTGAAGAGGAACAGCAGCAGGCTCGGGATGAAGAGAATGATCCCGCCCGTCGCCGTCAGGTTCCACTGGGTGAAGAATTCCTGGTTGAAAAGCGTCAGTCCCGTCGTGATCGGCCGCATTTCGGTGGTGTTGACGGCGACCAGCGGCCAGAGGAATTCGTTCCACTGGAACACGAAGGTGAGGAGGGCCAGCGTCGCCAGTGCCGGACGGACCTGCGGCAGCACGATGCGCCAGTAAAGGCCGAGTTCCGAGCAGCCGTCCATCCGTGCAGCGTCAAGCAACTCGTCGGGAATTGGACGGATGAACTGCCGCATCAGGAAGATTCCGTAGGCGCTCATGGCGAATGGAAGGATAAGGCCCTGATAGGTGTTGAGCCATCCCATCCGCGCGGTGAGCACATAGAGCGGGATCATGCGGATGAAGAATGGGATCATCAGCGTAGACAGCACCGCGACAAACATGACGCGCTTACCGGCGAATTCCATCTTGGCGAAGACGTAGCCGATCAACGGATCGAAGATCAGATGGAGGAAGGTAATCCCGCCGGCGATGATGAAGCTGTTGAGCGTGAAACGCGCGAACGGCGCCTTCTGCCAGATGTCGATGTAATTCGTGAATTGCCACGTCTCGGGGATCAGAATCGGAATGCCGCTGAAGACGTCGGCATCGCTCTGCAGCGACAGCGAAAGCATGTAGAGGAACGGAAAGATCGACAGCGCCACGCAGAAGAGCAGCAGTAGGTAGGACGGGAGCGTTTTTGCCAATGTCATGCCAACCTCAATAGGTGGTTTCGCGGTTGAGCAGGCGGAACTGAACGAAGGTGATGGCCAGGATCAGCAGGAACATCAGGAAAGACAGCGCCGAGGCGTAGCCGATGTTGAGCTCGAAGAAGGCTGCCTCGAACACGTGCAGGCTGAAGAACCGCGTCGCGTCGGCCGGTCCGCCCTTGGTTATCAGGTAGGCCGGCGCCAGCTCCTGCAGTTGGCTGATCGTGCTGACGACCGCGATGAACAGCGTGGTCGGCGTCAACAACGGCCAGGTCAGATAGCGGAATTGCTGCGTCGGCGTGGCGCCGTCGATGGATGCGGCATCATAGAAGTCGGACGGGATCGACTGCAACGCGGAGAGGTAGATCAGCATGGCATAGCCGACATCCTTCCAGACCGTGATGGCGATGAGGGTCGGCAGCGCGGTCGAGGTGTCGCCGAGCCAATTCTGGGTCGGCAGCCCAAGCTCGGCAAGAAAGCTGTTCAAGATGCCAGTGTAGGGATCGAGAATTGCCTGCCACATCAACGCGACGATCACGAAGGAGGTGATGTAGGGAAAGAAGATGATTGCGCGGATCAGAGTGCGCCCCGGGATCGGCCGGTTGAGCACGACCGCCAGTCCGAGGCCAATGGCGATGCTGGCCGCGGTGACGCCTATCGCGAAGGCCAGCGTCACGAAGAGCGACTGCCGAACGCGCGCGTCGCCGAGCGCAGCAACGTAGTTGTCCAATCCGGCGAATCGGCTCTCGCCGATCAGCGGCTGGCCGCTGTACAGGCTCGCCCAAAACTCTAGTCCGATCGGATAGAAGAAATAGACCGAGAAATAGAGGATTGCTGGCGACAGCAGCAGGTAAGCGAGAAGCGTTTGCCGGGTGCGCCGGCTGAAGCGGCCAGTTCGCCGGGTCGGCATCGCGCCGACGCGAATGTCCGTATCGGCCGTATTGGTGCTGCCGCTGACGATCATCGGCTAGTTGTTGGCCAGGATGACGTTGGCCTCGGCCGCGAATTTCGGCATGATCTCGGCTGCTGGCTTCTGATTGTAGATGATATCCTCGAGCGCGCTTTGCAGGAGCTTCTCGATTCGCGCGTGCTTGCCGGTGAGGCGCAGCTCGGCGGTGACGTCTTGCGCGTAAGGCAGGCATTTGCTGAAGCTGCCGATGACCGGATCGGCCTGAACCTCGGCGTTGTTGGCCCAGGATTTGCGCGGCATCGTCATGCCCGCTTCCTTGGTAGCCGCCAGTTCCGTGTCGAGCGCGACGAGCCGCTTCAACAACTCCCAGGCCTCCTTCGGGTGCTTGGCGTCCTTAGGGATCATCACGCTGACGCCGCCCGCGAACGTCGCCTGCACCTTGTGCTTGAGTGATGGCGCAACCGCCCAGTTGAGCTTCGGGTTGCCCGAGCGGATCGGCTTCACGTCCCACGGACCGGTTATGATCATGGCGACCCGGTTGGCCGTGAACAGCTTTTGCGGACCCTCATAGTCAGCACCCGCCGCCGGCTTGGTCGCTGCTCTTTCCTTGTGGATCAGGTCGGCGAGGAACTGGATCGCTTCGATCGCCTCTGGACTGTCGAGATTGACCTTGTTTGTCTTGGGATCGTAGTAGGTCACGCCGTTCTGCAGCAGCCACGACGAGTAATATCCGATGCTCGGGTTGGGAGCGAAGCCGAAGCGGGCGCCGGTCGTCGTCGCCTTGGCAACCTTCAGGAACTCCTCCCAGGTCGCAGGCGGCGCGTCGAAGCCCGCCTGCTTCAGCATATCGACGTTGTAGACGAGGGTGGCGCAGGTGAGGTGGATCTGGATGCCATAGTACTGGCCGCCGAGTTTGTTGCGCTCCACGGAATAGGCTTGCCAGTCGTCGGGATAGCCGATCGCCTTGCCGTCTTGTTCGATGAAGTCGTTCAGCGGCCGCAGCAGATTCCGCTGGCCGAATTCCTGCACCCAGCCGCCGGGTTCGGCGACGAGATCGGGCGCGCTCTTCGCCGCAAAATCCGCCACCAGCTTGGTGCGCATATCCGGCCACTGGAATTTCTCCCACTGCACCGACCATCCGGGATGATCGGCCTCGAACTTTGCTATTGCATCGGCATAAGCTTGATAGGCGTGGCCGGCGTTCCAATAGAGCGTCAAGGTCTCGGCATGGGCCGCAGTCGCGGTCGTCAGGGCCACGCCCAAAACCATGCCGTGCAGGAATCCGACTGACTTGTAGCGGCTCATCTTGGTCTCCTCCCTGGTTTGCCACCCGCCTTCCTCACAATGGATGGCGTCATATTATTCGATTAATATACCCGCCATACCGCAGTTTTTGTCAAGCTCCGACTGTAATGCAGTGCATAGTTCTGGCCGAACTCGGGCGGAGCTATCTACAGCGCGCGATGGCGAAGTTGCTTCCGGTACCCGGTATGGACGATGGCGGCCTAACCTGGAAAGATCGTGAAACCGCCATCGACGCGGATTACCTGCCCGTTGATGAAGCGCGCGCGCGGACCGGCGAGGAAGGCCACCGCTTCGGCGATCTCTTCAGGCTCCGCGTACCGGTTCAGCGATTTCTTGCTCGAATCCATGCGCTGTGGATCGACCACGCGGCTCGCTTGGAACCGTGCCGTCTTGGTGGCGCCGGGGCTCACCGCATTGACGCGTACGCCATCGTCGATCAGTTCCTTGGCGAGGCAGCGCGTATAATGGACGACAGCCGCCTTGAGCGTCGAGTAGACCACCTCGGGCGAGCAGCCGATATGCGCTGCCGCCGAGGCGATGTTGATCACCGAGCCCGAGCCACGCTTGACCATCGGCGGAACGAACGCCTGGCAGACCAGCATCGTGCCGATGAGGTTGTTCTCGGTTAGAACCTTGATGTCTTCGTAGTCGATGTCCAGTGCGTTGTTGGGATTGGGCTTTACGCCCTTGGCGCCGATGTCGCCGCCGGCGCAGTTTACCAAGACGTGCACGTCGCCGAGCTCCGCCTCGATCTTCCTCTTCATTTCCGCGACAGCTTGCTTGTCGCCGATGTTGCCGGTGACCGCGGTGATGCGCGTCCCATGCTTCTCCAAGCCCCTGGCAGAGTCGCCGAGGTCCGCGAATTCGCCATATTGAGATGGCCGGGCCCAATCGAGGTCGTGGACCGCGACGTTTGCGCCAAGTTCGGCCAAGCGGTCGGCCATCACGCGGCCGAGGCCGCGTCCCGAGCCGGTGACGAAGGCGGTCAGGCCGCTGAGTTCTCGGGCAGTCATGCTGATTTCTCCATTGCAATGAAATCGAATTTCATCATGTTGGCGGCGCTGCGCCGGATCATGTCGAGCTCGTACGAAACGAGCGCACCGTCATCATTGCGCTCCCATGGCGTGCGGTAGTCGGCGTCGTCCGCAAGGCGGTTCAGGCGCGCGGCACTCAGGCAGGCCGCGAATTCGCGGGCGGTCTTCGGCGCATATCCGTTCCACCAGTCGTCGGTGAGACAGCGAACGTGACGAGCCTCCAGCGCGCCGGGCTCAAGCACCGCCGTCAGCGTGTCGTGGTGCTCGCCAAGGATGGCTGCCAGTTCGGCGAAAGGCACCGCGCCGTCGCCGATCGCGCAGCGGACCAGGCGATAGCCCTCATCCGTGAACTGGACGCGATAGTCCTTGAGGTGAACGTGGCGGACATGGGGCGCGATCCGGCGCGTGAAGGCAAGCGGCGCCTCGCCGACAGGAAAGGTGTTGCCGGTGTCGTAGGTGATGCCGACACCCGGCCCGCCAAGTTCGCAGAACGCAGCCAGTTCGTCGCTGCCGAAGTCCTGATGGTTCTCGATGCCGAGCACGCGTCCCTCGGCCGCCGCACGCGGCCCCCATTCCGTCAAGGCAGCGCGAATCGTTGCGTTGAACTCGCTCCATTTCGGACCCCACGCATTGCGGTCGCCGCACAGGACAGGCGTCAGTGCGATGCGGATCGTCGTCGCCTCGAGCAGGCGCGCAGCCCGGAAGGCGGTGTCCAGCGGACCTGCCACCAGCAGTCCGCCGCTCACCACCGGGACGATGTCCAGCGCGGCAAGACGCCTGCGCAGCGCGACGATTTCGGCGTCAGTCAAGTCGGTCAACCAGGGTTCGTAGATCTCGAGCGTGCGTGCGCCCAGTTCCTGCCCCAGCGTGATGAAGCCTTCCAGCCCCGCGCCGTGCGGATTGTGCCGCGGCGTGCCGCGGCCCTGCAGTCCGAGATGATAGGTCAGTCCGTAGGGGTTGAGGCCGAGACGAAGCATCAGCTTGGCGGTTCCAATGGAGAGCGGAGAGGCGTCACTAGCGCAGACCGGCATCGACGGTAATGGACTGTTTGGTGATCATGCGGCTGTCGTCGGCTGCCAGGAAGAGCACCGTGCGTGCAATCTCCTCGCCCAGCAGGACGCGGCGGATCAATTGCCGCTGCACCGTCTGGTCGACTGCCTCCTGCGTCTTGAACCACAGCTCGCGCTGCCGCTCGGTCATGACGGCGCCGGGTTCGATCGCATTGACGCGGATGTTATCCGGTCCGAACGACCGCGCCAACGCACGCGTCAGCGCCACCACGGCCCCCTTGGCGGTGGCATAGGCCACCATCTGGTCCGCTCCGAACCGCCAGGCAATGGAGGAGAAGTTTATGATCGAGCCGAAGCCGAGTTCCTTCATATGCGGATGCACTGCCTGCGCGGCGAAGAAGTGATGCCTCAGATTGACATCGAAGCTGCGGTCCCAATAGTCGGCCGTTATCGCGTCGAGGGGATGGCGCTGATCATTGGCTGCGTTATTCACCAGGACGGCGACCGGACCAAGCCGCGCGCGTACGCGTGCTACCGACGCCTTTAGCGCATCGACGTCGGTCACATCGCAATGGAGATATAACGGAGCCTGCCCGGCGGCACCAGCGAGCTCGCGCACCAACGCCTCCGCTGGTTCGTCCTGCACATCGAGAAAGGCTATCCGGGCGCCGTTCGCCACGAAGGCGCGGACCATATCGGCGCCAATACCGGAGGCGCCGCCGGAGATCAGCACGACCCGATCGGTCAAGCTTGGATAAGTCGCGAATTGTACGGACATCAAACTACAGAAGCGCCTTGGTTGTTGGATCGAACAGACAGGCGCGCGACATGTCGATGCCGAGCGTTATCGTCTCGCCCATGACGGGAGCGTCATCCGGCTCGAAACGGCCGGTGATCTCCAGGTCACCCAGCCTGAGCACGGCAAGCGTCTCGGCCCCGGTAGGCTCGACCAATTCGACCGGCGCCTGCATGGACGCTACAGCAGGTTTGCGCGACTTCAGATCGGTCGTGAAACGGTAGATGTGTTCCGGCCGGATACCGAGCACGACGTCCTTTGGCGCGCCGGCGGGCATCGGCGCGGCAAGGGCGAGGCTGACGTCGCTGCCGTCAGCGGCGCGTACCGAGATGCTGGTCGAGCCCGTAAGCCGGGCGGGAATGAAATTCATCGCCGGCGATCCCATGAAACCGGCAACGAACATGTTGGTCGGCCGGTCGTAGATCCGTTTCGGCGTGTCGAACTGCTGTACCGAGCCCTGGTTCATCACCGCAATGCGGGATGCAAGCGTCATCGCCTCGACCTGATCATGGGTGACATACACCGTGGTCTTGCCGACGCGATGGTGAAGCTTCTTGATTTCGGTACGCATGTCGACGCGCAGCTTGGCGTCGAGGTTGGACAAGGGCTCGTCGAACAGAAACAGCTTCGGGTCGCGCACGAGGGCACGCCCCATCGCAACGCGCTGCCGCTGGCCTCCCGAGAGCTGGCCGGGCTTGCGTTTAAGCAGCTGTTCGATCTGCAGGAGTGCGGTAACCCGCTGGACAGCTTCCGCCTGCGCCGCTTTTGGCACGCCGCGGCTCTCCATGCCGAAGGTGATGTTCTGGCGCACCGTCATGGTGGGATAGAGAGCGTATGACTGGAACACCATCGCAATATCGCGGTCCTTGGGTTGCACCGAGTTCACCAGCCGGTCGCCGATCCATATCTCGCCCGACGTGACGGTTTCCAGTCCGGCGATCATGGCGAGCAAGGTTGACTTGCCGCAACCCGACGGGCCGACAAGGGCGACGAATTCTCCGGTCTTAGCCTCGAGATCGATGCCGGCAAGAATCTCGAGCGAGCCATAGCTCTTGTGAAGGTTGCGGATCATCAACGCGGACATGGGCGACGCCTCATTTTATGGCGCCCTGGGTGAGGCCGCGCACGAAGTATTTTCCACCAAACAGATAGATCAGCAGCGGAGGCAACGCGCCGATCAGCACGGCTGCGCTCATCACATCGTAAGCACGCGCGGTCGTGCCGCCGGCCGTGAGCGCGACCAGTGCCGCTGTGATCGGCTGCTGCTGGCCCGATGTGAAGACGACGCCGAACAGATACTCGTTCCAGATGCCGGTGAACTGCCAGATGACGGTGACGATCAGGATGGGCGGCGACAGGGGCAGGATGATCTTGCGGAAGATCCGCCAGAACCCGGCGCCGTCGATGCGTGCCGCCTTGATCAGGTCGTCCGGTATGCTGACGTAGAAATTGCGGCAGAACAGGGTGGTGAACGAGATGCCCTGGACGACGTGGATCAACACCAGCCCGTATGTGGAATTGGTCAGGCCGAGCTTGCCGAGCAGGAACGCCCACGGCATCAACGAAATCTGGCCGGGCATGAATACGCCGAGCAGCATCAGATTGAAGATCAGTTCGGAGCCCCTGAAGCGCCATTTGGAGAGGATGTAGCCGTTCATGGCGCCGAGAATGGTCGAGATGATGGTGGCGGGGATCGTCATGGCCAGGGAGTTGAAGAAATTGCGCTTCATTCCCTCGCAGGTACCGCTGACGCAGTAGGATCCCCAGGCCTGCGCCCACGCATCGAACCGGAAGCTGCGCGGTACGGAGATGAGGCCGTTGCGGGCAATCTCCGACTGCTCGCGCAATGAGTTGAAGATCACCACCAGCAGCGGCACGAGATAGACGACCGCGAAAAGCGTCAGCACGGCATAGACAAGGAAGCGGCTCCAGAAATGCCGGCGCGTGGCAGCGGCTTCTTCCGGATCAAAACGGGCATTAGGGGCAATTTCAGCCATTGCGGCCCTCCGCTCGCCGGCGCCAGACGATCCACAAGGAATACGGCACCAGCACAACCGCGACCGCAGCGAGCATCATCATCGCCGCGGCGGCACCTTCGCCGATTTGGCCGCGCTGGAACATCAGGTCGTAGACATAGATGGCGGGGAAGGTGGTGGACACACCTGGGCCGCCTCGCGTCAACGCCGCCACCAGGTCGAAGGTCTTGATGGCGAATTGTATCTGAATGACCGCCACCGCCAGGAATATCGGGGCGATGGTTGGCAGGATGACCCTCCGATAGGTCCGGAAAACCGACGCGCCGTCGATTTGCGCGGCCTTGACGAGATCCGGATCGACCGACCGCAGACCGGCCAGGAAAAGTGCCATTGCGAAGCCGGACGACTGCCAGATACCGGTTATGATCACCGCATAGATCGCAGTGTTGCGGTTGGCCGTCAGGGCGAAGCTGAAGTCGGTCCAGCCAAGTCCGCGAACGAAGGCCTGGATACCATCGACAGGATTATAGAGCCAACTCCACACCGTACCGGTGACGATGAAGGACACCGCCAACGGGTAGAGAAAGATGGTGCGCCAAACCGCCTCGCCGCGGACGCGCTGGTCGATCGCGATCGCGAGCAGCAGGCCAACGGCCATCGAGCCAACGATATAGAAGCCGCTGAACAGGAAGAGATTGGTATAGGCGATGTTCCAGCGCCGGTTTGCCCAGAGCGAAGCGTAATTGTCCAGGCCGACGAACCCATAGGTCGGCAACAGCGACGAATTGGACAGCGAGATGTAGAGCGTCCAGAGCGTGAAGACGAAAACATAGATGAAACTCGCCGCTATCGACGGCGCCAGCACCAGAATGGGCACCATCGTGCCCAGGCGCTCGCGCCACGGACGGGCCGCGGCAGCTGCGGCTGGTACAATCAGATCATGGGTGGACATCGGGCTGCTCCGGCGAGGTCTGGCCGGCAGCTTCGCCCCCGGCCATCATCGGCAGCGTCACTTCTGCGCTTCGGCCGCATCCGCCATCGCATTGGCCGCGTCCTGCGCACTCATATCCGGCGTTGCTACAAACTCCGTGATGCTATCCATTATTGCGCCGCGGACCTTTTGCGGAACCGTCATGTTGTGCGCCATCGAACGCACGAGCGTGCCGGCGGCGATCGAGGCTTGCAAATCCTTTTGCGAGAGTTGCTGGCAGGGATTGAAGCCGTTCGAAAGATCGACATCGAGGCGCGCCGGAATGGACCCTTTGGTCTGATTGAAAATGGTCTGGAATTCGGGCGACAGGATGATGCTGGCAAGCAGCTTCTGTCCCTCGATATAGTCCGGGTCCTTCTGCTTGAAGAACACGACCGAATCTGAATTCAGGATGAAGCCCGGCTTGCCCCAATCGGTCGGCGCCTGGGCGCAGACATAGTCGGTGCCCTCCTTGAAGCCGCCGGCCGTCAGCAGGCCGATCGTCCAGTCGCCCATGATGTGAAAGGCGGCCTCGCCGCGGCCGACCAGATGCGACATGGTATCCCAGTCACGCCCGTTCATGCCGGGGTCCATGTACTTCGAGGTCATGGTGCGGAACTGCTCGAAGGCCTTGACCATGCCGTCGCTGCGCATGGCGTCGACGTCGCCCTCGACGAAGGCTTTCTTGTAGAGATCGAGGTCCTGACCGTACACGACCACTTCGAAGACGGTCGAGTCGGTCCAGTCGGCGGTCGAGTGCGAAATGCAGATCTTGCCGCTGGCCACGATCTTGTCGCAGGCGGCATTGAATTCCGCCCATGTCTTCGGCATCTCGGTGACGCCCGCGTCCTTCATGACCTTCGGCGATGCCCACAGCCAGTTGATGCGGTGGATGTTCATCGGCGCGGCCACCCAATTCCCGGTCGGCTTCATCACCGGCAGCAATTCGGGAGCGACGACCTTCTCCCAATTTTCCGCTTTCGCCAGGTCGTCGAGATTGGCTGTCATGCCCGTCTCGTTCCATTCGGCGATCTCGGGACCCTTTAGCTGCACAGCGGGAGGGGCGTTGCCGGCGATCACATCGGCACGCAGTTTGGCCAGGGTATTGGCCGTATGGCCCGCGATGGAGGTCTGCTGCCAGGTGCCACCCTTGGCGGTAAACATCTCGCCGAGCTTGGCGATAGCCTGGGCGTCCGATCCGGTGGCCCATTGATGCAAGAGGTTGGTCTTCGGCTCCGCGAGGGCTGTTCCGGTAATCAAGGTGAAGGCGGTAGCGGCCGCAAAGGCCGTCCTCAGGTATTTCATCGTTTCACTCCCATATATGATGCACGGTTCGTATCGACCGCTTGTGGCCCGCGATTTGAGGGCGTGGCCGGCGAGATGCAGTAATCTCCGTTCTTTCCAAGATGACATATCTGGGCTATCAGTCAACGTGCTTTGTGCCCATCATGAACAAACCTTCGCTTAGAAATTGGCTAATCGACAGGCCGTCCGCGTCGCCGGAGAGCCTGATCGTCCGATGCCTGCGCGAGCGCGGCGTGCTTTCTGCGTCGCAAATTACCCGCATTACCGGTTTGGCGCGGTCGACGGTTTCAACCGCGCTCAATGGCTTGAGAAAGTCGGGGATGGTAATCGAATCCCCGGCCCATCATGACGCGGCGAGGGGTATTGGCAGGCCTGCCACGACATTGACGCTCAATCCCGCTGCGGGCACCTGCGTCGGCATCCATCTGGGCCTCGACGAGATGCGGTGTGTCGTCGCTGACGTCTCGCATTCTTTCGTTGCCGAACAAACCATCCCCATGGGTCTGGACTACCAGCCGCAACAAGCGGCCCAGCTCGCCAAGTCAGTAATTGCCCGATGCTATGAAGAGAACGGTCTGCCGATGGCGGGGCTCCTGGGGGTTGGGGTCTCCGTCTCGGGCCCAGTCAGCCGCGAAGGAGTGGTGCTGCGCGCGAGTATCGTTCCGACCTGGGCCGGGGTCAACATCCGCGATGTGTTCGGGCCGGTCCTCGAACAGCCGATCTTCGCCGACAATGAGAGCAACTGCTCGGCCATTGCGGAGCTGATGTGGGGTGCGGCCGTCGGCCAGGACGACTTCGTGCTGTTCAAGGTCGATCTGGGCGTCGGCGGGGCCATTGTCCAGCACGGTCGGCTGGTGAGCGGCATCGCCGGCGGCGCCGGCGAATTCGGGCACATCAGCATCGATCCCGGCGGCGACCTTTGCCGGTGCGGCAATCGAGGATGCCTGGAGCTCTATGCCAGCTTTGCCCGACCGCTCGAGCAGATTTCGCGCATCGTGCGGCGGCCGGTCACGATGGACGACGTGATCATGATGGCCGAGCAGGGCGACGTGAGGGCGCTGCGGATGATCGAGGACACCGCCGAGTTCGCCGGCCGTGGCCTTGGCCTGATCGGTTCGGTTCTCAATCCGCCGCTCATCATCATCGGCGGCCGCATGGCCTTGGCGGGCGACATTCTCCTGGCGCCACTGATCGCATCATATGAACGCCACACGCTCATCAAGTCCCGCGATGTGGCGCCTGCGCTGCGCACGCGGATAATCGTTGGCAAGCACACGGAGAACGACGCATTGCTCGGCGCGGTCGGCCTCGTGCTGCGTCACAACAGCCGACTTCAGTGACCCGGCTTGCTTCGGGTGGCGCTCTGATTTTGCGAGCTGCTCGCCGAAGCAGCGGAACTGATGTTTGCCTACGCGACACGCACCGTGCGCTGCCTCGGCTTGATCGCGGTGGCGAGCAGCAGGCCGGCGATGATGAAGGCGGCGCCGGCGAGATCGTAGTCGTGCAAGCTTTCGCCAAGGACCAGATAAGCGAGAACGGCGACGAAGGCGGTCTGGAGATAGAGCAGCATGCTGGCGCGCCCCGCACCAAGCGTCTCGACGCTACGGTTGTAGAGATAGTACATCAGAGCGCCGCCGGGGCCGGCAACATAGGCGAGAGCCAGAAGGCCGTTCGCATGCAGCGCCGAACGATCCCCGGAAAACAGTTCCCAGAGATAGAAGGGCAGTGCGGCCAGCGCGCCGGCTCCCAGCAGCAGGACCACCATCGGCAGAAGCTCGATAGCGAATTTGGCGCGACGCAGCAGCACGGTGTAGAGGCCCCAACAAAACGCGCTGCCGACGATCCACAACTCGCCGGGATTGAACTGCAGCTGCATCAGCGCGGCAAGGTCGCCGCGCGCCACGATCACCACCATCCCAGCCAGAGCGACCAGCGCTCCAAGCGCTTTCCAGACACCGAGGGGCTCGCCGAGCACGAAGCGGGCAAGCACCATGGTCATGATCGGCGACAGCGCCATGATGATGCCGGCGGTCGTCGCGTTGGTATAGTTGAGGCCCGTGTAGATCATGCCCTGACACAAGGTTAGTCCGATAGTGCCGATGACCAGCACCTCGATCACCCGGGATTGGATCAGCACGAGCATCGCCCCGTGATGACGATGGACGATAGGCAGCAGGATCGCGCACGCGAGCGTCAGCCGCCAGAAGCAGAGCGCCCAAGGCGGCATCTCGGGGGCAACCCACTTGGCGGCGATATAGACGCCGGCCGACAGGAGCCAGCAGAGCGTCGCGAGGGAATAGGCGAGCGGAAGTGATGCGCCGGGTGTCGCCTTCGCTACACTTGGATGTGCTATCGGCAGCGATTGGATATCCGTCTCCTCCCACCGCAGACTTTAGCAGATTGGCAGCGTCTTGCTAAGCAGCAACAACAGCTGTTTCACCAGCTGGCGCAATCGGTGGGTCATTGTGGGTCCCGCCGTTCACGGTCTCCTTCCATTCGAACGCATGTTGGCCCATGAGCAACTCGATACCGAAAAGCGCAAGCCGTATCGATTTCGCGCGACACGAATGTGAGATTCATATCGCGCGACAGATATTCGCGCGGTTGCCGCAATCTTCTCGCGCCATATTTCTACCGAGAGCAGATCTGTCGCGAATTCCTGGTTCCTAGGATCACGAGCGCCGCTGTTTCGAAGCAATTGGAAGAATAAGCCACTGACTTCCGTTTGCACAAAGAGCGCGACACAGATCCATGCGGAGGACGTCCGATGCATGCCGGCTTCCGAGGAAGCGTACTCGTAGCGGTGTTGGGCACCGTCATGGCAAGCTGCGCTGGGATTCCGGCGCAAAAAACCGGGGCAATAACCGGCTATGGCCCCAACCCCACTTTACCGAAACCAAGACCGACGCTGATCCCGACTGTTAACATCGCGGAGGCGAAAGGCTGGCAGAAAGAAGGTATGCCGACCCCGGCGAAGGGGCTGACGGTGAACGCCTTCGCCACCGGCCTCGACCATCCGCGCTGGCTACATGTGCTTCCGAACGGCGACGTGCTGGTTGCTGAAACCAATGCCCCTGCCAAGCATGATGAAGGCTTCAGTCTTAGAAAGGTCTTCATGGACCTGGCTATGAAGCGGGCTGGCGCCGCGACCAAAAGCGCCAACCGCATCACGCTCCTGCGCGACACCGATGGCGACGGCATTGCGGATGTGCGCACGACGTTCGCGGAAGGCCTCAATTCGCCCTTCGGCATGACGCTGTCCAAAGGCAAACTCTTTGTCGCGAATACCGACGCGCTCGTCGCTTTCCCCTACTCCAATGGCCAGACCCGAGTCAGCACGTCGCCGGAAAAGATCATCGACTTGCCGGCCGGGGACCTCAACCATCATTGGACCAAGGACGTGATCGCAACTCCGGATGGACGCAAGCTCTATGTCACCGTTGGTTCCAACAGCAACGTTGGAGAAAACGGCATAGCCGCCGAGAAGAACCGCGCCGCTGTCCTTCAAGTGGATCGGTCTACCCGCCGCATTCGGGTCTTCGCCTCGGGCCTGCGCAACCCGAACGGGCTCTCCTGGAATCCTGAGACTGGCCAGCTTTGGGTCGCCGTGAACGAGCGTGACGAGATCGGCGACGACCTTGTGCCGGATTACATGACCTCGGTTCGTGACGGCGCTTTCTACGGTTGGCCCTACAGCTACTACGGACAGAACGTCGACGAACGCGTCAAGCCGCAGCGCCCCGATCTCGTGGCGGCAGCGATCAAGCCCGATTACGCCCTGGGCTCTCATACCGCCTCGCTGGGACTGACCTTCTCCAAAGGCGCGCGGCTCGGTCCGGCCTACGGCAACGGCGCCTTCGTCGGCCAGCACGGCTCGTGGAATAGAAGCGTGCATAGCGGCTACAAGGTCATCTTCGTGCCGTTCCATGGTGGCAAACCGAGCGGTCCTCCGGAAGACGTGCTCACTGGCTTCATCGGGCGTAATGACGAGGCGATGGGCAGGCCGGTCGGCGTCGCTATCGATCAGACTGGCGCACTGCTCGTCGCCGACGACGTCGGTAATGTCATCTGGCGGGTCCGCCGGGCGAATGGCCGTTGAGCGCAGGTGGCCTTTCTGATTCCGATCTCACCAGCCTTCGGCTACAGCGCCACGCCCGATATGGCTGCATTCGGCGGAGGCGGATATCCTAAACACTTAGCTAGCAGCACGCCCGAAGATAGTCGTGTCAAACATGCTTGCGCCCGCCTGCCTCGCGGAACCAGCTGTCAGGATAGGGATACCACCAGCCCTGAATCTCCGGTCTGTGGTCGATGATGACCATCTTCGAGCGGCGGAATGCATCCAGACCCTGGCGGCCGAGCTCGCGGCCGAGGCCCGAAGCCTTCCAGCCCCCGAACGGCAACGCGTCATTGTCTATCAGCGGATTGTTGACCCAGACCATGCCGGCCTCGAGCCGCTCCGCGGCCTCATGCGCTTCGGCAAGATCGGTGGTGAAGACCGAGGCGCCGAGACCGAAGGGGCTGTCGTTGGCAAGCTCTATCGCCTCGTTGAAATCCTTGACCCGGCAGATTGCGGCGACCGGCCCGAAACACTCTTCGCGCACGATTGCCATATCGGCGGTGATGCCGGTCAGGATGGTCGGCTCGTAGAACCAGCCTACATTATGTGCCGGCGGAATGCGTCCGCCGGTGATCGCTTTGGCACCGCTGCGGATCGCACCGTCGACCAGCCGGATGACCTTCGCACGCGCGGCCTCGCTGACCAGCGGTCCGATCTCGGTTTTGTCGAGGCCGTTGCCGATACGCAGCGCGCGCGTTTTCTCGGCAAACAGATCGACGAAGCGGTCGTGAACGGCATCAACCACGAAGAACCGTTCGGCCGAAGTGCAGACCTGGCCAGTGAGATGGAAGGCAGCCGTGACGCTGCCGGCAGCCGCCACGTCCAGTGGGGCGTGTTGGCTGATGATCAGGGGATCGCTGCCGCCGGCCTCGATGACGCAAGGCTTCATGCGCTCTGCACATGCGACGGCGACAGCCTTGCCGGCGGCGACCGAACCGGTGAAAGCAACCGCATGCGTGCGGTCCGAGGCGATCAGCGCCTGCGCCGTTGCTGCTCCGCCTGGCATGCAGGAAACCAGGCCCTCCGGCAGGGAGCGAAACACGGTTATATAATCCAGCGTCGACAATGTTGTCGCTTCGGCGGGCTTGATCACGCAGGCATTGCCGGCGGCAAGCGAGGCGGCGACGGTCCAGCACATCAACAGGATCGGAAAATTGTAAGGCATGATGTGCACCGACGTGCCGTAGGGCTCGTAGCGGGCATACTGGAACGAACCGGCCTGCGTCGTGCCGGCGATCTTGCCGGCGTCGTCACGCGCCATTTCGGCGTAATAGCGGAAGATCGGCGCGCAATTGGCGATCTCGCCGATCGCCTCCGGATAGGGTTTGCCCATCTCGTGCACCATCAGCTCGGCGCAGCGCGTGAAGTCGGCCGCTTCGATGGCGTTCGCGACGGCGTGCAGATGCCGGGCACGGCTCTTGGCGTCGAGCTTTTTCCAGGCCGTTTGCGCCTTGGTCGCTGCGGTGAGCACGGCGTCGATCTCGCCGTTGCTGGCTGCGGTGATCGCGCCGACGGTTTCGAGCGTCGCCGGATCGATCACCGGTTTTGCCGCACCGGTCATTGGCCGATAATCCGGATTGACGAAGAAGGTCGGCCGGTCAGGTGAAAAGTCCATTCTGTCCTCCCGTGTGCACGGAAACTTTTTGAGAATTCACCCTGCCGAGACAGGCGGCGTGGTTTTCGAGAACCGAAGCGGAGCGGACATTAAAGTCCGTGAGCATCGGAAGCGGAGAAAACGGCGTCAGGTGTCCGGTAGGGTAGAATTATCGAGAAGGTTCAGCGGATCATGTAAACTTTCTTGATGGTCTCGTGGACGGTGCAGACGCCCTTCCAGTCCTGCGGAAAGAACGCTGCGGTGTCCGGTTCGATCTCGATCACCTCGCCGGATTCGTGGACATAGGTGCAGCGTCCCTCGAGGAAATGGCAGAACTCGTCGCGGGTGACGTGGCAGCGCCATTTGCCCGGCGTGCAGACCCACAGTCCGCATTCGGAGCGGCCCTCCGGCCCCTTGTGCAGCAGCTTGCCGGAAGTGCGGGATTCGCCCTCGATCAGGGTGGGGATGACGCCCCAGTCGACCAGGTCGGTGAGGGCGAGCGGCGATTTCATGATCGGTGTCGGCATGTCGGGAGCTCCAGTGGCCGGCTTTAGGCCAGCATGTAAACGTTGCGGATGGTCTCGTGGACGGTGCATTCGCCGGTCCAACCGGCCGGGAACATGACAACCGTGGCGGCGGATACCTCGATCACCTCGCCGTCGTCCGATCTGTAGGTCGCGCGGCCGGCAACGAAATGGCACAATTCGTCGCGCGGAATCGCCAGCCGCCAGCGACCGGGTGTGCAGACCCAGATGCCGGATTCCGGCTGGTTGTTCGGCCCCTTGTGCACCAGCCTGCCGGTGGAGTGCGAAGCGCCTTCCAGCGCGTCGGGCTGGGTGCCCCAGTCGACGAGGTCGGTGCGGGTCGAGGCTTGCTGGAGGTGTGGGGCTGAGATCACAGTAATTTCTCCAGCAAAGCAGCCGCTTTCTCCGGGCCGTTCTGCGACTGCATCTGGGCCGACGTCTTGGCCAGCTTGGCCTTGATTGCCGGGTCGGTCAGGCAGGTTTCGATCCTGGCGATGAGCTCGGCGTCGCTCCAGTCGTAGCGCGGCATGCCGAAGCCGTGGCCGGTCTCCTCGACCCGCGTCGCATTGTCGTGGCCGTCCCAGACGTAGGGCATGATGATCGCCGGCTTGCCGAAATACAGGCACTCGGTGAACGAGTTGTTGCCGCCATGATGGATCACCGCATCGACCTGCGGGATGACCGAGGGCTGCGGGAACCAGCTCTCGACGATGACGTTTTCGGGCACTTGCGCGTACTGCTCCTTGTAGCCGCCGACATTGACCAGCGCCCGGTAGCGCGTCTTGCCCAACGTTGCGACGATGCGCTTCAGCAGATCGACATCGCCGGCGCCAAGGCTGCCGAAGGAAACATAGAGCAGCGGCCCGTCATTATTCTTCGCAAAAACCGGCACGGTGTAGGGCTTCTCCTGCCGCACGCAGCCTTCCAGATATTGGAATTTTGCCGGGTCGAGCGGATAGCGGCGCATGAACTTCGCCGCCTCGGGATAAAGCAGCAGATTGAGGTACGGCGAGGCCTCGAAAAACTGGCCGATCGGATACGGCGCTTCGTTGTTCGCTTTCAAAAACGCATTGAAGTTGTCATGGATCGGCTTGATGACGGCGTTGAAATGGTCGCGGTAACGCCGATGGCAGGCGTGGTCGTTCTCGCCGCAGCCGGACAGATGTGGCGGGATGTCCTCGTCCTCGATCTCGTTTTCCGAGCAGGAGATGACGCGCACCCAGGGCTTGCCATACTGCTTGATTGCCGGGAACAGGATGACGTTGTCGACGCAGATGACATCAGGCTTGATCGTCGCAAGCACGCCAGGCAGATCCTTCTCAGCCCATTTGGCGCTGTCGACGATCGCCGTCCAGCAATCCTTCACGTAATTGTCGACCTGGTCGTAGGGCGATTTGCGGAAGTTCGGGATGTGGCCGTTGATGAAGTCTTCCCAGAACTTGGCCATCTGTTCCGGCGGCATCGGCTCGGACAGGTTCACCGGATGAGCCTCGAAGCCGTAGCCCTTGTAGACGTCGACGAAACCGGGGTCCGACAGGAACACCGCTCTGTGGCCGCGCGCCTCGATCGCCTGGGCTATGCCGACGGAATTGAGCGCGGGGCCATAGGCGGCCTCCGGAAAGAACGCGATCGTCTTCTGCGTCATGAGAGGTTCTCCTTCGATCAATCCGCGAAAATTCTGACGTCAGCCGCATCCCAGCCGAGCTCGACTGTATCGCCCGACGAGACCGGGCGGCGGTCGGCGGCGTCGGCGGTGACGCGCACCAGGAACGGCTTTGGCGACAGGGCGGTGCGGACGTGCAGCTGCAGATCGAGTCCCTGATAGGCCAGCGCCTCGACCGCGCCGAAGATACGGTTGGCCGTTTCTGCCGATGGGAACAGCCGGATGCGTTCGGGCCGCACTGAAGCTAGCGCCGCAGCGCCGGGCGAAATTGTTGCGGGAACATCGCCGGCGATCCGCACGCCGTTGCTTGCCAGCACGCCGTCGCCGGCGGCTTTGCCCGGTACGAAATTCATGACGCCGATGAAGTCGGCGACGAAACGGTCCCCCGGGTGCTCGTAGACCGCATGGGGTGTATCGCATTGCAGCAGCTTGCCGTCCCTGAGCACTGCCATACGGTCGGCCATGACGAGCGATTCCTCCTGATCATGGGTGACGATGACGAAGGTGATGCCGACCTCGTGCTGCAGCCGCTTCAGCTCCAGTTGCATGGCCCCGCGCAATTTCTTGTCGAGTGCACCAAGCGGTTCGTCGAGCAGAAGCAGCCGTGGTCGCTTGACCAGCGCTCGGGCAAGCGCGACGCGCTGCTTCTGCCCGCCAGACAATTGCTCCGGCTTGCGGTCGGCGAAGGCAACGAGTTCGGTCGTCGCCAAAATGGCGTCGACACGGGAGCGGATTTCCTTTGCAGGCAAGCGTTCCATTTCGAGGCCGTAGGAAACATTCGCCCTGACGCTCATATGCGGAAACAGCGCATAGGACTGGAACATCAGATTGACCGGCCGCTTATTGGGCGGGGTCCTGGCGATGTCACGGCCGTCGAGCAGGATGCGCCCGTCATTGGGCGTCTCAAAGCCGGCCAACATGCGCAGCAGCGTTGTCTTGCCGCAGCCCGAAGGTCCAAGCAAGGCGAAGAACTCGTTCTCGCGGATATCCAGCGAAACGCCGTCGACCGCCGTCACCCGGCCGAACTTCTTCGACACGTTGTCGATCGCCAGCAGCGTGCGGGGCTCGTTCATTGGCCGATCACCCCACGGTTGAGCCGCTGCGACAGGGTCAGCGCGGTGATTGAGACCGCCATGACGATAGTCGCCAAGGCATTGATCTCCGGCGTGATGCCGAAGCGAATCATCGAATAGATCTGCATCGGCAGCGTGGTCGAGGCGCGGCCGGCGCCGGCGGTGAAGAAGGCGATGATGAATTCGTCGACCGAAAGGGTGAAGGCGAGCAGCGCGCCGGCGACGACGGCAGGCAGGATCACCGGCAACATCACCCGCCGAAATGTGGTGAGCGCGGAAGCACCGAGATCGGCAGAGGCCTCGACGATCGACCAGTCGAAGCTTTTCAGCCGCGCGCGCACCACGGAGCAGACGAAGGCGAGATTGAAGACGACATGGGCGAGGATGATGGTGTGCAGGCCCAAGGTGAGATCAAGCATCGAGAAGAAGCTGAGCAGCGCGATCGCCAGCACGATGTCGGGAATGATCATCGGCGCAAAGATCAGCGCCTCGAGACCTTTGCCGTATTGCCGGCGTATTTCGACGCCGATCGCCAGCAGCGTGCCGAGCAGCGTGGCGATGGCGGTCGAGACAAGCGCCACGATCAATGTGTTGAGCGCGGCAGAAAGGATTGCGGCGTTTCCGATTAGCGAGACATACCATTTCAGCGAAAAGCCCGACCAGACGGTCGGCAGCCCGCCTTGGTTGAACGACAGCGCCACCAGCACGGCGATCGGGATGTAGAGGAAGGCCAGGACCAGTGAAAGCACGAGCCAGAGCGCGCGCCTCGTGGCGAGGGAGCGCTCACCCATCGGCGCCTCCTCTCGCTTCGGCGGCACGGCCCGAGGCGCGATCAGCAGCCAGGGCCTGCGCCGTCAGCACCAGCAGCATGATGGCGATCAGCACCATTGCCAGTGCCGCACCGAAGGGCCAGTCATTGGCGGTCAGGAACTGCTCGTAGACGACATTGCCGATCATCTGGAAGCGCCCACCGCCGAGCAGAGCAGGGGTCACGAAATTGCCGATCGACAGCACGAAGACGAAAACAGCGCCGGCGGCGATACCCGGCACGGTCAGTGGCAGGATGACCCGGCGAAATGTGGTCACGGCCGACGCGCCGAGATCGCGCGAGGCCTCTGCGAGCTCCGGATTGAGCCGCGACAGCGGCGCGTAGCAGGCCAGGATGACGAAGGGCAGATAGTTGTAGACCAGACCGGCGATGACGGCGCCTTCGGTATAAAGCATCGACGGCGGCTCGCCGGTGTAGCCGAACCAGCGCAGCAGTTGTGTGATCAGCCCTTCGCGGTTGAGCAGCACGATCCAGGCATAGGTACGGATCAGGTAGTTGGACCAGAAGGGCAAGACGGCAAAGAACAGAAACACCGGCTGCAGTTGCCGGGGTGCTGCCGCGATCGCATAGGCGGCGGCATAGCCGATCACCACCGCGACCAGGGTTGCCGTGCCGGCAATGCGCGCCGAATTGAGGAAGATGCCGGCATAGAGCGGGTCGAACACCAGCCCGAAATTCTCCAGCGTGAAAGTGTAATCGATGCCGCCATAGATGCCGCGCCGGAAGAAGGCGAGCGCCAGCACCAGCGCGCATGGCACGACCATCAAGGCGGTGAGCCAGGCCAGCGCCGGCGTCATCAGCAAGAATGAGCGAAGTCTTGTTTGGGACAAGATTGCGGTACCGCATTCAACGGTCGGCGGCGAAACCCCGCCGTCGACCGGGATCTCTGATTTTGATGTCGGTTATTGCGCGGCCTTGATTTCGCTGACGATCTTCGAGTAGTCGCGTTGGGCATCGCCGACATCGCGCAACTGCTCGAACTTGACCAACTCTGCCACCGGCATGCTCATATTGGGAAATTTGGCGAGAAAATCCGCCGGCAGGCTTTCCATAGCCGGCTTGTTCGGTACCTTGTAGTCGATGTTCTGGGCCGCCCAGGCGTGGTTCTTGGCGTCCAGCATGAAGTTGATGAACTGGAAGGCGGCGTCCTTGTTGGCCGATGCCTTCATCACGACCATCGTATCGACCCAGAGATCCGAGCCTTCTTTCGGTATGGTGTATTTAATTTGTGGATTCTCGGCGATCCCGTAATTGCACCAGCCATCCCAGGCCTGAACCATCAGCGCCTCGCCCGAGACCAGCTTTGAATAAAAGGTCGTGTCGTCATAGGCCAGCAAGGTCTTCTTGGCCGAGATCAGCAGGTCCTTGACTTCGCCGAGCTTTGCCGGATCGGTCTCGTTCACCGAATAGCCCTTGGCGAGTTGGCCGGCGGCAAGCAGCCAGCGGTCGGTCGCCAGCATCGTCGTCTTGCCCTTGAGCGCATCGGACGGGGCGAGAAGGTCGTTCCAGCTGACCGGCTCCGCCTTCACCAGATCCGAACGGTAGCAAAGGCCGGTGGTGCCCCAAGTGTAGGGCACGGAAAAATTGTTGCCGGCGTCGTGCGGCAGCTTCGCCGCCTCGGGATAGAGATTAGCGAGGTTAGGGATCTTGGCATGGTCGATCGCCTCGATCAGGCCGAGCTTGTTCAACACTTCGGCGAAGGGCGAGGAGACGAAGACCACGTCATAGCCCTTGCCGCCGGACGCGACGAGCTTGCCCATGATCTCCTCGTTAGTGGCGTGAACCACGACTTCACCGGAGACACCGGTCGCCGCCTTGAAAGCTTTCATGGCATCCGGCGCCATGTAGCCGTCCCAGTTGGAGATAACGAGGTCGGAGGCAGCCGCCGGCGCTGACAGCGCCAGGCCAAGGCCAAGTGCGATCAAGGACTTCCTTAACGGACGGTGCCGCAGGTGGGTGGTGGTCATGACAGACTCCCATTCTGGTTGATCATCGAACTAGTCGTCGGACCAGCGCCTGCAGCCGTAGCCGCTTTGATCCTGTTCCCCGGTCTTTTTATTGCCGATTGATCTCACAGTACTATTGCAGAAAAAAGTACGTCAATCCATAATTTGTCAAACTACGGTGAATCCCGGCCGATCGCATCCGCAAGGGCAATCGGCCAAACCTCAGCCGCCAAATCCTTCACGAGAATTGCCATGCAAGTTGCAGCTCGACGTCCCCGCACCAACCATCTCGACCTTGCACAGCGCATTCTCGATGTGGCCCGGAAACGCGGCTTTGAACCCGGCGCTCATCTCCCGGAGCAGCAGATCGCTTCGCTCTGCAACGTATCCCGAACTCCGGTGCGGGCCGCGCTGCGTCTGCTCACTGAAAAAGGCGTGGTTCGATGGGAGGCTGAGTCCGGCTATCGCTTGGCGGTAGACCTCACGAGCCAGGCGACCGTCGCCGCCGACCTGCCGAGCGCCGAGGAGGATGAACTTGCCGACATGATCCTGCGAGACCGCTCGGCGCGCCGGCTGGACCAGACGGTCACCGTCGGAGCGCTGATGCGACGGTATAATGCCGAGCGCAGGACGGTACTAAAATCGCTGAAGAAACTGGCCGAGGAAAATCTTCTGGACCGCGCGCCGGGGCAGTCCTGGCTTTTCAGGAGAGCGCCGGACGATCTTGGCGCACAAGGGGAGAGCTATGAATTCCGGCTGTTGCTGGAACCCGCCGCCCTTCTGGAGCCTGGGTTCCGACTGGATGGGACGCGCGCGGCAGCCTTGCGACAGGGCATGGAAATGCTGCTGGCTCTTCCCGACGCGGCATTCGATTCCAGAGAGTTCCAACGGCTGGACATCGATTTTCACGGGATGATCGCCGGTGGCTCCGCCAACCGCTTCGTCGCCGAGGCGTTGGCCGATCATCTCCGGCTGCGCCGGCTGCCGGGAACGTATGCCGGCGTCAATGTCTTCCGGCTGAAGCAATCATTGCGCGAGCATCTGACCATACTCGACCATCTGGAGAGCCAGCAGTACGAGGTTGCAGCCGATCTGCTTCGGGTCCATCTGCGGCTTTCACGCAGCCAGCGACCGCAGGCGGCTAGTCGCGGGGCGCCCGCGCTGTTCGGCATGATCAGCCGGCCGGAATAACGTGGATCATGCGCAAAGGCAGCCCGACCATCGCACTGTTTCCGGAAGCGAGCTTCGGCGCTGCGCTGAATTGCGTTGGCATAGCGCAGGCCCTGCGCGCTCGTGGCGCCCGCCCGGTGTTCATCTGCCATGCCGGCTTTTCTGGCGTGTTCGCCGACTATGGGTTTCAGGAATACCAGTTGCCGACTGATGACCCGTTGACCGACAGCGAACGCCAGAGCTACTGGCAGGCCTTCGTGCGCCGTCATCTGCCGCATTTCAGGCTGAGCCCCATCGATCAGCTCGAAACCTACGTTGCCCCGACCTGGCAAGCAATTGTAGACACTGCGGTCAACGCCGAGGCGCCACTGCGCCAATTGCTGGCGCGGCTGAAGCCGGACGCCGTGGTGCTCGACAACGTCGTCATGTTCCCGGCATTGGCGACCGCCGGCTGCCCGTGGGTGCGCGTCGTCTCCTGCGCCGAAACTGAGCTTCCAGATGCCAATGTGCCACCCTATCTGTCCGGTCTCGCCGCCGACGACCCGAGCCGCGCGGCGTTCGAGGCGCGCTACCTGGCAGCGGTCGCTCCAGCCCATGACCGCTTCAATCGGCTTCGGACCGACGCCGGTCTTGCGCCCTTGCCGACGGGTCTTTTTCTGGAACCTTCGCCCGCCCTCAATCTGCTGCTGACCCCAACGATTGTGCGAAGGCAGCGCGCCGAGCCGCTCGACCCTGCCAGCTTCGTCTATCTCGAAGGCTGCGTTCGCTCGGAAGGGCCGTTCGACGTGCCGGTTTTTCCGCGCGATGGCGGACCGCTGGTTTATGTCAGTTTCGGTAGTCTTGGCGCCATGGATGTCGGCCTGATCCAGCGGATGCTCGCCGTTTTCGACAGGCTGCCGGCCCGCTTCATTGTCAACGCCGGAGGTCTGCGCGACAGCTATCGCGCCGTTCCGGACAATGTCTATCTCGATGCCTGGTTTCCACAGCCTTCGGTCGTGGCGAAATGCGACCTCTTCATTCATCATGGTGGCAACAACAGCTTTTGCGAAGCACTGCGTTTCGGTGTGCCGTCGCTGGTCATGCCCTATTGCTGGGACGGGCATGACAATGCGCAACGTGCCGAGGAAACCGGCGTCGGGCGCCACATCAGCCGCGATGGCTGGACGGAAGACGAATTGGAGCGAAGCATTCTCGGCCTGATGGCCGATGCTGCAATGCGCGCACGCCTCCGGGAGAATGCAGTGCATATGGCGCTGACACCCGGAACGGACGTGGCTGCCGAAGCCATTCTCGCTCTCGCAAGGACCCGACCTGATGCTTGACACCACAACAACGGATGCCTCGACCATGAACGGCACCAACGACCCGAAAGACTGGTTGGCCGCTCACGCTGTCAGCGAGGTCGAGTGCCTGGTGCCCGACATGAACGGCGTGCTGCGCGGCAAGGCCCTGCCAGCGGCCAAGTTCCTCAAGGCGATCGAGGACCGAGCACTCTATCTGCCGAGCAGCGCGTTCCTGGTCAGCATCGACGGCCGCTATTCCGGTTCCGTCGACGAGGGGTTCGCCTACCAGGACCCCGACATGCGGATGGTGCCGGATGTCGCAACACTCTGTCTGGCGCCCGGTGGCGGGCCAGGCAAGGCCTATGTCTTCGCCGATGCGTTCCACATGGACGACCGGCCGTGGATGGCTTCGCCGCGGCACGTGTTGCGGGCCGTGCTCGATCTATATCGCCAGCGCGGCTGGCGGGCGGTGGTGGCGCCGGAGCTTGAATTTTATCTCACCGCGCCCAATCCCGATCCCGACAGGCCGGTGATGGCGCCGGTCGGGCGCAATGGCCGCTCCGAAAGCGTGCAGCATCCCTATGACATGGCGGCACTGGAGCAATTCGAGCCGGTGATCCGGCGCCTGTATGGCTATGCTGCGGCAGCCGGACTGCCGCTCGACACGCTCATCCATGAATCGGGCACGGCCCAACTGGAGATCAATTTCCTGCATGGCGACGCGCTGCCGCTGGCAGACAAGGTGTTGCTGTTCAAGCGAATGACGCGCCAGGCCGCGCAGGAAGGTGGCATGCAGGCGACCTTCATGGCCAAACCGATAGCCGCACAAGCCGGCAGCTCAATGCATCTCCATATGTCTGTCGTCGACGAGGCCGGCAACACGCTGTTTGCCGGGCGTGACGGCGCCGACACCGAGATGTTCGGGCATTTCATCGGCGGCCTGCAGAAATACATTCCCGAGGTGATGCCGCTGTTTGCGCCGAACGTGAATTCGTTCCGCCGCATCCGGCCGAACCACAGTGCACCCGCCAACATCGAGTGGTCGCACGACAACCGCTCCTGCGGTCTGCGTGTGCCGGCCGGCGGGCGCACCGCGCGGCGCGTGGAAAATCGGCTGCCCGGCGCCGATGCCAACCCCTATCTGGCGATAGCCGGCTCGCTGCTTTGCGGTTATCTCGGCGTCGAGGAGAAGATCGCTCGTTCGACGGAAGCGCCGGGCAATGCCTATCGCAGCAGGAGCACGCTGCCCAAAACCATGGAAGAGGCGCTCGACCGCTTCGCTGCGTGCGATCCGGTTCGGGCGGTGCTCGGCGAGGATTTCTTCCAGACCTATTTGCGCGTCAAAAGCGTTGAGCTCGACCTGTTCCAGAGCGTCGTCACCTCTTGGGAACGCGACCATCTGCTGCTCAAGGTGTGATGATGGGCTTCAATTCTGGGGGCTTCAACTCCGGCCTGGATATCGGCAAATCCTACTATGTCGCGACGGCCAATCCGGCTCCGGACCATCCGGCGCTGCAGGGCGACGTCGACGCCGATCTGGTGGTGGTCGGCGGCGGTTGTACCGGCCTCTCCGCAGCCTTTCATGCAGCCGAACGCGGCCTGAAGGTGGTGCTGCTCGAAGGCGGCAAGATCGGCTGGGGGGCGTCGGGGCGCAATGGCGGCCAGATGATCCCCGGCCTGCGCAAGGGCGCCAAGGGGCTGGTCAACCTATATGGGCCGGAACGGGGGAGGGCGCTGTTCGATCTCGCCTTCGAGGCGCGGGCCCTCGTGCTCGGTCTGATCGAGCGCCATGCCATCGATTGCGACCTCAGGCTCACCGGCCATCTGGCCGGTGCGGTCAACGGTTCCGACCTGCGCGACCTCGAAGAAGAGGCCGAGTGCCTTTCTACGGTGATGAACTTTCATGATGTCGAGATGCTGTCGGCAGCGCAGGCGCGCGGAATGGTGAACACACCTTATCACGGCGCGATGTACGAGAAGCTCGGTGGCCATATGCATCCGCTGAACTACACGCTCGGTCTTGCTCGCGCCGCGGCTGCGGCGGGCGTCACCATCCACGAGAATTCGGTGGCGCTGCGGCTGGAGCGGGAACCTTCCCCCCGGGTTTCGACGGCCAAAGGCTCGGTCCGGGCCAGGCATGTCGTACTGGCCGGCGATGCGCTGCTCCACGGGCTTGAGCCGCGCGTCAACAGCCGCATCATGCCGGTCGGCAACTACATCATCGCCACCGAGCCGCTGGGCGACACGACCGACGTCGTCCCAAGCAATGTGGCCGTCTCCGACACGCGCTTCGTCGTCAATTACTACCGGCTGTCGGCGGATGGACGCCTGCTGTTCGGCGGCGGCGAGCGCTATACGCCGTCGCCGCCCGCCGACATTGCCGGCTTCGTGCGGCCGCACATGGAAGAGACCTTTCCGCAATTGCGCGGCCGCCGCATCGATCACGCCTGGGGCGGGCTGGTCTCGGTGACGACATCGCGCCTGCCGCATGTCGGTCGCTATGGCGACGTCTATTTTGCGCATGGCTATTCGGGCAAGGGGGTGATCCTGTCGACGTTGTCGGGCAAGCTGCTCGCTGAGGCGATCACCGCGGATGCTTCGCGGCTCGATCTGTTTTCGACCCTAAGCCCGCTGCCGTTCCCCGGCGGTACGGCGCTGCGCGGCCCGCTCTATGTGCTCGGCATGCTTTGGTACGCAATGCGTGACCGCATCAAACATTGAGCGCAGGCATGCGCAATGAGGCCGAGCGCCGCCACCAAGCGATTAACGGCTGATTTCGCGGCGGCGTCCGACTTGATCGATGCTTGAATATGGTCCGCAGGCAATGGTCGCGAGTCGGTTCGTGCCCTGCTCCCGAAGCCTGAGCGCCGATAGACCTGCCTGCTATTTCCTCAGCTAATAGATCGATATGATTGCAGGATTAACTGTTTCATAGCCCAGGCGCGGCTCCGATTTGTCTTTCGAAATCGCGCTGGAGACAGTTCCGGTTGAACTGCAATCCAATTTTGTTTCCCTGTTTTTCTTGATCGTGCTGCCCGACAGGTCGGCGCCGGCCGACGTTACTTCTGTACTGACCACTCTCTTTTTCTCGTGCGCAACGGCGGCGGTGGATACGGCAATCACAATTGCCGCGCAAACAATCGTCAATCTCATTGTTTCCCCCTTAGAGCACCGCAAAAATGTGGTCGACTGCCTTAAGACGCCGGCGAAGGCGGTATTCGCGCCTGGCCGGCCCATGCAGCTTCCGACTGCACAAGATTGTAACTACATTAGCTGCAGCGCAAGTAACCATTTCGGACTAGGGAACGGGTTCCCCTTCGATCGAAAGCGCTGGGCTGCCGGCGAAAAAGCAGGCGTTTTAGACTAGCCGTTCTCGCCGCCGAGCGCCTTCCAATTTTGGGACAGAGGTTGGCTGATGCCCTTAAACTCACGGCTACGCATTGGTTGGATCTATGCAGCGACAAGGCCAACCTTGGCAAAGCCTCTACATAGTCACCTTCGGGCAGCACCAGTCTTGGAATTCACGCCCTCAAGCAAGGCGAGCAGGCCTTTCAGAATTTCGATTGGCGGCGGCGGACAACCTGGAATGTGCAGATCGACAGGCAAGGCCTCGGACACTCCGCGCACCACCGCATAGCTGCCGGCGAAACAGCCGCCATTGCCTGCGCAATCTCCCAGTGCGACCACCCATTTTGGGTTGGGTGTTGCGTCGTAGGTCCGCTTCAATGCCTCGCGCATGTTTTTTGTGACCGGCCCGGTGACGAGCAGTACATCGGCATGGCGCGGTGATGCGACGAACCGGATCCCAAAACGCTCGATGTCATAGAAGGCGTTGTTCAGCGCGTGCATCTCAAGTTCGCAGCCGTTGCAGGAACCGGCATCGACCGCCCGGATCGACAGGCTTCGCCCCAATCGTTTGTGAGCAGCCCCATCGAGCGCGCGTGCGAGTTCGTCGACTGCCGTGCTGCTTGCCAACGGCGGACGCTCGGTGAGAGGGGGGCGTATCAGGCTTTCAAAAAGAAGCTTGCGCATGACAGCGTGCCTTCAGAGATCATGGCCCGAATAAGAGCAGTTGAACGATTTGTTGCACAGCGGAAAGTCGGCAACGATGTTTCCTTCGATCGCCGCTTCAAGGAGCGGCCATTGAAACCATGACGGATCACGGAGGTGACAGCGCTCGACCAAGCCGCCCTTGCCAATGCGCAGCCAGGCCAGAATGTCGCCGCGGAAACCTTCGACGAGCGCCATGCCTTCATGCGATCGGTTTGTCTGCGCGAAATCGACGCGGATCGGCCCCTCTGGCAGTTGTCGCAGGACTTGTTCGATCAGGGACAGGCTCTGTTCGACCTCGTGGATACGAATCCATACACGGGCGTTCACATCGCCTTCCTGGAGGAGAGGTACATCGAAGGCGAGTTCGCCATAGGGTGGATAAGCGAGATTGCGTCGGGCATCGAAGTCCCGACCGGAGGCCCGGCCAACGTAGCCTCCGGCGCGATATTGACGAGCGAGTTCCACCTTCAGCCGGCCAGTTGCGACAGTCCGATCCTGCAGCGACGCCGTGTTGTCGTAGAGCTCGACCAGCGCGGGAAACCGCTGCCTGATCTCTGCGATCAGGGACCTGAGCGCTGTCGTGCCCTCATCGCTCAGGAAGCTTGCCACGCCTCCGGGCACGATGCAGTCGCGCATCAAACGATGACCGAAGGCAGCATCGCTTGCCCGCAATACGCGCTCACGCAGCACCCCACAGTGGGCATGCATGAGCGCGAAGGCGGCATCATTGCAGATAGCGCCGATGTCGCCCAGATGATTGGCCAGGCGCTCCAACTCGGCCATGAGCGCTCGCAGCCAGACCGCGCGTGGGGGAACCTGGACACCCAGCGCCGCCTCGACCGCGCGGGCAAAAGCGAGGGAGTATGCCACGGTACTGTCGCCAGAGGTTCTGCCCGCCAATTTGGCTGCACGGTCGATGTCGGACCCCGCCATCAGGCCTTCTATACCCTTGTGCGCGTATCCGAGGCGCTGCTCCAGCCGGACGACCGTTTCACCGCTCGCCGTGAACCGGAAATGGCCCGGCTCGATGATGCCGGCATGCACGGGCCCGACCGGGATCTGATGCAGGCTCTCCCCCTCGGCAGGCAGGAAACTGTACGGGAAGGCTGTCGCGGCAGACGTCCGGACGCGGGTACTCAACGGATAGCTGACACCCCAATGGCCATGATCAAGCCACCGTCTCGTATCAGGCGCGCCTTGTGGCAGGAGCCCGAACAGGTCAGCAGCCGCACGTTCGAGCCGCAATGCGGGCGGATGCAGCCGGCCGACCGATGGGTAGCGGCCACTGGGGCATTCCAGGCTGACGACGCCGATGTCCCCGGCGCTTTCATCGAGAAGTGCCATGTGGACGGCGCCTGGCTCACCCCATAGGCCGAGCAAGCTCCAGTGGCCCTCGGCCAGTTGCTCGACGGCAAAGCCCCATTTTTTCGGAGTCACCACGGCGCGTGACCACGGGAAATGATTTTCGACACGTTGGCCAGCAAGGATGAGGTCGATCAGCGCGGGCATGCTCTTTCTCTCCTCTGCTCACCCCAGGATACTTGCGACGTGCTGGAACCATGTGACCAGCGGTGGCGGCAGATAGATGCCGGCGGCAAACACCAACGCCAAGTGGGAATACATTGGAATGTAGGACGCCTCGGCGGGTGCAGTGCTGCCGCGCGGTTCGCCGAAAGCGACGCCGGTCAGTCGAAGCAGCAGGGCGCCGAAAGCGAGCAGAATCCCGAAAACCAAGGGCATCGCCAAAAGAGGGTGTCTTGCAAATGTCGAACTCACGACCAGGAATTCGCTCATGAAGATACCGAGCGGAGGGAGGCCGGCAATGGCAACGACGCCGATGACGAGCGCCCAGCCAAGGGCAGGATGTGTTTCCGTCAGTCCCCGGATTTCGGCGATGTTCTGTGTCCCCTTGACCTGGGCAATGTGGCCGACCGTGAAAAAGATCGCCGACTTGGTCAGGCTGTGCATGACCATGTGCAGCAGCCCGGCAAAATTGGCGAGCGGGCCTCCTATGCCGAAGGCGAACACGATGATGCCCATGTGCTCGATCGAGGAGTACGCGAACAGGCGTTTGATGTCGCGGCGGCGGTAGAGCATGAAGGCCGCGAAGACAAGCGACGTCAGTCCCATCGTGATCATCAATGGCCCAGGAGCGATCGCTTCCGGGCTTGCCGCGAGCAATAGCTTGAAGCGCAGCACGGCATAGAGTGCGACGTTTAACAGCAAGCCCGACAGCACTGCGGAAATCGGCGTTGGACCCTCAGCATGCGCGTCTGGCAGCCAGGCATGTAAGGGCGCAAGGCCGACCTTCGTCCCGTAGCCGAGCAGCAGAAAGATGAAGGCGACATTGAGCAGAGCCGGATCGAAGCGCGCGGCGTGAGCGATGAGCACCGTCCAGACCATCGCATTCGTCCCCTCGCCAACAACCGGCTGTGCAGCCATGTAGACGAGGATGGTACCGAACAGTGCGAGCGCGATGCCGACGCTGCCCAGAATGAAATATTTCCAGGCTGCCTCCAGCGCTTCGTGCGTGCGGTAGATGCCGACCATGAGCACGGTGGTCAGCGTGGCAAGCTCCACCGCCACCCACATCAAGCCAATATTGTTCGACACGAACGCCAGGTTCATGCCGAACATCATGACCTGGTACATTGCGTGATAAAACCGCAAGTTCGGGACTGTCAGCCGCCCGCTCTCCAGTTCGTGGGCAATGTAGGAAGCGCTGAAGACGCTGGTGGTGAAGCCGACGAATGTGTTGAGCACGATGAAGACGATATTGAGATCGTCGACGAGCAGATACTGCCCAGGCTGCGGGCGGTCGGTGACAAGAAGCGACAGTGCGGCGAGCAAGGTCAGCAAGCTCGCCGCGACATTGACGCCCGCCGATATCCGGTATTTCGGCAGCGCCGCCAGAAGTGCGGCCGCGAAGACCGGTATCAGCAAAATGGCGGCCACCGCATCGAGGGAAAACGCGGTCAACGGTGTTCTCCCCTGTAGTCGTCGAGCGCGCCGACATCCACCGAGTCGAACCTCTCGCGGATGCGGAACAGGAAGACTCCGATGACGATGAAGGCGATAAGGATCGAGAAGGCGACACTGATCTCGACGACCAGAGGCATGCCCTTGGCCCCCGTGGCGGCGAGGACCAGACCGTTCTCGAGCGACATGAATCCGACAACTTGGCTGACGGCGTTGCGGCGGGTGACCATCACCAGCAGCCCCAGCAAAATGATGGACAGCGCGAAAGCCAGGTCCTCGCGGGCGAGGGGATCAGCCTCGGGAGTGACGCGCAGCATCAGGACCATGGACAAGGTCACCAGGCCTATCCCCGCAAGCATCGTCGTACCGATGCCGACGGCGGTCTCGACGTCACGATGGATGCCGAGCCGCTGAATGATGCGATGAAGCCCGACAGGAATGACGATCGCCTTGAAGACGAGGGCGATTGCCGCCGTGACGTAGAGATGATGCGCGTCCTGAATGTATGCCTGCCAAGCTACGGACAGGGCCAGCACGATTGCATGAAGCGCAAAAACGTTGATCAGAGCAAAGAGGCGATCCTGATACAGCATCATGAAACTGACCAGCACCAGGCCGCCGGCGAGCAGGTGAGCGATGTCGAAGGTGAGGCCGTTCATCAGAGGCTCCGCGAGACGAACAGCAGGAGCGTGCCGAGCAGGGCCAGCATCAGCGCTGCCCCGAGGAAATCCGGGACGCGGAAGACGCGCATCTTGGCGATGGCAGTCTCAAACACGGCGAGGAGAACGCCACAGACGGCAAGCTTGCCGACATAGGCGACGACACCCGGAGCAAGGGATTCCAGTCCTGCACCGGCGCTCGCCAGTCCCCAAGGTAGGAAGACGCAGGAAATCAGCGACACATAGAGCAGAAGCTTGAGGAAGGCGGCAAACTCGATCATCGCCAGATGGCGACCGGAATATTCCAGCACCATCGCCTCATGAACCATGGTGAGTTCCAGATGGGTCGATGGGTTGTCCACGGGTATGCGGGCGTTTTCGGCGATCGCCACCATCACGAGGGCGATGAGCGACATCCCGAGCGACACCCGCAAGCCAACCTCCGGTGACCCCATGAAGGCGGCGACCGTTGAGAGTTGCGTAGCACCCGCGACGAGCGCCAGGCTGAACACGATGAGCAGCATGGCGGGTTCGGCCAGCGAAGCGATCATCACCTCGCGGCTCGAGCCGATGCCGCCGAAGCTCGTGCCGACGTCCATGCCTGCCAGCGCCAGGAAGAACCGGGCGCTTCCCAGCAGTGCGACAATGGCTATGAGATCGGCGGTCCAACTGAATGTGAGGCCGGCGGCGAATGTCGGGATGAGCGCCGCGCCGACCCAGGTGGTGGCAAAGATCAGATAGGGCGTCACGCGAAACAGCCAGGATGCGTTGTCCGCCAGAACGACTTCCTTGCGCATCAGCCGCAAGAGATCGCGGTAAGGTTGGATCAGGGAAGGACCCTGGCGGCGCAAGAGCCGTGCCTTCACCTTGCGCACGAATCCGGTCAGGAGCGGCGCCAGCAAAAGCACCAGCGCCATCTGCGCGCCTTGAACGGCCAACTCGAGAATCACGGCCATAGTGCGAGCACCAGGAGCAGGACAATGAGAAAGAGAAAGACGAGGGTCAGGTAGCGCCTGATCGTCAGGAACTGCAGATGGTTGAGGTGGTCGGTCGCAAAGTCGAGGGCCCGGCCGATAGGCAGGTACAGCGTCTCCCAGATCACATCATGCATTTCGACATTCAGACGAGCCGGACCGGTCTCGCCAGGTGCCGGCATTTCGACGGTTTCCCTTGCACGGAATACGAACGTGCCGAAGACGCGGCGGATAGGCTGCGCGAAGCTGACGGCCGTGTACTGCGAGCTCGGGACCACATCCGGGAAGCCACAACCCCAGGCGGGACCCCGACGGAGTGCATGTGATGCAAAGCGATGGATCACATATGCCGCAGCGGATGCGGAAAAGGCGATGAACAGGAACACCAACAGGCCGTTGTAGGAACTGCGGCTCGCTGCAATCGGCACGATAGACAGCCAGGGCTGGGCCACCTGCACAGGCATCCGACTGCCGATCAGTGGCAGTGTCACCGATGAGAGGCCGTCTATCACAAGACCGGGCAGAATGCCGGCCAGGAGACAAAGGGCAGCGAGAATGAACATTGCCGCCAGCGAGTAGCGGTCGACCTCATGCGCCAGTTCCACCGCGGCCGAGCGTGGCCGGCCGAGGAATGCAATCCCGAACGCCTTTACAAAGCAGGCCGCGGCCAGTGCCGCTGACAGCGCCAGCAGACCGCCAACGGCGGGCACCATGACCTTCAGTCCCCATTGTGGCAGATCGGGGCTCTGCAATATGGCCTGAAAGGCCAGCCATTCGGAGACGAAGCCGTTGAAGGGTGGAAGTGCCGAGATCGCGACGCAACCGACGAGAAAGGCAAAACTTGTAAAGGGCATGCGGTGGATGAGACCGCCCAGCTTCTCCATATCCCGCTCTCCGGTTGCCGTCAGCACGGCGCCCGCGCCGAAAAACAGCAGGCTCTTGAAAAAGGAATGGTTGAGGACGTGGAACAGCGCGGCGGTGAGCGCCAGCGCTGCAGCCGATGGCATGGCGTTCGCCTTGAAAGCGAGCGCGAGACCAAGGCTTACGAAGATGACGCCGATGTTTTCAATGGTGCTATAGGCAAGCAGTCGCTTCAGGTCCTTTTCCATCAGCGCGTAGAGGATGCCGAGAACCGCCGTCAGCCCGCCAAGGAAAAGCACGGCAACGCCCGACCACCATGCCGGCTCACCGAGCAGATCGAAAATAACGCGTATGAAGCCATAGACTGCGACCTTGGTCATCACGCCGCTCATCAGAGCCGAGACGTGGCTTGGCGCGGCCGGATGGGCGAGTGGCAGCCAGACGTGCAGCGGGACGAGTCCGGCCTTGGAGCCGGCGCCCAGCAGCATGAGAACCAGGACGAAAGCAGCGGCGAACGGGGTGGGATCGGCGGCTCGCATCGCGTCGAATGTGTAGGTTCCATCGGATCCGGCGAGCAGGCCGAACGCAAGCAGCAGCGCGAGTGTGCCGAAGCTCGCCATCACGAGATAGATGTAGCCCGCCCGCGCATTGTCCTGCTTGCGATGGTGCGCCATGACGAGCGCCCAGGAGGCGAGCGACATGAATTCCCAGGAAAGCAGGAAAGTGAAGGCGTCGTCGGCCACCACGACAAGGTTCATTCCGGCTAGGAAAGCCGGGAAGAACGGCAGCACCCGATGCGGCGCAGACTCATGCCTGCCGTAGCCGAGGCCATAAAGACTGGCCATGGAGCCGCCGAAGTTGACGACGATGAGGAAGAAAGTCGACAGCGCATCCAAACGGAAATGAGCGCCAATCCATGGCAATCCAAGAGGCAACACCACAGTCGACGGGGTGACGGGATTGTCGGCGATGCGGCTCGCGAGAACCATGAGCACGGCCGCCGATATACCTAGCGTCAAGCCGTAGATCAGGCGTGTTCCCGAGTCGGATCTGCGGCTTTCCGCAATCGCAAGCACCGCAGTCCCCAGGAGCGCAGCGACGCCCCACAGGAGGACCGCGGCCCCCGAAATCACGCCACGCTCCTCACGGGGAGTTTGGCATCCGTATCGACTCCGCCAAGGATTTTGGCGGGGTCAAAATCCGCTTTCAGTCGCACGCCGCGCCCACCGATTTGGCTGGAGGCGCCTTCAGCGATCAATTCCACACCGGCGAGGTCAAGTGCCCCGATCAGCTTCATGAGAGAATCGACGTTACCCCGAATAATCGACTCGCTGGCTTCCATGCGTTGAATTGTCGGCACGGAAAGACCGGACAATTCGGCAAGCCTGCGCTGGTCGATGCCAAGGAGCGCCCTCGCGGCACGCAACTGTGGAGCAGTTATCACGGTCGCGTCCCCCTTTTGATCAGCTTTGAGATATTATCTCTACGTCTTGCAGCATATATTAAAATGCGGCGCATTCAATTAGTGATGCGTGACGCATCTGTCTTGAGGCTGTAGAAAACCGGGCGATACGCCCTGCCTCGAACCAAAGCCATGCGGCCATTCCCGTCACGGCCAGTCTTGTCGCCAGCCATCTCGGATTTGCGCGTGATGGGGCTGGCAATGGGCCCTTATCTCGGCCGGCCACTCGATTGGAGCCGCCGCGGGCGCGTCGGCTATCTCTTCGACCTCACTCTACGCTATGAGTGGGTATGGCTGAGTTCGCTTGCTCTTGTCGTTGGGCCGATCTCATCGTGTTCGTGCTTCAGGATCGGCCAAAACAGATAGCTGCCGAAATCCAGGAACAGCGCCTTCGCGAATGTGCTGCCAAATCTGGCATGCGGCAAAGCTCTGCAGCGCTACTGCCAAAGCCGCCTCATGCGAACGGAGACGTCCTCCAGGACTGGCATGGAGGCCAGCACGAGGAGAATGGCCGCCAGAAACAACGTCGCCGCGAAGCCGACATGCTTGAAACCCACAGCGCCGACGACGCCGCCGAGAAAGAACAATGCTGGTCGTCACGCTCTCGCTTTATGCCATCCAGAACGCCCTGCTCAGCCGCAGCGGCGCCGGTCTGCGAGGCCCGGATGTCCTCCCCGCGATCAACCACCACCAGCCGGCTTGGCCGCTTCGGCCTCGGGCTGACGGCCATGATGGTGCTGGCTTTCCTCATGGCGCCGCTGATCATCATCGTGCTGTTCTCGTTCAAGAGCAGCGGCGATTTCACCTTTCCCATCACCGGCTGGTCGCTGAAATGGTACCGCGAGTTCTTCTCGATGCAGACCTGGATGGATGCCCTGCGCAACAGCCTGGTTCTGGCTGTCTCGACGACACTTTTGGCGACGCCGCTAGGCACCATGGCCGCGCTCGGCCTCGCGGCGCCTAATCTGCCAGGTCGGCGCACGATCTCCGCCTTGCTGCTGGTGCCGATGATCGCGCCGGTGGTCATCGTCGGCGTCGGCATGTATTTCGTCTTCTCGATGGCCGGCCTGACCGCGACCCTTCCCGGCCTCATCCTCGGCCATACCTCGCTCGCCGTTCCCTTCGTCGTGGTGACCATGATTGCGTCCACAGCGCTCGGCCGCTCGAATCGATAGCGCCGGCCGTCCCGACAAGGAACCCCTCGGCTTCTGGCCACGGGTTTGTCGATCAAACGCATGTTGCCCAAAACTGCACAGCGGCTCGGGACAGCGGCTCGGATTGAAACAGGAGCACAAAAGCGCGTCAGCGGATCGTGGTCTATCGCGTAATAAAGCCTTTCAGGAACGCGGCTAGCGATGGAAGTCGAGTTAATCCTGATCGTCCAGCAAAGCGATGGCATCGAACGGTTGTTCGCGCGGCACCCGGATTTCGGCGCCGATACTTTGAAGGCTGGCAAGGAGTGCCGACACCCTTTCGGGCTCTTCCGGGTTCTGTTTCAGCACGCCGCCGGCAAGTCGGGTCAGCGGGCTATGGAGGAATTGCCGCTAGCGGGCAAAGGTGATGCGGATCGCTCCATAGGGTCCGAAATCGGCAGCGATAGTGTCACTGTGGCGACACTCCACGGGCCGGATGAACGAGCCCGACAGCACGGCCTGTCCGGCGGATATCTGCATGCCGTACTGATGCAGCCGGTTGGCCAGCCAGGCGATGCCCTTCGCCGGATGATCGAGCACCCCGGCGCCGAGCCCGGTCTCTTCGACCTCGCCATTGCGCGACAGGATGGCGCCGATCCAGCGCAGGTCGGCCTCGCGCGGTCCGGCACGACGGCCGCCGACGACGACGCCGGCATTGGCGGCATTGTCGGAGATGGTGTCGAAGAAGGTCCGTATCCTGCCGCTCTCCTTGTTGACGCGCTCGATACGGGTGTCGAGGATCTCCAGCGCCGGCGTGATGTAGTCGGTGGCGTCGAGCACGTCGTCGATCGACACGTCCGGACCGGCCAGCGACGCCTTCATGACGAAGGCGATCTCGGCCTCGATGCGCGGCTGGATGAAGCGGCCGGCTGGAACGGTGCCGCCGTCATCGAAGAACATGTCGTCGAACAGCACACCGGAATCCGGAATGTCGATGGCGAGCGCCGACTGCATCGCCTTGGAGGTCAGGCCGATCTTCCAGCCTTTGATCGTCAGGCCCGAGGCCACTTTTCGTTTCACCAGCGCCGCCTGGACGAGATAGGCGTCATCCATCGTCGCCCCGGGGAAATCAAGGCTGAGCAGCCTGATCTGGCGGCGGTCGCGCTCGGCCTCGAACAGCCTCGCGGCCGCGTCTTCGACCTGTTCTGGCGTCATCATCGGCCGGTCCCTTCGTCGACGACGCCGTTGCTGAGCAAGCCAATGCCGTCGGCCTCGACCTCGATCACGTCGCCCGGCTTCAGCCAGATTGGCGGGTCGAACCGGGCGCCAGCGCCGGTCGGCGTGCCGGTGACGATGACGTCGCCCGGCGCCAGCGTGGTGAAGGTCGAGATGTAGTTGATGATCTTGCGGAAGGAAAAGATCATGCGGCCGGTGCGGTCCTGCTGGCGAACCTCGCCATTGACGCGCGTGGTCAGCGCGATGTCAGCGATCTGTGCCTCGTCGGTGAACGGCACAAGCCAGGGGCCGATAGAGCCGGTCCGGTCGAAGTTCTTGCCCTGCGTGACGTTGAACTTGGCATGCCGCACCCAGTCGCGGATGGTCCCTTCGTTGCAGAGCGAAAGTGCTGCGATATGGCCCAGCGCATCCGCCTCGGCGATCCTGCGGCCGCCCTTGCCGATGACGATGACGATCTCGCCCTCATAATCGAGCTGCGGCGATTCCGACGGCCGCACCAGGGGCGTGCCATGGCCGACGAAGGAGCGCGGGAAGCGGATGAACAGCGACGGGTTCGAGGGTGCGGCCTGTCCGTCCTTGTACTCCTCGTTGCGGTCCGGATAGTTGACGCCGACGCAGATGATCTTTTCGGGCGAGGGGACGGGTATCTCGTAGGCGATGGCATCGAGCGGGAAATCGGCGGCGAAAGCGTCCGCCTCTTCCGCCAGCCGTCGCAGTGCGCCGGCCTCTATCACCTCGCGCAAACTCGGCCACTGTGCGTGTCGCGCCGACAGGTCGACGCCGCCCTTGTCGGTGATTGCGCCGTAGCGCGTTTTGCCGCCAACGGTGAAGGTGGCGAGACGTGCCGCGCTCATTTGTTTCCCCTGCAGTTAGCCGACGTCACGGCGCGACGATCGGCGAGGCCGCCAGATCGGACTTGCGCGGCTCGACGCCGGCAAAGGTGCTGCCTTCCTCGAACCAGCTCTTCGGCGCCGGTGCGCCCCACAGCGTCTGGCGCTGCGGGTCCTTGAGGTCCCATTTGATCGGCTCTAGGTCGGGATCTACCGTCTGGTAGTCCGAGCAATAGATCTCGATGCGGTGATTGTCGGGATCACGGATATAGAGGAAGAAGGCGTTGGAGATGCCGTGCCGGCCGGGGCCGCGCTCGATGTTCGGCAGCCAGCCGGTGGTGGCCATCAGGTCGAGCAGATCGATGATGTTGAGCGGTGTCGGCACCCAGAAGGCGACGTGGTGCAGGCGTGGGCCAATGCCGTTGGTGAAGGCGATGTCGTGGACACCGCCCTTGCGGTGCGTCCATGCCGCCCAAAGTCTTCCGGTCGCGGCATCCTCCGTGTACTCGGTCACGCGGAAGCCGAGCTCGTTGTAGAACGCCACCGATTCATCGACATTGGGCGAGAAGCAGTTGAAGTGGTCGATGCGCAGCGGCTTGACGCCCTTATACAGCGCATACTTCTGATGGATCGGCGGCAGCCGCTCCATTCTGGAATAGAATTCGAGCGGAATGCCGTGCGGGTCGCGGGTGCGGAAGGTACGCGACTGGTAGGGCCGCTCGACCCATTTCACAGGCAGGCCCCTGGCTTTGAAGAAGTGCTCGGCCTTGTCGAGATCGTCGTCGGAAAACAGCTTGAAGCCGAGGTCGCGGGCTTCCGGCGCGGCACCTTTCCTGAGCACGATGCAATGGTGGCCGCGCTCTTCCATGGCGCGCAGATAGATGGCGTCCTTGGTCTCGTCGGTCACCTGCAGGCCGAGCGTGTCGACATAGAACGCGCGCGACTTACCGAGGTCCGTAACAGCCAGCTCGACGTGGCTGAGCCGCACGATGTTGAATGCCGGGTAGAGATTGGGTGTGGGCAAGGGCATCGTTGGGGTCTCCGGTCAGCCGCCGAGCTTCTGGATGGAATGCGGCGCCGTGGCGAACGCGATGTTCTTGGTTTCCATGTAGAAATCGAACGACCAGTCGCCGCCGTCGCGGCCGATGCCTGAGTTCTTGGCGCCGCCGAACGGCGTCGGCAGGTGGCGCACATTCTCCGAATTGACCCAGATCATGCCGGCGTCGAGCGCGTCGGTGAAGCGGAAGGCGCGGGTGACGTCCGAGGTCCAGAGATAGCCGGTCAGGCCGTATTGCGTGTCGTTGGCCAGCGCCAGCGCCTCGGCCTCGTCCTTGAACGAGATGGCGGTCAGCACGGGTCCGAATATCTCTTCCTGGGCGATGCGCATCTTGTTGGTGGCGCCGACGAACAGCGTCGGGCTGACATAGCAGCCGCCGCCCGGACCGGCGAACTTGCCGCCGCCGGCGGCGACGACAGCGCCTTCCGACTTGCCGATCTCGATATAGGACAGCACCTTTTCCTCATGCACCGGATGGATCAGTGGGCCAACCACGGTTTCGGGGTCGAGCGGATGGCCTATCCTGATGCGCTTGGCCTTCTCCGCCACCAGCGCGGTGAACTTGTCGTAGATGCTTTCCTCGACCAGCAGGCGTGAGGACGAGGTGCAGCGCTCGCCGTTCAGCGAATAGATCATGAAGACGGCAGCGTCGGCCGCCCGCTCCAGATCGGCATCGGCAAAGACGATGACCGGGTTCTTGCCGCCGAGTTCGAAATGCACGCGCTTCAGCGTGTCGGCACCCTGCTTCATGATCATCGAGCCGGTGCGGCTTTCGCCGACGAAGCCGATCGCCTTGATGTCGGGGTGTTCGGTCAGCGCTCTGCCGGCGTCCTCGCCAAAGCCGTTGACGAGGTTCCACACGCCCTTCGGCAGGCCGGCCTCCTCGGCGATCTCGACCAAAAGCCGCGCGGTCAGCGGCGAGAACTCGGCTGGCTTGTGGACGATCGTACAGCCGGCGGCGAGCGCCGGCGCGATCTTCCAGGTCGAGAGCATGAAAGGTGTGTTCCACGGCGTGATCACGCCGACCGGGCCGACCGGCACGCGCGTCGTCATGTTGACCTGGTTCGGTGCGCGGATCGTGTGGCCGTCGCGGGCCTCCGGCGCGCGGTCGGCGTAGAAGCGGAAGTTCTCCGCGCCGCGCAGCGCTGCCTTGGCCATGAACTTCAATGACTGGCCGGTGTCCATGCATTCGACGAAAGCGATTTCCTCGGCCCGCGCGACGATGGCGTCGGCTATTTTGTGCAACTGCTTCTTGCGGGCGTCGCCTGATATCGCCGCCCAGTCGCGGAAGGCAGCCTTCGCCGCCTTGGCGGCGCGGTCGATGTCGGCGGCCTTGCCGCGTGCCACCTTGGCGATCGGCTTCAGGTCGATTGGCGACAGCGTCTCGTATGTCGAGCCGTCGGCGGCCGGCACGGTTTCGCCGCCGATCTGGTTGAGCACGCCAGCGCTTCTGAAGCGCTCGAGATAGGCCTCGGCCTTTCTCAGATTGTCGTCCAATGCCGCCATGATATGGGTTCCTGTCACTTGCCGCGCAGGCGCGGGTGGATGGCATTCTTCTTCCAGCTTAGTTCGGCATCGATCTCGCGGATCTCCAGCGACAGCGCGAAATGCGGCGTCGTGAACAGAGATGCGAGATGATCCGAAACAGTAGTGAAGATCGCCTCGCCGGTGCGTTTCTTTTCCTCGGCGCTGCGGCCCTTGCCGATGCGGAAGTTCATGTCGATGAACCCGTTCTCCGGGAGGCGATCGGCGATCGCGTATGCCTCGGCGCGAAAAGCGCGTACCCTCACCGCGCCATGTTCGAACAGGCCGGTTTCGAGGATGGTGCGAGCGACCAGCGTGCAAAGCGCGCTGATGTCGACCTTGGCGTCGAGATTCGCCGAATATTCGATCGCCATATGTGGCAAGGTTTCCTCCACCTTGTAATTAACATGTGAATTACATCTTGACGGCGGAATGTCAAGTGTCGTTCTCTATGCAGATACAGCTCTCGATGGTGGGATTGCCGCCCCCGGCGAAATCGCGGATATAGCTGCGATCCGAGTCTCATTGTGTGGTGCGAGTCGTACCGGAATTGGAATTTTTTGGAGACCTGACCTTGCTACCGCCCAGCACCCGCCGCTCCCTGCCCATGGCTCTGCTTCGCGCCCGCGAAGTGATCATGGCGCATTTCCGGCCGATGCTTGCCCGCCACGACATCACTGAGCAGCAGTGGCGCGTGCTGCGTGTGCTTGCCGAAGCCGGGCCGCTCGAGGCAACCGAACTTGCCCATCGCGCCTCGATCCTTCCGCCCAGCCTGACCCGCATCATCAAGGCGATGGAGGAACGGCAGTTCATCACCCGCAACAAGGTCAAGGATGACGGTCGCCGGGCGCTGCTCGCAATCAGCCCGGCCGGGCTGGCGCTGATCGAGGATTTGTCGCCCGAGCGCATCGCCATCTACGATGCGATCGAGCAGCGCTACGGCGCCGAACAGCATGAGCACCTGCTCGACCTGCTCGAAAGCCTGATCCAGTCGGAATCTTCCGAAAACCAGACTTGACAGCCTCTACCCGCCAAAACTGCCGAGTGCGCTCGGCTGCATGTAGTTGCGGCCGACATAGAGCAGCGCCGCCTCGTCGCTGCCGTGGCGGATGTCGACGACGCGGCCGAACATCACATTGTGCGTGCCAACCTTGTTCACGTCGCCGATCTCGCAATCGAAGCTGACGATGGCGTCGAGCAGCGCCGGCATGCCGGACGGCATGGTCTGCCATCTTGCCGCATTGTAGCGCTCGCCCATGTCGCGGATCGTACCGGCGAACTTTGCCGCCAGATGGGTGTGTAACTGCGTCAGCACGTTGACGCAGAAACGCTGGTTGGCGAGGAACAGACCGGTCTGCGCCGAGCGCTCGTTCATGCACACAAGCAGCGTCGGCGGATCGTCGGAAACGCTGCACATGGCGGTCGCAGTGAAGCCGCCGCGGCCGGCCGGACCATCAGTCGTGACGATGTTGACCGGCGCACAGACCCGCGCCATCGCCTCACGGAACTCCAGCCTTGCAACTTGTGGCTCCATGGCCGGGACCTCAGCTTGCGCCAGCCGGCAGCGGCGGCAGCCAGGTGTCGCCAGTCCAGCCCTTTTCGTCGTAGTCGGCCATGCAGGTGTCGACCAGTTCCTCCATCGCCCTCAGGCGCCCGCCGCGCTCAGCGCCCTTCAGCACCTGCAGCCGCACCTCTTCCGGCGCACCGGCATAGTTGAGCTCATAGAGCGCGTGGCGGCCGCCGAACTCGGTGCCGGTCGCATCCCACAGCAGCTTCATGATCTTGATGCGTTCGACATGGCCCATGTCATTGGAGCCGCGCACGTACTGGGCAAGGTACTTGTCGATCTCCGGATTGTCGAAATCCTTTGCCGAGGACGGCAGGTAGATCAGCCCCGAAGCGATGACTCGGCGCACCGTATCGATAACGCGCGGATAGGCCTCCGACATGAAAGTGCGATAGGCGAGCGCCGCTTCGAGATTGGGCAGCACGGCGCCGTTCGCCCATGGGATCGGGTTGTGCGCCATGGCGTTGGAAAAGCTCCAGAACATGTGGCGCAGCGCAATTACTTCGCCGAGGGCCGCCTGGTTGCCGCGGAAGGCATCCCCGCCCGTCGCGCGCAGCGCCTTCGCCAGCAGGCCTGCGAGGAAGTCGAGCTTGACGGCGAAGCGCGTGCAGCCCTGAAAACAATAGCCGTGCATGAAGCCCGACGCCGGGTGGAAGGAGAGGATCTTCTGCGCATCGCGCAGCACCAGCACGTCCTCCCAGGGGATGAAGACATTGTCCAGCACCAGGATCGCATCGTTCTCGTCGAAACGAGACGACAGCGGATAGTCGAAGGGATGGCCGACCGTGTTGGCCGTCTGCTCGTAAGAGACGCGGCAGAACATCTTTATCCCCGGCGCGTTCATAGGCACGATGAACATCACCGACAATGACGGGTCCTCGGTGACCGTCGCCGAGCTCTGCGCCAGGAAATTGTAATGGGTGAGCGCTGACGACGTCGCCACCACCTTGGCGCCGGACACCCAGATGCCGGCGTCGTTCTCCTTCGTGATGTGCACGAACACGTCCTTCACCTGCTCGGCCGGCTTGTGGCGGTCGATCGGCGGGTTGACGATGGCATGGTTCATGAACAGGGCCGCTTCCTGGGCGCGTTTGTGCCAGGCGAGTGCATTTCCCCTGAACGGGCCGTACCACTCGGCATTGGCGCCGAGCGTGTTCATAAGTGCTGCCTTGTAATCGGGCGTGCGCCCCATCCAGCCGTAGGACATGCGCGACCAGTCGGCGATGGCGGTCTGCTGTGCGGCGAGATCCGCGGCGGAATGGGCGACGCGGAAATATTTGTGCGTGTAGCCGCCAGAACCGGTGTCGGTCGGCGAGGTCAGCACCGCCTGCCGCGCCGGATCGTGCAAGGCATTGTAGAGGCGGGCCAGCGAGCGCGCCGAGTTGCGCATCGCCGGATGGGTGGTGACGTCGGCAATCCGCTCGCCATTGATATAGACCTCGCGCCCGTCGCGCAGGCTCTGCAAATATTCGGCACCGGTAAACGGCCGTTTCGTGTCGGCCCGGAAATCTTCCGATCGCATCATGATCCTCCTTTAACGCGTCAACTGTAGCGATCGTCGTGACAAAGGTTTATGGACGAAAGTATAGAACCACTTGGATTTTTTCGCCGTGATGAGCCAGACTGCCATTCTCGAATTCTTCGTCTACGGCGAACCGGCGCGTGCGCTCGACGTCGGATTCCTGCATGTCGAGACTGTTCTTGCGCGTGCCTCCGTGCATCGCGGCCAGGTTCTCGCGCACAAGCACCCGCAAATGGCGCAGATCACCTTCTGGACCGGCAGCAGCGGCATTTATCGGATCGAAGACGAGACCTGGAGTTTTTCGGCGCCGACGGTGAGCTTCATGCCGAGCGGCGTGGTCCACGGATTCAGCATCGAGACGGGCGCCGACGCCATCGTTGTCTCGGTCGCCGATGCTGCCCTTGCGGCGATCGCTGAGCAGTCCGCGCTGCCGCTCGACCAGCCGGTCTTCGTCACCGGACGCGGTGAAACGGCCCTCTGGGAAAGGTTGGGTGATACGGTTACGATGATCCAAGCGGAATATGCCGACAGGTTGCCCGGTATGGAGAAAATCCTGCCGCCGCTGATCGCCGTGGCATTGTCGGGCATCGCCCGCCTTGATGCGCAGTCGCATGCTGTCGCGGTGCCGGCGACGGTGGCGCTGGGCGGCCGGCTGCGGCGTCTGATCGACCGACACTTTCGCGACGACTGGCCGGTCGAGCGCTATGCCGCCGCGCTCGGCACCACGCGCCATCTGCTCGACAAGGCAGCGCGGCAGGTGCTCGGCGCGGGCGTACGCCAGGCGGTTGGTGAGCGGCGGCTGGTCGAGGCCAAGCGCCTGCTGCTGTTCACCGTGCGCCCGGTCGAGGACATCGCCTATGAGACCGGGTTCAACGACCCGGCTTATTTCTCGCGCTTCTTCCGCGCCGCCGTCGGCCTCTCGCCGGCGGCGTGGCGACGCCTGCGGCTCGGTCAGGACTGAGCGTCACCGTCGCTCAGGCGGCTGCCGTCAGTCCGGCGTCGAGAGCCTCGGCGATCTTTGCCACATCGGCGGACGAGATCACCAGCGGCGGCGACAGGATGATGGTGTTGCCGGAGACGCGCAGCATGACGCCGGCCTTGTAGGCGGCCTCTGCGGCGGCATTCATCGTCTTCTTGTCGGCCGGCTTCTTGGCGGCACGGTCGGAAACCAGTTCGAGCGCCGCCATCAGCCCTTGGTAGCGCACATCGCCAACCAAAGCGTGCTTCGCCTTCAGCGCCTCCAGCGCCTTGCCGAGCTCGACACCGCGCGCCGCCGCATTCTCGTTGACGGCAAGCCGCTTGGTCTCGGCGAGTGTGGCCAGCCCCGCCGCGCAGCCGACCGGATGGCCGGAATAGGTGTAGCCGTGCCCGATCGAGCCGAAGCTGGTCTTGTCGGCCTCGAAGACGTCGGCAACCTTGGCGCTGATCAGCGTGGCGCCGAGCGGGAAGTAGCCTGAGGTGATCGCCTTGGCGATGGTCATGAAATCCGGCTTCACTCCGGAGAGCCGCGAGCCCGACCAGGCGCCGGTGCGACCGAAGCCGGTCACCACCTCGTCGGCGATGAGCAGGATGTCGTGACGGTCGCAGATCGCCCGCACCATCGGCATGAAGCTCTCATGCGGAACGATCACACCGCCGGCGCCGAGCACTGGCTCCATGATGAAGGCGGCGATCGTGTCGGCGCCCTGGAAGGCGATCTCGTCTTCGATCGCCCGCGCGCAGAGTTTCGCCAGCTTCGCCGGATCGGTCTCGTCGAACGGATTGCGGTAGGTCCATGGCGCCGGTGTGTGGAAGACGCCGGGCAAAAGCGGCTCGTAGTTGCGCCGGAAATTGGCATTGCCGTTGACCGAGGCGCCGCCGAAATGCGTTCCGTGATAGCCCTTCTTCAGCGCCAGGAACTTCGTCCGGTCGCCCTGGCCCCTGATCTTCCAGTATTGCCGCGACAGCCGCAGTGCCGTCTCGACCGAGTCCGAGCCGCCGGAGGTGAAGAAGGTCCGTACCATGCCCTCGGGAGCGAACCAGTCGCACAGCTCATAGGCAAGCTCGATCGACGGTCCGGTCGAGGTGCCGCGAAAGCCGGAATAATAGGGCAAGGCGTCGAGTTGTGCTGCGATCGCCTTCTTGATCGGATCGCAGCTGTAGCCGAGGTTGACGTTCCACAGGCCCCCGACTGCATCGAGGACGGTGCGGCCTTCGGCATCGGTGACCGAGACGCCTTCGCCCTTCATGATGATCTTTGGCGGCGTCGCGCGCATCTCGGCCGGATGCGCCATCGGATGCCAGATCGGCTTGGCGTTGTTCTCGGTGAGGAAGTTGATGTCGCGCATCGGTGGGAACTCCGTTTCTTGAATTCTTAGGCCGCAACGCCGAAATGGCCGAGCGCCGCTGCATAGCCTTGCCCCGGTTGGGCGACGTCGAAATGCACGGCCAGCATGCCGGCGGCGACCGCGCCGTCGACGTTACGCTTCTGGTCGTCGACGAAGACGCAAGCCGCGGGCGGCAAGTGCAGTGCTTCGCTCACCATCGCATAAGCGCGCGGATCGGGTTTCAGGATGTGCGTGTAGGTGGCGTCGATGATGGTCTCGAACAGCGACAGCAGCGGCAGGCGCTCGCGAAAGCTGTTGCCGTAGAACAAGTCGAGCTCGTTGGAGAGGATGGCGAGCCGGATGCCAGCTTCATGCGCCGCACGGATCGCTCGTTCCGCCTCTGGCCGCACCACCGCTTGCGGGTCGGCGCCGCGCGCCCGCTGCACGAAAGTCGACATGTCGTCCCAGTCCTCGCCGACGAGACGGCCGACTTCACGCGTGCGCGTCTTCCAGTAGTCGCGCTCGCTGATCTCGTCGGCTTGCATGGAACGCCACAGCGGGTCGGATGCCGGATCGAACGGCCCGCGCCAGCCGAGCATGCCGGGCGTCAAGTCCAATGCGCGTTCGGTCAACGCGTGCGTTTCGAACAGCGTGCGGGTGACGACGCCGCCGAAATCAAGCACCAGCGCCTTTGGCGATGGCCCGCTCATGCAGCTTGAGTTCCTTCCGGCGCGCCCAGCGGCACAATGCCTTCGGCGACCCAGCGGTCGAAGATCTCCAGTGCCTTGGCGCTGAAGGCGGCGTCGTTGATGTGCCCTGATATCTCGTGCAACTCGGCATTGCCGGGCACGCTCGAGCGCATCTCCTTGACAAAGGCCGACAGCGCCTCCGGTTCGTGCAGCGGCTCGCCCTCCTGGTCCCATTGCTGGATGCCGCCTGCCGGCAGGATGAAGGCGGTCGGCCCGGTTGCGGCGGCGAGCTTCTCGCCGATGGCGCGCGCGATCTCCTGGCGGGTTTCGCCGTCTGATGTCACCGAGGCGAGCAGGCGGTTGTGCGCATGGTACGGCCGTTCGAAGAAACGGGCAGGCACTGCTTGCCAGGTCGGAAAATCCACCATGTCGACGGCGCCAGGTGCCACGATCTGAGGGATGCCTTGCCGACCAGCATTTTCCAGCCGGTCGGAGCCCGAATTCACCACCGAGCCGGTCAGCTGGTTGGCGAGTTCCTGAAGGCTGAAATCCATCACCGCGACGAAGCCGCGTTGCGCGGCGATCGCCTCAAGCGCCCGGCCGCCCATGCCGGTGGTGTGGAAGACGATGACTTCATAGCCGCGCTTCTCCAGCTCCGGCTTCAGCGTCACCATATAGTGCAGGCAGCTTTTTCCCAGCGAACTCATGCCTATCCTGGGCCGCGTCGCGTCCGGCTTAACGACGGCGCGCGCGGCACCCACCACCGCTCCGCAGGCCTGCGACAGCACCGCCTTGCAGGCACTGTTGAGGCCATAGAGACCGCCCGCCCACAGGATCATCATCAGGTCTGTGGCGATCCGTTCTGGTGGCAGCAGATGTGAATAGGCAATGGTCGAGATGACGAATTTCGGCACGCCGAGCGGCAGCGCCAGCGCGACATCGAGGGCAAGGTCTGTGCCCATCGAGCCGCCGAGCGCGATGAAGCCGTCGATTTCGCCCTTGTCGCAGAGCGCGCGGGCAAGCCGCGAGGCGCCGAGCGCCATCAGCGTCATCGCCGAATTCTCGTCGCCGCTGGCGATGATCGCCTCGATGGTCGTGTCGGCAGCTTGACCCACCGCATGCTTGTCATGCGCCGGCTGGTAGGGCGGATCGCCGAGCACGCTCACATCCATCATCACGGCGACACCGCCGACCGCCTCGATGCGCTCGCGCATGAAGAGCAATTCGTCGGCCTTAGTGTCACCGGTGCCTATAACCAGGATTCGGCGTGTCTCCTCCACAGTCAATCTCCTTGCAGGGGTATTTGTTGTCATGCTCGCTTGAGGCCCGGCTGGCCCTGCCGTCCGAAAAGCCGCTCGCTGATAACGCGCGCAGCCGCCGCCACACTGGCGCCATAGCGCTCGATCTCGCCCTTCTGGACCCGCACCTTAGGCGCCGCGACGGCGATGATGCCAATGGCAAAACCGTCGGCGCCGAGGGTCGGCGCCGCGACGCTGAGCACGCCCTCCTCGAAGCCTTGCGAGCCGGTCGAGTGCCCGCGCGCGCGGGCGGCGGCGACATGCTCGGCAAGTGTTTTCGCGTCGCCTATTGTGTGGGGCGTGAAGGCCGGCAGCGGTCCGGCCAGAACAGCGTCTCGGATACGCTCTTCCGTGAACGCCAGGAACGCAATGCCAGAAGCCGTCGCATGCATCGGCAGCACCTCGCCGAGTTGCACGCTGACGCGATTGGCCCTGGTCGATTCGACGACATGGACTGTGATCAGGCCGCGCTTCGAATATTCCGACAGGTGCACCGTCTCATTGGTTTCCGCCGCCAGCGCCTCGACCACCGGCACCGCCATGCGCAGGAAGGGGAACTGGGCTTCGCGCATCAGCGCCAGCCGCGCGACACCGGCGCCCAGCCGGTAAAGACGCGTGGCTTCATCCTGCTCGACCAGCCCATGCGCTATCAGGGAGACCAGCAGCCGGCGCGTTGTTGCCTTGTCATGGCCGGCGCGCCGGGCGAGGTCAGCCAACGCCGTCTCGGGCTCGCCGCGACCGAGCATTTCCAGCAGCGTGATGGCCTTGCTCACCGTACCCATGCGTATCTGATCCTCCATCTGATACTTAACGTGCGAATTAACTTGACAGGAAGCCGGTTCCTTTGCAAGTCTATATTCGAAATGTCGTTGCAAATAATGAAACGACAAGGCGGCCCGAAACAGGGCCTCGACATTTCAGGGACACTTGGCTTCCGCAGCGCGGAATTGGAGGGAAAGATGACGACAATTGAAGCCGGCGAAGCGAACCGGCTGAGGAAGAACAGCCTTGGCGTTGGCGCCATCACCTTCATGGTGATCTCGGCAGCGGCGCCTCTGACGGCTGTGGCTGGCGGCACGCCGCTCGGCATGCTGATGGGCAATGGCGCGGGCTTTGCCGGCACCTATCTGATCGTGACGCTGCTGCTGCTGTTGTTCGCGGTCGGCTATGTCGCCATGTCGCGCCATGTCGGCAATGCAGGCGCCTTCTATGCGTATGCGGCGCGCGGGCTCGGCGGTCTCGCCGGCGGCGCCACGGCGCTGATCGCAATCCTGTCCTACAATGCCATGCAGATCGGCGTCATGGGCCTTCTCGGTGCCGCGACCGCCGGGCTGTTCGCCGGCTGGGGCATCAACTTGCCCTGGTGGGCGTGGAGTTTCGTCGCCATCGCCATCGTCGCCGTGCTCGGCTACAGGCAGGTCGACCTGTCGGCCAAGATCCTGACCGTTCTGGTGCTTGCCGAATACGTCGTGGTGCTGATCCTCGACATGGCGATCGTCAAGACCGGAGGCGATAGTGGACTGTCAGCGGCGCCGTTCAGTTGGAGCCAGATCACCAGCGGCGCGCCGGCGATCGCCATCCTGTTCTGCTTTGCCGCGTTCATCGGCTTCGAGGCAACGACGATCTATGCCGAGGAGGCGCGCGACCCCAAGGTCACCATTCCGCGGGCGACATATTTCTCCGTCATCCTGATCGGCGTCTTCTACATGGTCACCGCATGGCTGATGGCGGTCGGTGCCGGCGTTGACAAGCTGCTGCCGGCGCTGCAGGGGCTTCAGGATCCGACCACGTTCCTGTTCGGCCTGTCCGACCGCTACGCCGGAACGATGCTCTCGCACGCCATGAGCATCCTGTTCGTGTCGAGCCTGTTTGCCGGCGTACTGGCGTTCCACAATGCGGTCGCCCGCTACATCTATGTTTCCGGCCGCGAGAAGCTCCTGCCGCGGACCATCGGCGTGACCCATTCGACGCACCAGAGCCCGCATGTCGCCTCGGTCATCCAGAGCGTGCTTGCCGCTGTCGTCGTCGGGCTCTTCGCCGTGCTTGGCCTTGACCCGGTGCTGGCGCTGTTTTCGTGGCTGACCAACGTTGCCACTCTCGGCGTCATCGTGATGATGGCGGTGGCCTCGCTCGCCGTCGTGATGTTCTTCCGTGCCAACCCGTCCAGTCAGGAGAACGCGGTGAAGACCACAATCCTGCCGGGGCTGACCTTCATCGCCTTCGTCATCATCATCTACCTGATCGTCATCAATTTCGGCGGCCTGTCCGGTGCTGGCGGGTTCCTCGGCGTGTTCCTGCCGGCGCTGGTGCTGATCGCGGCCGTGGTTGGCCTTGTGCTGGCGAGCGCGTTGAAGAGCCGGGATCCGGTGGCCTTCGCCGAGCTTGGACAGCCTTTGAAGGACTGAGATCAAGAGGGGCGGCGCATGACGCCGCCCCCTTCTTCACCCTAGGGGAGTAGCGGCGTTGAGCTTTGCCGAGAGCATCACCGTTGAGGCGCTGGAAGCCGATCCGTATCCGATCTATGCTGAACTGAGGCGCAACGCGCCGGTCGCTTTCGTGCCGGCGGTCAACCTCTGGTTCGTCATCCGCTGGAAGGATGTCGAAACGGTCGCGAAGTCGCCCGACATCTTCTCCGCGGTTGTCGGGACATCCCCGGTCGAACGCTCCTTCGGCAAGCCGACCATCCTGACCACCGACGGAGACGTCCACAAGGATCTGCGCCAGGGCGTCGACCCGAAATACCGGCCGCGCACCGTCGCTTCCTATGCCGGGGATCTCGTGCGCTCGATCGCCGGACCCTATCTCGACCGGATCGCCGAGCAGGGTGCGGCGGAACTGATGGCCGAGTATTTCGAGCCGGTGTCGACGCTCAGCCTGGCGCGCTCGCTCGGGCTGGCCGACATCGACATGCCGACCTTGCGGCGCTGGTTCTATGGCCTTGCCCAGGGCGCCATCAATTTCGAGAACGATCCGAAGCGCCAGGAAATCGCCGATGCGATCAGCGCCGAGGTTGGCGCCGCCATCCTGCCGACGCTGGAGAGGCTTGTCCACGCGCCTGACGACTCCGCCCTGTCGCACATACTGCATGACGGCATGCCGCAGGGTGCGACCCGCGCCATCGACTTCGTGATGCCGAGCATCAAGGTCATCCTGCTCGGTGGCATGCAGGAGCCCGGCCATGGCGCCGGCTCCATACTTGCCGGCCTGCTTTCGCATCCCGAGCAGATGCGGCAGGTGCTGGACGATCTGGAAACCTTGGTGCCGAAGGCGGTCGACGAGGGTCTGCGATGGGTCGCGCCGATCGGCACGCAGACGCGCCAGACGACGCGCGCGGTCGAGCTCGGCGGCGTGACGATCCCGGCGGGCGCGCCAGTCGCCGCGCTCGTCTCCTCGGCCAGCCGCGACGAAATCCGGTTCTCCGATCCCGACCGTTTCGACATCCTTCGTGATGAAGGCAACCACGCTGCCTTCGGCTTTGGCCATCACTTCTGTTCGGGTCGGTTTTTTGCGCGCGAGCAGATGTGCCTCGCGGTAAGGCTTCTGCTGGAACGGTTTCCGGATCTGCGGCTGGTGCCAGGCAAGGAACCGGTGTTCCGGGGCTGGGAATTTCGCGCGCCAACCACCCTGCATGTCGCCTTCGGAGCCGGTACCCAATGATCAACCAGAACACCATCGATATGCTGCGCAAGGCCGAGGTCGGCGTGCGAAACCTCTTCATCGATGGTGCGCAGACCGCAGGTGCAAGTGGCGCCACGCTGCCCGTGATCTCGCCGATCGATGGCCGCCCGTTCGCCAGCATCGCCGACGGCAACGCCGTCGATGTCGATCGCGCCGTGGCGTCGGCGCGCAAGGCGTTTGAGAAGGGCTCGTGGTCGCGCGCCGCCCCCGCCTTCCGCAAGAAGATTCTGACGAAGTTAGCCGAGCTGGTCGAAAAGCATGTCGATGAACTGGCGGTGCTTGGCGTCCGCGACAACGGCACCGAGATCGGCATGGCCTACAAGGCCGAGCCGTTATCGGCCGCGGGCACCATCCGCTACTACGCGGAGGCTATCGACAAGGTCTATGGCGAGATCGCGCCGACGGCCGAGAATGTGCTCGGGCTGATCCACAAGGAGCCGCTCGGCGTTGTCGGCGTCATCGTACCCTGGAATTTCCCATTGATGATCGGCGCCTGGAAGATCGCGCCGGCGCTGGCTGCCGGCAATTCCATCGTCGTCAAGCCGCCCGAGGTCGCTTCGCTGACGCTTCTGCGGCTGGCTGAGCTCGCTGCCGAAGCCGGGCTTCCCGCCGGTGTGTTTAACGTCGTTACCGGCCGTGGCGCGGTTGCCGGCGAGGCGCTCGGCCTGCACATGGATGTCGACGCCATAGCCTTCACCGGCTCGGGGCCGGTCGGCCGGCATCTGCTTGAGTATGCGGCGCGTTCCAATCTGAAGCGCGTCTTCCTCGAACTCGGCGGCAAGTCGCCCAACATCGTCTTTGCCGACGCCCCGGACCTGAAACAGGCCGCAATCGTCTCGGCCAACGGCATTTTTCGCAATTCCGGCCAGGTCTGCGTTGCCGGCTCGCGCCTGCTCGTCCAGGCGTCGGTCTACGACCGCTTCATGGACGAGCTCCTCGCAGCGACCACGCGGCTGAAGGTCGGCGATCCGCTCAATCTGACGAGCGACGTCGGTGCGGTATCAAGCGCCGAGCAGCTGGACAAGAATCTCGGCTTCGTCGAACGGGCGACAGCTGAAGGCGCCCGTCTGGTCACCGGCGGCGGACGGATCCTGGCCGAAACCGGCGGCAGCTACATGGCGCCGACGATCTTCGAGAACGTGACGCAAGAGATGCAACTCGCTCGCGAGGAGGTGTTTGGGCCGGTGCTCGGCGTGATGCGCTTCGAGACCGAGGAAGAGGCGGTGCGGCTTGCCAATTCGACGGTCTATGGCCTTGCCTCGGCGGTGTGGACCGCCAACCTCTCCACGGCGCATCGTATGGTGCGCAACATCAATGCCGGCGTCGTCCACGTCAACACCTATGGCGGCGCCGACATCACCGTGCCGCTCGGCGGCGTCAAGCAGTCCGGCTTCGGTCGCGACAAGTCGATGCATGCGCTGGACAAATACACCGATCTCAAAACGGCCTGGATTTCTCTCGGCTGACCGTTTCTCGCTAAGCGCTGCCGAGGATGAAATCGGCACAGCGGTCGGCGATCATGATCACCGGCGCGTTGGTGTTGCCACTGATGAGCCTGGGCATGACCGAGGCATCGCAGATCCGCAGGCGCGGCACGCCGCGGACGCGCAACCGCGGATCGACCACGGCACTGTCGTCATTGCCCATCCGGCAGGTTCCCGATGGGTGGTAGACCGTCTTGGCGTGTTCGAGGATGTGGCCGACGATCGCCTGGTCAGGAAGATCCGCGGCCGCGCCCGGCGAAAGCTCCTCCGCCACCATGGCCTGCAGCGCCGGCTGGCGCAGGATGGTGCGGGCGATCTTCATGCCGGCCAGCAGCAAGGCGAGATCGTCCGGATCGGACAGGAAGCCGGTGGTGAAGCGGATCGGATCGGCCGCATCGCGCGAGCGCAGCCTGACCGTGCCGCGCGACTTCGGCCTGAGCACACAAGGATTGATCTCCATGCCGTGCCGCTCGATCGAGCCGTGTTCGGCGCTCTCGATCATCACCGGCAGGACGTGGAACTGGATATCGGGACGGCCATCGCCATCGGCGTCGAAGAAGCCGCCGCTCTCGACCACATTCGAGGTGAGCAGGCCGGTGCGGAACATGAGGTACTGCAGGCCGTGGCGCAGCGCCCGCAGGCCACGGTCCTCACCAAGCAGCGAGATCGGCTGGCGCGTCAGCGCATAGACGGGAGCCGCGACGTGATCCTGCAGGTCGCGGCCGACCGCGGGCATGTCGCGGATGACGGGAATGCCCAGCGCGGTCAGATGTTCGGCTGGCCCCAGTCCCGACAGCATCATCAGCTTCGGCGTCGCCAGCGCGCCTGATGTGAGGATCACTTCGGCTTCCGCCGTCGCTGTATGGGTCTGTCCGTCCGATGTGGTGTAGGCGAGGCCGCTTGCCGCACCGTTTTCCAATGTCACGCCGGTGACAAGCGCATCGGTGACGACGGTGAGGTTGGCATTGCCTGCCAACGGCTTCAGGAACACCTTTGCCGCCGATTGTCTTTCGCCATTCGCGGTCGTCGTCTGGTAAAAGCCGACGCCTTCCTGCCTGTCCCCGTTGAAGTCGTCATTGAAGGGATAGCCGGCCTGTTGCGCGGCCCTGACATAGGCCAGAGACAGCGGATGGCGATGGCGGGGATCGGAGACGGGCAGCGGTCCGGTGGTGCCGTGGCGATCGCCGGCCAGCCGCTCGTTGCGCTCCAGCCGCCTGAACACCGGCAGCACCTCGTCCCAGCCCCAGCCGGGACAGCCAAGGTCGCGCCAGTCATCATAGTCCTGCGGCTGGCCCCTGACATAGAGCATGGCATTGATCGACGACCCGCCGCCCAGCGTGCGGCCCTGCGGCACCGGTAGCCGGCGGCCGCCGACGCTGGGTTCGGGATCGGATTCGTAGATCCAGCTGCGCGCCGTGCCGATCACCTTGGCGAAGGTGGCGGGCATGTCGATGAAGCGCGAATTGTCGGCCGGCCCGGCTTCGACGATCAACACGCGCTTGCCGGTATTGACCAAGCGGTTGGCCAGCGTGCAGCCGGCCGAGCCGGCGCCGGCGATGATGTAGTCGTACGCAGCGTTCATGGCGTCAGGCGTAGCGCATGATGACGGTCTTGGTCTCGAGATAGCCGTCGATCGCCGCGCGGCCGTGTTCGCGGCCGATGCCGGACTGCTTGAAGCCGCCGAAGGGTGCCGCAGGGTCCAGCGTGTTATGCGAATTGACCCACACCGTGCCGGCCTTGAGGCCGTGGACGGCGGTCATCGCCTTGCCCATGTCGCGGGTCCAGATCGAGGCCGACAGGCCATAGCGCGTGTCGTTGGCGATATGGATCGCCTCGTCGAGATCGGCGACAGGCATCGCCGCCACCACCGGACCGAACACCTCCTCACGCGCGATCTCCATGTCGGGCCTGATATTGTGCAGGATGGTCGGCGCGACATAGTGGCCCCTGGCCGGCACCGGCCGCGCACCGCTGACACGTTCGCCGCCGGCCGCCAGGCCGCGCTCGACAAAGCCCTCGACGCTCCTTCGATGCTTGGCCGAGACCAGTGGGTTGATCTGGGCTTCGGCATCGCGGCCGGCGCCCAGTGTCATGCCATCGGCGATCTCGGCCAGCCGCGCCAGCGTGCGTTCGTAGATAGACTTTTCGATCAGCAGCCGCGAGGCCGAGGTGCAGACCTGGCCCTGGTTGAAAAACATGCCGAGCCCGGCGACCAGGGGCTCAATGCCCTCTTCCATGTCGGCAAGCAGGATCATCGGCGATTTCGACCCGAGCTCCAGCGTGAAGCGGGCGACATGGTCGACGGCCGCGTGGCCGACGCGTTTTCCCACTTCCGTCGAACCGGTGAAGGTCAATTTGTCGATGCCGGGATGACGGATCAGCGCCTCGCCGGTGACGCTGCCGCTGCCGGTCACGATGTTGATGACGCCGGGCGGGAAGCCTGACGCCTTGATCAGTTCTGCGAGCCTGAGCAGGCCGAGCGGCGTCTCCTGCGGCGGCTTCAACACCACGGTGCAGCCGCAGGCGAGCGCCGGCGCGATCTTCCACATGCCGATCAGCAACGGGAAATTCCACGGCACGATGGCGCCGACGACGCCGACCGGTTCCATTATGGTCATCGCTTGATGCCTGGCGCCAGGCGGCACCGGAATGGACACCTGGAAGGTCGAGCCCTCGATCTTGGTCGCCCACCCGGCATAATAGCGCAGCCAGTCGACGCTGCCGCCGGCGCTAAGCATGCGGGCGACACCTAGCGACTTGCCGTTCTCGATGCTTTCGATCTCGGCCAAGAGATCGGCATCGGCCTCGATGGCGTCGGCGAGCTTCAGCATCAGGTTCTGGCGGTCGACCGGCCGCATTGAGGCCCACGGGCCTTCAAGGGCTGCACGCGCAGCACGCACCGCCTGGTCGACCAGTTCGGGACCGCTCTCGGGCACATGCGCGACGATCTCGCCGGAGGCGGAATCATCGACAGCGAGGCCATTTCCCGCCAAGCCGTCAACAAAGCGTCCATTGATGAAGGGCCGGTGCGGACGCGCCAGGAAAGCGGCGGCAGCAGTGCTGATCGGCGGCACGGTTCTCTCGTTCACGCCATCCTCCTCGATTGCTGGTGAACACGTTGCATCAGGGTTATGGAGCGTGTCGGCTGGCTTCAAGCGGCTGATGGTGCCAGTGCACGCTCAGTCAAAACAAAGTTCCCGCTTGGACAAGACGCCCCGCAGTCGACTGGCCTAGATCAAAGTCGCATCGAGCAGCGTGTTTTGCGCAGGCTTCCCGGTTGTCAAAGAGGTGTCGACGATTGAGTGCGTTGCTGGGCAATCCGATGGTCACCACTGCTGCGCTGCCACTCGCGCTCGGCACGGTGATGGCGCTGTTGGCAAGGGTCGCACTGCCGGGATCAGTGCTTTCTCTGCTGTGGGCCGCTTTGATTTTGTTCTTCTATTGGGACACGCTCGGGCCGCCTGTGGTGCCGCCGGTCGCCGCCAGCCAGAAGCTGATCTATCTCGCCTCTGGCGGCATCGTCGTGGGCCTGTTGCCCGAACGCCTGTTGGGCGCTGCCGTTGCGGGCAAGCTTGTCGCCGCCGCGCTTGCGGTAGCCTTGCTGTGGCTTGGCTGGCGCCGCCTGGCCGGCGGTTCACTCGACCTGCAGATGGTCGCCGCCCTCATCGCCGGCCTGTTGGCGATCGTCGGCGCCGCGATGCTGCTGTCGGCGCGGTCCTCGCCATCGTCGTCCGCCGAAGCGCCGTTCCTGGTGCCGGCGGCGATGCTCGCTTTTTGCCTGGCCGGCGCCATCATCTCGGTGCTTGGCGCCTCGATCGTCACCGGGCAATTGCTGGGATCGCTTGCCGCGCTCGCCGGCGGCTGGTGTCTTGTCCAGTACATCACAGTGCTGCGCGGAGGCTCCGCCGTTGCCTGGAGCAAGGGCACTGAACTGCTGCTTATCTACGCCGCAGCCACCGTGCAGATCCAGGTCGCGCTGCTGGCGCCGAAGGCTAATCCGGTCGCGCTGGTGCTTTCATCCTTGCCGCTGATCGTGGCCATGCTGATGCCCGGTCCGCTGCGGGGCCTTGTTCCCGGCGTCCGGCCGTTGCGGCCGCCGATTGCCGGTCTGCTGATCGCCACACCGGCGATATTGGCCATCCTGACGGCGATCCTATGGGCGCCGCATGGAGCCGCCCTCGGCTTTTCCTGAGCCAAAGAACGACAACCAACAATGGGGAGAGTTACGTGACGATGAGAAAACTGACGGCCGCGTTGGCCTTTGCCTCGGTGTGCGCATTCGCATCGGCAGCACATGCCGACACTTACGAGATCGACGGCCAGCACGCCTGGATCACCTTCACCATAAAGCACGGCATCTACGGCATCGCGCATGGCCAGTTCGATGCGGTGAAGGGCGCCATCGTGATGGACAAGGCCGATCCATCGAAAAGCAGCGTCAAGGCCGAGATCGATGTCGGCTCGGTGCACACCGCCTATGACCAGCGCGACAGCGATTTGAAAGGCCCCGACTTCTTCAACGCCGCCGAATTCCCGGCGATCTCCTTCGAAAGCACCAAGGTAGAGAAGGTCAGCGACAAGACCGGCAAGGTCACCGGCAATCTCACCATCAGCGGTGTGTCCAAAGAGATCACCCTCGACGTGACGCTGATCAACGAGGCGCCGGCGCCGTGGGATGCGACGCTGACCAAGGCGGCGTTCAGCGCCACAGGCAAGGTCAGTACGGCCGACTTCCCGATGGCCAAGGCCGCGGCCGGCTTCGGCCTTGGACCGGATGTCGACATCGTCATGGATTTGGAAGCGGTGAAAAAGTAATCCGGCGAGCGAGTGCCGCGCGCAAGGTCGCGCGGCACTTCATCGGACAGGGCGCAAAGTGCGCACTCAGTCAAAACAAAGTTCTCGCTCGGACAAGACGCAGATTGGCCGGTGCCGCATTATTCCCAGCGAAGATCGGCACATAGCCGGCGCGCTTACCAATCGGGATGGAACAATGCGATTTTCGGGAAAGACGGCTTTCATTACCGGCGGCGGCACCGGGATCGGCGCGGCGGTGGCCAGGCGCATGGCGGCCGACGGCGCCAAGGTGGTCCTGATGGGCCGGCGGCGCGAGCCGCTGGAAGCTGTGACCAAGGATATTGGCGGTCTGGTGGTGCAGGGCGATGCCGCCGATCCGAAGGCGGTGCGTGCGGCGCTTGCCGAAGTGCATGAAAAAATCGGACCGGTCGACATCCTCGTCGCCAATGCCGGCGGCCATGGTGTCGGCCCGACGATTTCGATGAGCGACGAAACCTGGAGCCTGGCGACGCGCACCAATCTCGACACCGCTTTCGTCTGCGCCCGCGAATGCCTGCCGGACCTGATCGCGCGGAAGGGCAACATCGTCGTCGTTGCCTCGATCGCCGGCCTGTTTGCCGGCCCGGACGCCGCCGGCTACGTCACCATGAAGCATGCCTGCATCGGCTTCGGCAAATCGCTGGCGCGCGACTATGGCCGCAAGGGCGTGCGCACCAACATCATCTGCCCGGGTTGGGTCTCGACCGACATGGCCGACGAACAGATGGCGGTGATCGTCGAGAAGCACGGACTTGGCTCGATCGACGATGCCTACCGGCTGGTGACCAGGGACGTCCCGCTCGGCCGGCCGGCGACACCGGAAGAGGTTTCCAACGTCGTCTGCTTCGTCGCTTCGAGCGAGGCGGCCATGATGAACGGTTCGATCCTGACCGTCGATGGCGGCGCCACCGTCGTCGACCTGCCGACATTAGCTTTTGTCGATTGATTGGGAGAGTGCGATGAACGACCAGAACAGGCCGGCGGACTGGAAGCATTTCGACGATTTCGCCGCCGGCATCGCCACCAACCGGCTGGCGACGACATCAGCGTTGCGCGGCCAGACCTTCAAGATCACGCTCGACACGGGGCGCACAATCGACCTTGCCTTCACGTCGCCCGACACGGTGGCGTGGAGCGAGGGCAGCGAGGCCGGCGCGGACTGGTACGAGGCGCTCGAAGTCGCCGCCAACGTGTTCTTCATCAACATGACTTTCGCCGCCCGGCCGACCGAGGATGAGGCCTACATCGTCAACACCAGCACGCGCCGCGTGCTGTCGGTGCGCGAACGGGTGCGTGAAGCAGGCGAAGCGCCCGGCGAGCCGCGCGTCGCGCAGACCTGGTCGGCCGGCGTGCTCGGGGATCCCAGCAACGCGCCGACCGGTATCAAGCCGGCGCCGACCCGGGACCTGATCGGGCTCACCGCGCACTACACATACAGCCCCAACCACGTCTACGAGCACATCTATCTGAGCTCCGAGCGCTATGCCTGGCAGAACCTCGTCGGCATCCAGCGTGGCCATGGCGACGTCGACCTGGCGACCACCTGGAAGTTTGCCGACAACCAATATGTGTTCGGCTTCCGCGAGTTCATCATCCCGGTCGCCTCGCTGTTCTTCTACAATTGGGACGTCATGCGCTCGACCGGGAAATTCCTCGGCGTGACCAGCCTGGGCAAGGTCGAGAACAAGCCGGCCGGCGCTCACATCGAGAAGAAATCCAGAACCGTCTACGACGAAGGCAAGGCGCCGGTCTGACCGCGCGGGAGAACGCGATGAACAAGAACTACGAAGCGATCAAGGCCCATTACGCCGGTTCCGATGCCAAGGACCTATCTGCGATGATGGCGCCAATCACCAGCCGCACCGCCTGGACCGAAATGGCGGGCTTCCCCTATGCCGGCACCTATGTCGGCCCCGACGCCATCATAGCGGGGGTCTTCAAGCGCATCGGCGAGGAGTGGGACGGCTACACGCTGAAGCTCGAAAGACTGGTCGACGGCGGCGCCACCATCGTCGGCATCGGCACCTATTCGGGCACCTACAGGAAGACCGGCAAGCAAATGTCGGCGCGCGTCGTCCATGTCTGGGAGATGGACGACGGTAAAGCCGTGAGTTTCGAGCAGTTCACCGATACCAGGCTGGTCGCGGCAGCGACGGTCTGAGGCATGCGGGCGGGCGCCGATGCGTCCGGCCGATGAAACAACCTGGGAGGATGCAATGGGAAACAATCTGAAGGCAATGCTGGCGGGCCTGGTGCTGTCGACCGCACTTGCGGCCGGCGGCACAGGAGTCGCGAATGCCGCCGGCGACGAGATCGTCATCGGCGCTCCGATCTCCTTGACCGGGCCGCTGGCCGGCGACGGCAAGGAGCAGAAATGGGCCTATGAGCAAGCGGTGGCCGACATCAACAAGGCCGGCGGCATCATGCTCAAGTCGGCCGGCAAGAAGCTGCCGGTGCGCCTCGTCGTCGCCGACGACGAAAGCTCGGAAGGCAAGGTCGCCTCGGCGCTGGAAAACCTCATCAAGGTGCAGAAGGTCGACGCGCTGCTATCGACCCATTCCGGGCCGATGAACATCGCCGGTGCCATCGTCGCCGAGAAATACAAGAAGTTCTACATGATCACGACGGCGTTCCCGTTCGAGTGGCAGCCGTTGAAGCTCAAATACTCGGCCCTCTTCTTCTTCCACCCGGGGCCGGGCGCCGAGGTGCCATTCGAGATCTGGAACAAGCTGCCGGCCAATGAGAAGCCGAAGAACCCGGCACTTGTCACCGAGGATTCGCCCGACGGCAAGGGCTTTGGCGGCGCCTTCGAGGCGGCGGCCAAGAAATATGGCTACACTTTCGCGGTCGACGATCCCTGGGCGATCGGGGCCACCGACTATTCGGCGCTGATCACCAAGCTCAAGGCCGCCAATGTCGACGCCATGCTGGTGTTCGGCTCGCCGGCCGACACGGTGACGCTGCTGCGCCAGATGAAGGAGCTCGGCTTCTCCGTGCCTTATCTGCATGGCTGGAAGGGCACCTGGACGGGCGAGTTCCACGAAGCGCTCGGAGCGGATTCGGACTACATCATGACCGACGGTTTCTGGTCGTCGAGCTATCCCTATCGCGGCGCCAAGGAACTCGGCGATCGCTACGAGGCCGAATTCAAGAAGGACTCCGTCACAGTCGGCGCCTTCTACGCTAATGCGCAGGTGCTGGCGCAGGCGATCGAAAAGGCGGGAACCACCGATGCCGCCGCGCTGCATGACGCGGTCTTCAACCAGGAATTCAAGGACACCGTCGTCGGCGATCTCAAATTCGACCAGACCGGCTTTGCGCTGATCCCCAGCGTTGCCACGCAATGGTGGCAAGGCAAGCACCAGCTGATCTTCCCGAATGGCAACTGGACCTACAAGCCGGCGCCGGCCTGGGACAAGCGCTGAGCGGCGAGGGCACGGGCTCCGACGTTGCCGCCTGCCCTTCTCCCCGTCCTACTCGGGGAGAAGGCCGGCAGGGCGATGAGGGCGGCGCTGACCTCGATAGATTGCGCGGATAGCTTCCCCTCGAGAAACGGAAACACACGATGCAGCCTGACGAAACCTTGCTTCGCCTCGAGGCGATCCAGAAGCGGTTCGGCGGGCTTGTCGTGCTCAACAACATCGACATCGCCGTCGGAGCCAATGAGCTGATCGGGCTGATCGGTCCCAACGGCGCCGGCAAGTCGACACTGTTCAACGTAATTACCGCGCTCTACACCCCAACCCAGGGCCGTATCCGCTTCCGTGGCGAGGACATCACCGGCACGGCCCCGCATCGCATCTGCCGGCTCGGCATTGCCCGCACCTTCCAGCTGGTGCGCACGTTCCTGACCATGACGGCCTTCGAGAACATCATGGTAGGTGCCGTCTATGGCTCGGGCGGCCGCGTCAAGCATGCGACGGCAGCCGCCGAGGAGGCACTTGAACTGGTCGGGTTGACCGCCAAGCGCGATGTCCGCACCGCGCATATGACGTTGTCCGACCGGCGGCTGCTGGAGATCGCGCGAGCCGTTGCCTCCAGCCCGGGGCTGCTGTTGCTGGACGAACCGATGGCGGGGCTGAACCCGACCGAGATCCAGCGCACGGTCGATGTCATTCGCCGCGTGCGCACAGACAAGGGGGTCTCGATCCTGTGGGTAGAGCACAAGGTCGATGCCATCATGAAGGTATGCAGCCGGGTGATCGTGCTGGACCATGGCGAGAAGATCGCCGACGGCACGCCGCGCGAGATCGTCGCCAACCGCAAAGTGATAGAGGCCTATCTTGGCGAACCGGCTGCTTGACGTCACCAATCTGGAAGTCGCCTATGGCGACGTCGGAGCGCTGTGGGGCGTGTCGATCCACGTCGACGCCGGCAGCATCGTCGCCATTGTCGGCGCCAACGGCGCGGGCAAGACGACGCTGCTGAAGACCATCTCCGGTCTGCTGAAGCCGAAGCGCGGCGAGATCTTCCTCTCCGGCGCGCCGCTGGCCGGCAAGGCGCCGGAGGAGATCGCGGCGATGGGCATCGCGCATGTACCGGAAGGGCGCGGCCTGTTCCGGCAGATGACCGTGCTGGAAAACCTCGAGCTCGGCGCCTTCCAACCCAAGGTGCGGAAGCGCTTCAAGCAGTCGCTGGAGAAAGCCTACACGCTGTTTCCGCGGCTAAAGGAGCGGGCAGGGCAGAAGGCCGGTTCGCTCTCCGGCGGCGAGCAGCAGATGCTGGCGATCGCGCGCGCCACCATGTCGGACCCGTCGCTGCTCATCCTCGATGAGCCGTCGCTGGGGCTCAGCCCGATCGTGGTGCAGCAGATGTTCGCGCTGATCGAGACCTTGCACAAGCAGGGCGTCACCATCCTCCTGGTCGAGCAGAACATCCATCAGGCACTGAAGGTCGCCGACTATGCCTTCGTGCTGAAAACCGGCGAGCTTGCCATGCAAGGCACTGGTGCCGAGCTCATCGCCGATCCCGAAATCCAGAAGGCCTATATGGGCGTCTTGGAGGTGCAATGATGCAGAACATTCCGCCTCCCGAAATCCTGCTGCAGCTGTCGCTCAACGGCGCGCTGGGCGGCGCCATGTACGGCGTTGCGGCGGTGGGCCTCAGCCTCATCTTCGGCACCATGCGGCTGATCTTTCTGGCGCAGGGCGCGATGATCATCCTGTCCGCCTATTTCGTACGGGCGCTGTTCTACGGCGTCGGCATCGACCCTTTCGCGTCGCTGCTGATCGTCGTGCCCGTCGGGCTCGTCGTCGGCTGGCTGGTCTACCAAGGCCTGTTTCGCCGCGCGGCGGCAGCGGAGGACCGCAACATCTCACTCTTGATCGCGGTCGGTCTGATGTTCCTGATCCAGAACCTGATGACGGTTATCTGGGGCGGCAACACCGCGGCCATCGTCACCTCCTACACGGCGAGCGGCATCGAGATTTTGGGCGTGCGCACCTCCTTCACCCGCTCGATGGGCTTCGTGATTGCGCTCGCCGGTACCGGCCTGGTGGTGCTATTCCTGCGCAAGACATTGGTTGGTAAGGCGGTGCGCGCGGCCTCCGAGGACATGGAGGCGGCGACGCTGATGGGCATCAGCCCGCACCGCGTCAACGCCGTCGCCTTCGCGATCGGCATCGGACTCGCCGGAGCGGCCGGCGTCGCGGTGGCGACGACTTTCCCGTTCAACCCGTTCGCCGGCTTCATCTTCAGCCTCAAGGCGCTGGTGGCGCTGGCGCTGGGCGGGATCGGCAATGTCGCGGGCGCACTTGCCGGCGGCATCATCCTCGGCCTGATCGAAGCCTATGTGCAGTATTTCATCTCGGGCGGCTGGACCAACGCTATCGCCTACGGCGTGTTCCTGGCGGTGCTGATGTTCAAGCCGGAAGGCCTGTTCAGCCGGCCCTACAAGAAGGCTTGAGCGTCATGATGATGAAAGCCTTGCCGGAACAATTCTGGATTGGGATCGCAATTGCCGTGGTCGCTGCCCTCGCGCTGGTGCCGCTCCTGCCCGGCGCGATCGATTCTTACGCCTTCTCGTTCCTGTTCTTCGTTTTCATCTACGCCACTATGGCGCAAGGCTGGAACCTCGTTGCCGGCTTCGGCGGCCAGATCAGCCTCGGCAACCATGCCTTCTTCGGGCTCGGCGCCTACACCACCGCCATTCTGTGGAGCGGCAATTATCTCTGGGGCACGTTCTATGACGCCTATCCGCGGATCTACTATTTCGACCCGGTGACGATGATGCTGGGCGGGCTGGTCGCGGCCGTCGCCGCCATCATCATCGGCCTGCCGCTGCTGTCAAAGCTGCGCGGCGACTATTTCGCGCTCGGCACGCTCGGCTTCGGCGAGATCATCAAGGTGATGTTCATCAATGGCGGTGATTTCACCGGCGGCGCCTTCGGCGTCGTGGCGCCCGCCGGCACCTTCGATACGCTCTTGCCGCACTATCTGGTCGGGCTCGGCCTGATGGTGGGCACGGCGCTTGCCATCCGCTTGCTGATGCGCTCGCGCTACGGCCTGGCGCTGATCGCCGTGCGCGACGACGAGATGGCGGCTTCGGCCAACGGCATCGATACGCTGAGGGTCAAGGTCGCCGCCTTTGCTGGCAGCGCCTTCATCGCCGGCGTCGCCGGCAGCCTCTATACCTACTACATCTTCCATGTCGGCCCGGACTCCGTCTTCGACCTCGACTGGATGCTTTTGCCGCTGATGATGACGGTGGTCGGCGGCACCGGCACCCTGCTCGGCCCGATCCTCGGCGCCTTCGTCATGTACGCGGTTTTCGACCTGGCGCGCATCGTAGTGCCGGATTACCACCCGGTGATTTCGGGGCTGACCATCATCTTGGCGATGCTGTTCTTGCCGAAGGGGCTGATGCGGAGTTTTGCGGGCAGGGCGCGGACGGCTTGAGGTCTGGGTACAGCCCTGTTGAAGCGTCAGCGCTGCAAGTCGGGAGTGAGAGCCCTCGAAAAATTATGGAAGGTGAGGATACAATGTGCCTCATACGGGCGCAAAACAATTTGCTGTATCCGATAAAGGTACGGCTAACAGCACCTTCCTAATGCACCACCATACGCACTCGCTCCCGCAAATCTCTCGGCGCCACGTCATACTTGCTTCTGAACGCCCGCGAAAAATGTGCGCTCGAATTGAACCCGCAGGCAAACGCGATTTCCGAGATGGAGGCTGAGGCGCGGGCGGGCGACAGCAGCTCCTGCTTGCTGCGCTCCAGCCGCCTATCCCACACGAACCGCTCCAGTGTGGTGCCTTCGCCTTCGAAGGCGCGGTGCAGATAGCGGCGGGAGCAGCCCATGTGGCGGGCTATGTCCTCGGCCGACAGGTTTGAGCGCGCCAGGTTGGCGTCGATATAGGCGACGATGCGTTCGCGCAGCGCTTCCAGCGGCGAGCGGCGGAAGTCCGGCGCCGTCGGCTTTGCCTGGATCAGTCCGTTGACGAGTTGTATCAAGCTTTCTCCGACACGGCGGCAGCCGGCCTCGTCGAGCTTGTGAGCGGTGCCGATCGCCATCTGCATCAGACCGGAAACGATATGGGTGAGGCTGTCGTCGTTGCCGGGCAACGGCACCGGCGCCGAGAGCCGCGCCAGCGTCCCGTCGCCGAAGGTCGAGCGCGGCACCTGCAGGATGAGCTGGTCAACATCCGACAGGTTTTGCAGCGAATAGCTGCGCATTGGATCATAGATGATCGCAGCGCGTGGGCCGAGATCGACCGCGACCTCCTGCTGCTCGAAGCGGCTGTGACCGCTGAGCTGCATCAGGATCTTGATCGCGTCGGGATCGAAGCTGCGCCAGAAGGTACGGTCGCTGACGACCAGATGCGACTTGGCCTTGATCTCGGAAAGCCGGCAGGAGCCGAGATGCACGGAAACGAGCTTCGGCAGCGACGGCGCCTCGCCGCGTGAGAAACGCTGGGTGATCGGGCCGAACAGCATCCGCGACGCAGATAGGAAAGCCTCGCCGTCGGCGACGCTCACGTGGTGGGCGATCATAGTCTCCTCCACATTCTCGTTGTTCCCGTCTTGTCGCGGGATTGTGACGCAGCGGCAGCGCCACGTCATCCTTAACATGATAAGCATCTTTGCCGCAACGGCGGAGGTGCTTCACGCCGCGCCGGACGAAGTCGGCCGGCATCCTGGTGTCCGCGTTACTGAAGGGCCCCATGCCGCTGCCGTGCGGAAAGGCCCGATCTTGCGGTCGAGCCGTTTCAAAGGCCGGTACCCGGTCGCCGTCGGCGAGATAGCCGTGCACGTCGGCGCGATAGCCGGTCCGCTCGGTGGCCAAGCACTGGAAGACACATTCATCAGGGCGTCCATGCCGGCACAGGGAAGGCGTTCCGCCTCGGTCTATTCGACTTCGGACGCGCGAGCACGGCGAGCAGATCGCCGCCGTTCTCCTCGGAGGACCCTTCATAGGTCCTCCGGATCAGATCGAATTGGCGCTCATCTCAGCCCCACTTCATCTCGCCCTTCGCGACCTTCGAGCCGATGTCGAGGGCGACGCCCATGCCGAGGCCTGGGAAGCGGGCCTCCATCGCGCTCTTCAGCGCCGCGGCGTCCGCGGCCTTGGCGAGTTCCTGCTCGAAGGCCAGAAGATAGGTCTTGGTGTATTCGACAGCGGAGATGTCGACCGGCGACTCAGGCGTCATGTGCCCCGGCACGACGACGGTCGGTTTGCGCGCTGCGATCTTGTCGAGATTGGCAATCCAGACCGCGCGTGATTCCCTGGTCGGGGTGTCGGCGGTCCAAACATGAACGCCGGCGAAGACCAGGACGCCGCCAAACACCGCGTTCAGCGAGGGCGCCCAGAGATAGCGGCGATTAGCGAGGCCCTCGGCGGCGACGAACTCCACCGTCTCACCATCCACAGTCAGTGACGGACCGTCAAACGCATCGGGCAGGACGATGTCGGCCAGCGTCTGCGGACCGTTCTCCTTCAGTTGGGGTCCCCATACATCGAGCTTCTTCTTGACCGACGCCTTGATCGCGGCAACCGTGTCCGAGGCGGCGACGACCTTGGCCTCGGGGAATGCCTCACGCACCGGCTTCAGGCCGAAATAGTAGTCCGGGTCCGACTGGCTGACATAGATCGTGGTCAGTTTCTTGCCGCTGGCCTTGATCTCTTCGGCCAGCGCGCGGCCGTCCGGATAGGTGAAGCCGCCGTCGATCAGCAGCGCCTCGGTGGCGCCGGAAAGCAGGACGGGGGCGCGGAAAAAACCGTTTGGGCCGGCCGGGAAATGCTTCCAGGCAAGTCCGGTTCCAGCCGCACGGCCGATATCGGCAGGGGCGAAGACGGCAGCGGCGCTGATGGCAAATGTGGTTTTCATGACTTGTCTCCTCGTAAGCATGTGGGTGTCCTCTCGGATTGGATGGCGCTGAAGAAATCGGGGTGCGCGCGATATTGAGATCGAGTCGGCCGGGTCCAGCCGCCGGATAAATTCAGGAAGCTCAGATAGGGCCGAGTGATCGTGGTGTGGACGATACCGTTCTCGCAGTCCCCGACATGGACCCACGGTCGTCCCGGCAACCTCGGTCCAGACCATGAACACCCCTGGCCGAACTTCCAGCGCCCGGTCGCGGACGGCCTCCGCCTTGGCGAACTTGGCCGCCTCCGGAGGCAAGCGCATGAAGGTGCCTCGGCATCGAACTGCAGATGGAAGGCGAGGTCGCCGAAGCGAGCCTCGTAGACGTGGCCCATTGCGGGAAAAGCCTCGATCGTCACTCTGCTTTTCCTCCTGCGCGGACCCGGTTGCCCGACGCACAGAAGGATGGACCGTTTCGATTGGACGATAAATATCGATGAATTGGATTCAATGTGAGGTATAAGCGCACAATCGGAGCAGGCGAGCATGGAAGCGATCAACCTCAACAGACTGGCGTACTTCGCGGCCGTGGTGGACATGGGCTCGTTCACTCGCGCGGCCGATCGGCTAGGCGTCAACAAGACAGTCGTCAGCCAACAGGTTGCGCGGCTTGAAGCGGAATTGAAGACAAGCCTGCTGCTGCGCACGACGCGCAGGGTCGAGCCGACCGAGGCAGGCTGGCAGCTTCACGCGCGATGCGTGATGATCCTGAGCGAGGCAGAAGAGGCCTTCGCCGAACTTGCCCAGACCAATGCTCAGCCGTTGGGCGTACTGCGGATCACCGCGTCCAACGATTACGGCGCGATCACCGTCGCGCCACTGGCAGCCGAGTTCTGTCGAATCTATCCGGCATGCCGGGTCGATCTCATCCTCTCGGACGCCAGGATGGATCTGGTCGCCAACCAGGTCGACCTTTCGATTCGCGTAGGTTGGCTTACCGACTCCAGCCTGCAGGCGCGCCGGATCAGCTCATTCCGGCAATTTCTGGTCGCCGCGCCCGACATAGCCGGAGACTTGTCCCCGAGCGAGCCCGAGGAACTGTCCGGCCTCCCCTTTGTCGCGAATGTCGCGCTGAAGGAGCCGCTGGTGTGGCGGTTTACCCGGGGGGATCATGAACTGCGGACAGTCCGCATGAAGCCCGGCATGACGATCAACAGCACCCCGGCCGTGCTGGAGGCAACCCTAGCGGGCGCCGGTATGTCGATCCTTCCCGATTTTCTTGTCGGCGATCATATGGCGGCTGGCCGGCTGGTGCCGATTCTGCCTGCCTGGACGCTGCCTACCGGCGGCATCCACGCCGTGTATCCGGCCGGCCGGTTCCGCCCGCCCAAGGTTGCACGGTTCGTCGAGATGCTTTCTCAGAACGGCAGGCAGCGGCCTCGAAACCTCTTCCGCAACGGCTGATGTCTGCTCGCGGGCGTCGTCTCGCCACCGTGTACAGCGAAGTCGCCCCGAGTTCCTCTTTCGAGAAAGTCCGTCCAACGCCCTGAGCGTGTTCCGACCAGCCGGTCGAACCGATCGGAAACTGATCTTTGGGCAGCAGAAATCTGACCGCCGGCTATATGAGCCGCTCGCGGCATTGCGCGAGCGTCTTCGCTCTGCGGATATCCGGGCGGAGGGCAGCCGCTCGTTCCGCCCGATTTTGCGAGATTATGGCGCAAGGGCATGCCCGATGCATCCGTCGCGGAGATGCAAGGCTAAGGTTCGCCGGTGAGACGCGCCGTGATCAACCGTGCTGCCTTGATTGCTGCCCTGCCCTGTGTGGCTGCGGTCGCGTCGTCGACGCGTGAGACGGGCGAAGCCACCGCCAAGGTGCCGATCGGCTGGCCGTCAGCGCCGAGGATCGCCGCGGCGATGCTGTGCACGCCTTCCTCATAGCCCTGTGCGCTGCGAGAGTAACCGCGCGTGGCGGCAAGCCGTATCGCCTCCACAACCTTGTCCGGCCGCGTCACCGTATGCCGGGTGAACACCTCCAGCGGCTTTTTGAAATAGGCGCCGACCACATCCGGGCTTGAAGCGGCCAGGAAGGCGACGCCGGACGCTGTGCCGTGCAGCGGCAGCACCTGGCCAACATCGACATTGACGCGGTTGGCCTTGGTGGAAAGCTCAACATGGACGGTCAGCAGCGCCCCGGCGCTGAATTCCGACAGATGCACGGTCTCGCCGGTTTCGAGCGAAAGCTCTCGCGCCACAGGCGCCGCGACGCGGACGAAAGGGAAATGTGCGTCGCGAATGCGGGCCAGCCGCGACAGGCCGGCGCCCAGCCGGTAGCGGCGACTCTTCGGCTCCTGCTCGATCAGCCGGTGGTTGGAAAGCGCTACCAGCAGGCGCCTTGCGGTGGCTTTGTCGAGACCGGCCTTGCGGGCGAGGTCGGAGAGGCCGATCTCCGGTTCACCCACCGTGAACAGCTCCAGCAGCGAAACCGCCTTGCCGACTGTGCTCATTATCGATTCTCCGAGATACTTCGCGTGTGAATTAACTTGACAGCAGCCGACCCGCCTTGCAGTCTATAACATACAAAATGCTGGTTCAAATAGTGAACCAGATTGGAACGCGCGCGCCCCAAAATAATCGCGCGGCAGGGAGAGTTAAGCGCTGTGATGGCTGCCAGCAGAAGCGCTTCGCATTCAACGACCATTGGTGAGCTGCTCGACCGCGAGCAGGCGCGCTTCAGTGACACGCATCCGCGCTCAGCGGCGGCCTGGGAAGAGGGCAAGCAGCGTTTCCTCTATGGCGGACCCTCGCACTGGATGCGGCGCTGGGCCGGCGGCTTCCCGGTTTATGCCGCGTCGGCCAGAGGCGCCCATATAAGAGACATCGACGGTCACGACTATGTCGACTTCGCCCTTGGCGACACTGGCGGCATGTGCGGCCACGCGCCGGAGGCGGTGACTTGCGCCGCACTGCGCCAGTTGCAGAACGGCACAACGATGATGCTGCCCACGGAGGACAGCCTGTGGGTTGGCACTGAGCTGCATCGTCGCTTCGGACTGCCCTACTGGACGCTGACCACCTCGGCCACCGACGCCAATCGCGGCGCCATCCGCATCGCCCGCATGATCACCGGCCGCGACAAGGTGCTGGTTTTTTCCGGCTGCTATCACGGCAGCGTCGAGGAAGCGCATGTCGAGATCCGCGACGGCCGTGTCGGCCTGCGCAACATGATCCATCCCAACGGTGTCGACCATTCGGCCGTATCGAGGGTGGTCGAGTTCAACGATGTCGCTGCGCTCGAAACGGCACTCTCGGCTGGCGACGTCGCCTGCGTGCTGACCGAGCCGCTGATGACCAATTTCGGCATGATCCCGGTCGCCGACGGCTTTCATGACGCCCTGCGCGAGATCACCCGCCGCACCGGCACGGTCTTGATCATTGACGAGACGCATACGATCTCCAGCGGACCCGGCGGTTATTCGTCCGAGCATGGGCTGGAGCCGGACATTCTGGTCGCCGGGAAGGCCATCGCCGGCGGCATTCCGGCCGGCATCTTCGGCGTCTCGCAGGCGATCGCCGAGCGGTTGTGGGCCATCGTGCCGATGGTCAATCCGCGCGTGCGCCAGTCGGCGCATCTCGGCATCGGCGGCACGCTGGCCGGCAACGCACTCACCGTAGCCACGATGCGCGCTGTGCTGGAAGAGGTGCTCACGCCCGCCAACTTCGAAATCATGATCGGCAGAGCCTCGCGGCTGGCGGAGATGGCACGTGGCATCATAAACGCCAATAAGTTGCCGTGGCATGTGACGCAGATCGGCGCCCGCGCCGAGATCATGTTCATGCCCGATCCGCCGCGGAACGGCGCCGACGTCATCGCCGGCCGGCGCGGAGATCTCGAGACGCTGCTGCACGCCTTCTACATGAACGAGGGCATATTGGTGACGCCCTTCCACACCATGTTCCTGATGTGTCCGGCGACGACCGAGGCCGATGTCGACCGCCACGCCGAGGTCTTCACCCGTTTCATAGATCTTGTGCGTGGCGCCGGAGTCGTCTGAGCGATGGCGAAACCATTCGATCTCAGCGGCAAGGTGGCGCTGGTGACCGGCGGCGGACGCGGCATCGGTGCTGCGATCGTCACCCGCTTCGCCGAGGCCGGTGCTAGTGTCGTCATCGCCAATCGAACGTTCGATATGGCAAAAGCGCTGGCCGCCGAATTGTCCGCCCGCAAGCTTGATGTGCGTGCGGTTCCGCTTGCTGTGCTCGACCGCGCCAGGCTGCACGCACTGGTCGGCGACATCGTACGTCAGGCGAGCCGGCTCGACATCGTCGTCCACAATGCCGGCGGCTGTCCCTGGGCCTCGATTGAGGATCTTGACGAGGACAAGCTCGATGAAGCGCTGGCGCTTAACCTCAAGCCTTGCTTCTGGCTGGCGCAGGCAGCAGTGCCGGTGATGCGCAAGAACGGCTTCGGCCGCATCCTTGTCACCTCTTCAGTGTCGGCGCGCTTGGCGATGGCCGGCGGCGCGCATTACTCGGCCGCCAAGGCCGGCGTCAACGCCTTCATTCGGGGTGCCGCCTTCGAATTCGCGCGCGACGGCATTACCGTCAACGGTGTCGAGCCGGGCTTCATAGCCAAGCCGGGCAGGGGCACGATGAGCGCGCCGGAAGTTGCCGGGCGCCTCGGCCAACACATCCCCGTTGGCCATCTCGGCGAGGCGGACGACATTGCCTATGCCATGCTCTACCTCGCCTCGGAGCAGGCCAAATACACTACCGGCCAGACGATCGTCGTCGACGGCGGCTCAACGCTGCCGGAAACCGGCTTCGCCGTCGAGCGCCATTGGGGGCTGACATGAGCCGATGCCTCGAAGGCCGCAAGGCGCTGATCACCGGTGCTGCCACCGGAATGGGCCGCGCCACTGCCGAATTGTTCGGCCGGCACGGCGCCGAAGTCATCGCCTTCGGCCTCGGCGGTGAGGGACTGGACGGCGCCGTCAAGGCGAGCGGCGGTGCCGCCGTGCTCGGCGACATCACCAGCGCAGACGATGTCGCACGTGCTATCGACGCCTGCGGCGGGTGTCTTGATATCGTCGTAAACGCCGCCGGAGTGATGATCCTCGACGAGCCGGAGAGCCTGAGCGATGAGACCTGGGCGCGCAGCTTTGCGGTCAATGTGACGGGCGCCATGATGGTCTGCCGCGCCGCACTGCCGCTCATGAAAAAGCGCGGCGGCGCGATCGTCAACATCGCCTCCGTCGGCGCCTTCAACGCCAGCGGCCAAAATGCCGCCTATTCGGCCAGCAAGGCAGCACTCGTCTCCTACACCCGCTCGCTCGCCTTTGCACATGGCCCCGACGGCATCCGCGCCAACGCGTTGGCGCCTGGCTGGGTGCGGACGCCGATGAGCGTCTACGAAATGGAAGTGGCGGCAGCGGCCAACGGCTCGACGCCCGACGAGGAGTTCACCGCGCTCACCGGCCGTATTGCGCTCAGGCGTGTCGCCGAACCGTCTGAGATCGCCAACTGCTGTCTGTTCCTGGCTTCCGATGCCGCCTCCTTCGTCACCGGTGCTGTGCTCGTCGCCGACGGCGGCGGCCGTGCACCAACGCAAAACAGGGCAGTGTGATGCGACCTGACCAGTGAGGCTTGTCACAGGCGAATGGCCAGGATACCGGCGCTCTGATAAGCGGCGCCACTTGTCTCACGCTGCTGCCTCTACCGACATTCAGATAGGGAAGACCGCGTTGATTTGCCCCGCCGCGCTTTTGGCTGCAATTCAGGCAGCCACGATGGCGCCAACGGTCGAACAGGCCAGGACTTGCTTTACACCCGCGTTCATAAACACCCAGAACGCGCGGCGATGGCAGGAATGGTCGATATGGTCGCGCGGATTGCCGTGCGAATACATGCACAACGCGCGTTTCGCTTTGCCTTCCGCGGTAATCGAGGCATCTGAACAGAAAGCATATCCGACAATATTGCCGCGGACTGCCTTCCGGACGCCCACATAGGTGAACAAGTACGCTCCCGTGGTGAACCCGACCCAAAGCGCTTCTCCCACTGGCGAAGAGACTGCACCATCAAGGTCCGGTGTCAAACACCCAGTTTCGAACCGGCTCTCAGACCGCCTGCTGCTGGAGCCGCATGTTCTCGCGGCACAGGCTGATGTGGTCCTTGAAAATACCGCCGACACAATCCTGGAAGGTCGGCAGCGTCGCGATGTCGATGGCGGCGCCCTTGGCAAACCAGGCGATGATCTCGTCGGATTCCGTCATATACTGTCCCGGCGTTAGCTCGACAGTTGGAAAGCCGACCTTGGGCAGGTGCGCGGCGAGCTTCTCTGTGATCTGGCACTTCTCTTTGCTGCCCTGTTCGACCAGCCGGATGTCGACCTGGTCGAGCAGTCTCGCCTCAAGCAGGAACACGCGAACCTTCATGCAGAACGGGCAGCCATGGAGCAGGTAGACGATGGGCTTGAACACGGTATTGGTCATGGCAAATGCCTTTTGCCGGATGCACTGCGGGTTGGCCGTGGGGCGGCTATGCGCGCTCGAATATGCCGCCGCATGACCCCGTTCGGCCGCCGGCGTTGCAAGCGCACCGGCAGGCCGATATTCAGACATGCGGAATGATCAAGCCAAAACAGCGATTTCCGCTGCGAAGTCGCGATAGGAGCGCAGCGGGCGACCCAGCATGCCGGTCAATCGATCAACATCCCCTGCCTCAGGGACCATGCCAACCACAAGGAAGCGCTCGGCCATGAGACGCATGTCGAGCGCCATCCAGCTCGGTGCGTAATTTCGGAGGTTTTGCTCGAACCCAGCGGTATCGTCGCCGCCATAGTGGATCGTCCGCCCAAGAACATTCGACCAGATGGCGGCGACATCGGCACCGGTCAGCGTGTCGGGACCAACGACATTGATCCGCTTGAGAGGAAGCGGCTCGCTTGCCTGCTCACGGCGAACCAGCTCGATGGCTGCGATCTCACCGAGATCGCGCGCGTCGACCATCGCGATGCCTTTGTCACCGATCGGCATCGGATAGACACCGTGACCGAGCACCACGTCCTTCACCGAATAGTCGTTGTTGATGAAGTATGCAGGCCGCAGGATGGTGGCGTTGAAGCCCAGCTGCTCCAGCATGCGTTCGACACTGAACTTACCGGCGAAATGCGGCACGTTCACGTAGATGTCGCTGTGAAGCACGGACAGATAGACGATCCGCTTGATCCCGGCCTCATGGGCCAGATTGAGGGCGATCAGCGCCTGGGTAAACTCGTCGGGCACCACGGCGTTGAGCAAGAACAGGGTGGACACGCCCGAGAAGGCCGTGCGCAGCGCATCGACGTCAAGCAGATCGCCTTCGGCGAGGGCAACGGCGGCTGGTAAATTGGCCTTCGAGGGATCGCGGACGAGCGCGCGCACATTAGCGCCGCGCTTGATGAGCTGATCGACGACATTGCGGCCGACGGTTCCGGTTGCACCGGTGACGAGGATAGTCATGTGGTCACTCCTGCTTTTATCAGATCGTTAGCGCTATTTAGGAGTCCACAAACGCACCGGAAGCTGCCATTTGTAGACACCCTGTCTCACTGGTGGAACACATGGACCTGCTCGCCCTAGCCGACTTCAATCTGGTTGCACGTCATGGTGGATTCGGGCGAGCCGCGCGCGCCACAGGGCGCCCCAAGGCGACGCTCTCGCGGCGCGCCGCAGAACTGGAGAATAGCTTGGGCCTACGCTTGTTCGAGCGCGGGGCGCGTACCCTGAAGCTCACGCAGGAGGGAAAGGACCTGCATGAGCGAACCAGTCGCTTGCTGACGGAAGTGGAGGAGACGGCCGCAGCGATTGCGTCGGGAGACCGGGAACCGCGTGGAAATTTGCGGATCAGTGCACCGTTGCTCTTCTCTCAACTTGCGATGGGTAAGCTGGCGGCAGGCTTCTCGCTCAAATATCCCGACGTTATCCTTGAAGTCACGACCGAAGACCGTGCAGTCGACATGGTCGAAGAAGGGTATGACCTGGCCATTCGCGTCAATCCGCGTTCCGATGAAAGCCTGGTGGGACGGGTCTTCATGCGTGATCGGCTTGTGATCGTGGCGAGCCCGCAAGTGGCGAGACCGCGAGACGGAGACGCCGCTCCCGCTGTCGTGCGGAGCTCGGACAGAGGACTCTCGTTGTGGAATATCAAACCGGACACGGGGCCGACGACGATCGCGTTCACCCCGGTGCTCAGCCTGTCGTCGATCATCATGGTTCGCGATGCGGTCGTCATGGGCGTGGGTGCGGCACGGTTGCCGGTATCGCTCGTGAGTCATGATCTGGCCGCCGGCACGTTGGTGCATTGGGGGGACGTGGATGGTCCCGATACGGCACTGTGGACGCTCTACCCGTCGCGGCGCCTGTTGAATGCCCGCGTTTCCGCCTTTCTCGACCATCTGAGAGGAGCGTTCCCAAAAGGAACTCCCGACGAATTGGCAGCGTTCATTCGGATTTGAAGCCGCCACGGTTACCTTCTGTCGGCCAACGCCATCACCCACGTCGCGGGCCAGCTTGATCCAATAACGCAAGCGACGACCGCCAGAAGGTGGCTGCTGCAGTCCGATGAACTACAGCAGCCGACGCATCAGCCCGCAAGCCGCGGATAGTCCGTGTAGCCGGCCGCGCCACCGCCATAGAAGGTGGATGGATCGGGCTCGTTGACGGGCGCGCCCAACCGCAGACGCTCGACGAAGTCGGGATTGGCCAAAGCCCAACGGCCGATCGAGGTCATGTCTGCCTGGCCCGAGACGATGTCCTGGTCCAGGGCTTCGCGTGTGCGGCCAAGCCGCAGCACCATCAGGGTCGTGGGCCACGCACGGCGGATGTCGGCGAGGAACTCGTCGCCCCCGCCATACATCAGATGGAGATAGGCCAGCTTCAGTGGTGCCAGCGCGGCGACCAGTTCGCGATAGAGCGCAGGACTCTCCGGACCTTCATCAAGCCCGCCCAAAGGCAGGCCTGGCGAAAGGCGGATAGCGGTGCGATCGGCGCCGATCTCATCGGCGACAGCCTGCGCCACTTCGACGGCGAACCGAATGCGGTTAGCGATCGGCCCGCCATAGGCGTCGGTCCGGTGATTGGCGTTCGGCGCAAAGAACTGATGGACGATATAGCCGTTGGCGCCGTGAATCTCGACGCCGTCGGCGCCGGCATCGATAGCCAGCCGCGCGGCCCGCCGGAAGTCCTGCACCGTGGCGGCGACTTCCTCGGTCGTCAGCGCGCGCGGCTCGGGGATGGGCTGCATGCCGCTCGCAGTGAACATCTGCTCACCGGGCGCGACGGCCGATGGGGCGACGGGCTGGCGGTGATGCGGCGTGTTGTCCGGGTGCGACATGCGGCCGACATGCATGAGCTGCAGGAAGATCTTCGCGCCTTTTGCGTGAACCGCATCGGTGACCTTGCGCCAGCCGGCGACATGTTCGGGTGCGTGGATCCCCGGCGTCGCGAAATAGCCCTGGCCATCGGCCGAGGGTTGCACACCCTCGGTTATCAGCAGGCCAAGGGAGGCGCGCTGGGCGTAGTATTCAGCGGCGTGCTCGCCCGGTACGCCGTTGAACTCGGCACGGCTGCGAGTCATCGGGGCCAAGGCCAGGCGGTGGGGCAGGTCCATTTGGCCCACGCGGACCGGACTCCAGATAGTCGTCATGATAAACTCCTTGAAAGTTGAAAACTTGGTGATCAGCGGGTGAAATCAGCGACGATCTTGCCGGGTGCGTGGCCGGTGCGATTGCGCTCGATTGCGGAAGCCAAATCATCGAAGCCCACCACGTCGGCGATCGTCGATCGCAGGGCGCCGACGGCGACCTGCTGGGCGATCGCGGTCAGGCGCGCGGTATCAGGTTTGTTCGATAAAAAGACGCCGCGGCGGCCTGGCGGCGTACGTGATGCGAGGTCCGTGGCGGCGATGCTTACGAGAAGGCCATCGGGCGACAGGACTGCCCAGGAGCGGTTCACGACCTCACCACCGACGAGGTCGACGACGAAATCGATGTCGCGCGCAAGCAGCTCGAAGTTCTGCTGCCGATATTCGATCACCTCGTCCGCGCCGAGCGCCCGGACATGTGGCAGGCTATTGGTCGAGGCCGTGGCAAAGACCGTCGCTCTGGCCGCCTTGGCGAACTGGACGGCAAAGCCGCCCACGCCGCCGGCTGCGCCATGGATCAGCACCCGCCGTCCGGAGAGGTCGAAATCCGCCGCCTGAATGACATGCCAGGCTGTCATCGCCGCGACCGGAATGGCCGCCGCCTCCACGTCGGACAGTGATGCCGGCGTCAGGACGAGCTTCTCGGCGTTGATGACCAGATGGTCGGCGTAGGCTCCGACGCCACCGATGGCGGCCATAACCCGATCCCCGGGCTTCACGCCTGTGACGCCGGGGCCGGTCCGAAGCACGACGCCGGCCATTTCGATGCCAAGCGTCGCGGGCAGGGTCAGCTTGAAGCGCTCGCGGAGGTAGCCTTCACGGATTTTCCAGTCGATACCGTTTACCGCGGCGGCCTTGACCGACACCAAGACCTCGCCCGGACCCGGCTCGGGCGCGGATACGCTATCGACTGTCAGCGATTCGGGGCCGCCATAGGCTTGAAGACGTAAGGCTCGGCCGGGGGCAAGCGGTTCGGATGTGGAGGCCCCGCGCTTGAGATCAGCGGATTGGATCATGTAGGTTCTCCTTCTTGGCAGAAGGTATGCGTTCGAAATCCGCGCCATAAGTCATCGAAATAAGACAGTCTGTCTCGCTGGAGAGACACCTAATGGCCTTCCGGCGTCTCCAATTTCGTATTTGTGGCCTTATCCGTACGGTGCTTTTCGGCCAGGCGGAAAAGCGGTCGGCCGACGGCGACCTTGTAGCGGCGCGTGATCGGGCTCGTCGATCATCAGCGCCAGGATCAGATGGGCCATGAGCCAGCTTCGGACGAGCCGCTCATCGCGTGCAGGAAGCTTATGGGTGCCCATGCCGCTCTTGAGCCGCTTGAAGGCGAGTTCTGCCAGTGTCTCGATCGAATACTAACCATAGCCTTCGGCCGGGTCCGCAGAGTGCACAGCCGCCGATCTCCATTGGCCGTCGGGCGCCCGTCCTCAGCCGGCGTGATATTCGAGCATGATGTCGATCAGCGCTCTGACTTTGCGTGGCGGGAAGTCGCCGGGAGGACGCACCACATAAAGCCCTGCCGCGACCACCGTGTGGTCGGCAAGCAGGGGGATGAGCGCACCGGAGGCGATGTGGGGCTCGATCAGGAAATCCGGCAGGGCCGCCACGCCGAGTCCGGCCAGCGCCGCCGAAAGCAGCGCTTCGCCGTTATCCGCCTTGAAACGACCGTGAGGATGGACCGCGATCGTTTTGCCTCCCTCGACGAACCGCCATGCTTCGGTCCCCTGCAACAGGCACTCGTGATCCGCGAGTTGGCCAAGCGTTTGCGGTGCCCCATGCCCGGCGACATAGGCGGGGCTGGCGACAAGCATGCCGGATATGGGCCGAATGCGTCTGGCGATCAGGCTCGAGTCAGGCAGAAATCCCGCCCTGATTCCCGCGTCGAAGCCCTCGGAAATCAGATCCACGAAACGATCGCTGTAGGCTGCATGAACATGCAGCAAGGGATGGCGTCGAGCGAGTTCGGCAAGAACCGGGGCGACAAGCCTCGGCCCGCCAGACAGGGGCGCGGCGATACGCAGCAGCCCGCGCACCGCGCCATCGGGTGCTATTGCATCCTGTGCCGCCTCGAACTCGCCGAGGATGCGAGTGGCGTGGTCGCGGAACGTCGCGCCGGCCTCCGTCAAGGCGGCGCCGCGAGTCGTGCGAGAGAGCAACTGGCTTCCGAGCGTTTCCTCCAGCCGAGCCAGTCGGCGGCTGACGACGGATTTTGCGACGCCCAGCCGCCGCGCGGCAGGCGATATGCCTCGCCCCTCCGCGATCTCCACGAAAGTCCTGACGTCCTCAATCTCCATAGCGTTCCGCTTTCAGCAACAATCAATCGCAAAACCGGAGGCTATCTTAAGCCGACAAGGAACGCCATCCTTTGTGGGTCAGTTCATCCGGCATAGCCGCGCCGGACCAACCCCATGGAGAAATAGATGAGCGTGCAAGACGTGTGGAAATACGAAGAATCTGCGCTGGTGCTGATCGACTACCAGCCGGAAATGTTCAGCCAGATCCGATCCGAAACGCCGGCCAACCTGGTCGAGCTCAACGTGCGGCTACTGATCAGGGCTGCACGGGCTTTCGACATGCCCATTATTCTCTCGACGGTCGGTGCAAACATGGGTGTCAACGGCCCCACGGTTCCGGCGATCCTCGCCGAACTGCCCGGCATCGAGGTGATCGATCGCTCGACAATGAACTCGTGGGAAGATCCGGCCTTTCGCGCCGCGGTCGAGAAGACCGGCCGCAAACGGCTGATCATCGGCGCCCTCTGGACCGAGATCTGTCTTGCTTTCCCGGTCATCGATGCGCTCAAGGACGGCCATGACGTGGCTTTCCCGGTCGACGCCGTCGGCGGTCGGTCGCAGCTTGCCCACAGCACGGCGATCCAGCGGCTCACTCATGCCGGGGCGGTCCCCAGTACGGCCTTGGCTGTCGTTACCGAACTCTTCCGCGACTGGGCGGGGCCGGTGGCCGACAAGGCCCGCACGCTGGTGTACTGGTATTACGAGGAGCTTGCGAAGCTGCAGGGTCCGGCCGCAAAGGCCGCCTGAAGCGCCAGGCCGAGCACGGTTGGAGCGGCGGGGACGCCTCTGACAGGGCCGATTTTTCCCGCCTGTTCTATCGGCAGCACCGGCGAGCCCCGCATAGTCGGCTCTCCCGCCGCCAATTTCCCTATTTTCGAAAAGGACGATCAAAATGAAAACTCAAACCGGCGCCGTTCGCGGCCCCATCAATCGTTGGAGCCTGGCGCTGTGGATCGCACAGGCGCTCCTGGCTCTCCTCTATCTGGCAGCCGGTGGCGCGAAACTGACACAGCCCATCGACGCGCTCGCCGCGAGCATGAGCTTCGTCACCCATGTACCGGAAGCCGTCACACGGCTGATAGGCACTCTCGAAGTGCTGGGCGCTGTCGGTCTCATCCTGCCGGCCGCGACGCGGATCAAGCCTTGGCTGACGCCGCTGGCGGCTGTCGGGCTTTCACTCATACAGGTGGGGGCGATCATCACGCATGCGCTGCTCGGCGAGACGGCCAAGATGCTGCCCATCAACCTGACGCTGCTCGCCTTGTCCTTGTTCATTGCTTGGGCCCGGCTGCGGAAAGCCAAGATCCCGGCTCGCTGAGCATGGCGAGTCACGAAGAGGGTAGGCCGGCCCGCCACTCGCGGATCACGACCCGTTGACGCAGACATCTACCGACATCGAGCCCCTGGAGCTTCAAAATGCAGTTCGGAATCTTCTCTGTCAGCGACGTAACGCGCAACCCGATCACAGGCGTCACGCCGAGCGAGGCGCAGCGGATCGATGCGATCGTCAAGATCGCGAAGCGGGCGGACGAGGTCGGGCTCGATGTCTTCGCCATCGGCGAGCACCACAACCCACCCTTTTTCTCGTCCTCGCCGACGACTCTGCTCGCCCATATCGCCGCGCAGACGCAGCGCATCATCCTCAGCACCGCCGTGACGCTCATCACGACCAACGACCCGGTGAAGATCGCGGAAGACTACGCGATGCTGCAGCATCTCTCGAAGGGGCGGACGGACCTGATGCTCGGCCGCGGGAATACAGTGCCGGTCTATCCCTGGTTTGGGAAGGACATGCGTGACGGTGTCGCACTGGCGCTCGAGAACTACAATCTGCTCCACAAGCTGTGGCGCGAGGACGTTGTCGATTGGCAAGGCAAATTCCGGACCCCGCTGCAAGGCTTCACGTCGATCCCGCGTCCGCTCGACGACGTTCCTCCCTTTGTCTGGCACGGCTCGATCCGCACTCCGGAGATCGCCGAGCAGGCGGCTTTTTACGGGAACGGCTATTTCGCCAACAACATCCTTGCGCCCAACCTGCACTTCCTGCCGCTGGTGAACTTCTACCGCGAGCGGTTCGAGCATTACGGACATGGCACCAAGGAGCAGGCCGTCGTCGGGCTTGGTGGCTATGCCTTCATCGCGAAGCGCTCGCAGGACGCATACGACCGATTCCGGCCCTATTTCGAAGGCAGCCCCATCTACGGAAAGACCTATCGGCTGGAAGAATATTCGCGCGATACGCCGCTCAGTGTTGGCAGCCCGCAGGAGGTCATCGACAGGACGCTGAGCTTCCGGGAAGCCTTCGGCGACTATCAGCGGCAGCTGTGGGTTCTCGACGCCATGGGGCTGCCGCTGGAGATGGCTCTCGAGCAGGTCGAGCTGCTGGGCACTGAGGTGGTGCCCGTGCTCCGCAAGGAGATGGCGGCGCGACGCTCGCCGGGCGCCGCCAGAGCCCCGACGCACCGGAGCCTGGTGGAAGTCAAGTATGGAGACCAGCCGCCGCGCCAGCCGCGTCCGAATGCCAATCGCGGAGACAACCTGACGGATGTCCGGCCGTATCACGATAACGACAAAAGCGAATCGGCCCGCTCTCCGTTGGTCGTGGGGCAGGCCGCCCGGTCCGGCAATGTCGCAAAGCGGTAGGCCCCCGGTGGTGTCTTCAGGGAAAGGATTAGAGAGATGACGAAGACCATCGAGAACAGGGGGAAGCCCATACGGCTCGTCGTGGTGAACGCAGGCGTAAATGATCCCTCCACAACGCGGATGCTGGCCGACCGCATCGCACAGAAGAGCATCGAACGTATCACTGGTACGGGAAAGACCGCCGTCCTTAGCGTCATCGACCTGGCTCCGCTTGCAGTCGATATTGCGCGTGCCGTGGTGGCCGGATTTCCCGAGGCCAAGGTGCAGTCCGTAATCGAAACGCTTGCCGGCGCCGATGCCGTCGTTGCCGCCACGCCAGTCTACAAGGCCGGTGTCAGCGGGCTGTTCAAGTCGTTCATCGATATCCTCGACAACGACTTGCTCATTGCCAAACCGGTGATCCTCGCCGCGACGGCCGGCACCGCCCGCCATGCGATGGTCGCGGACGCGCAGATGCGCCCACTTTTCGCGTTTCTGCGCACTTTTCCCGTGCCGACGTCGATCTTTGCTGCCCCGGAGGATTGGGGGTCGCCGGAGCTCGGCGGTCGCATCGATCGAGCTGCTACCGAGCTCACCCAGTTCCTGTTGAGTGGCACCAGCCGATCCATCGCGGACGCGGCATGGAAAGGCTATCAACACCAGTTCGCAGGCAATGCGGCGCGCGCGGAGCGCAGCGCTGCCGATGTCAATTTCGACACCGATCTGATGAAGCTGGCCGCAGGAGGGACGGCTGTAGAGCGGATGATCGTCAGAGGCTGAGGGAGCTGAATCTCCTTGCCCAATCCTTTGGCCTAGTTATCGCTTGCGGCCGCATCTGCATGCACAGGAAGAAGATCAACGTCTCGACCGTGCTCGCCGGTCAGAGGCTGGGAATCAAGGAGATCGACGACGGCATTTGGCTCGTCAGCTTCATGCATTACGATCTCGGGTATATCGACTTGGAACAGAGGACCTTGCAGACCATCGACAACCCGTTCGGCACGAGGTTGTCACCCATGTCTTAAGTACAATCTGTTACCCATGTCTCCGGGTTGGACAAGGTAGTGATGGTAGCGGGAGAGGGACTTGAACCCCCGACCCCAGGATTATGATTCCCGTGCTCTAACCAACTGAGCTACCCCGCCAGGGCGGCGAAGGCCCGAAATCCAGCTTAAATCGGCAGGCATATCGGCGCGTTCGCCAAGGTCGCGCGGATATAAGGTTGCGAGGCCAAGCCTGTCAAGCATCGAAGTGGCTGCCGCGCCGGCATATTGCTGGCGCCGAAAGCTTTGCCGGGCAGACATTTGGGCGCACAGGCCGGGGTTGAGTTCAGCGAGGCACGTCGCTATGTCTCGGCCACGAAAGTCATGGTCATGAATTCATGAAACCGCGCATTGCAGTCCTCGGTTGCGGATACTGGGGCAGCAACCACATCCGCACCCTAAAGGCGCTCGGCGCGCTGCATGCGGTTTCGGACGTCAACCCCGCGCGCGCGGAGGGTTTTGCCAGCGAGCAGGATTGCCTGGCCATAGAGCCGGAGGCGCTGTTTGCCCGCGACGATGTCGACGCCATCGTCATGGCGCTGCCGCCGCAGTTCCATGCCGACATGGCGGTGCGCGCCGTGCTCGGCGGCAAGGACGTGCTGGTGGAGAAGCCGATCGCGCTGACGGTGGCCGATGCCGAACGCTCGGTGCAGGCGGCCGCCGATAATGGCCGTGTCTTCATGGTCGGCCACGTGCTGCGCTTTCATCCCGCCTTCGAGACGCTGAAGGCGCTGATCGACAATGGCGAACTCGGCGAAGTCCGCTACATCCATTCGCATCGGCTCGGCCTCGGCAAGTTCCACACCGAAAACGACGCGCTATGGGATCTGGCGCCGCACGATCTGTCGATGATCCTGGCCATCACGGGCACCGAACCGGTCGAAGTGCGCGGCGAAGGCGCTGCTCTTCTCGACAATCTCAGCGACTTTGCGCATCTGCACATGCGCTTTCCCAACGGCCTGCGCGGCCATCTGTTCGCCTCGCGGCTCAACCCTTACCGCGAACGGCGGCTGACCGTTGTCGGCACCAAGGCGATGGCGGTGTTCGACGATGTCGAGCCGTGGGAGCGCAAGCTTGCCGTCTATCGCCACGCGGTGTGGCAGGACAGCGGCCAATGGGCGTTCACCGCCAACGAGCCGTCCTATGTCGCGGTCGGTGAGGGCATGCCGCTGACGCGCGAGTTGGAGCATTTCATCCACTGCATCGAGACGCGGGCCGAACCGCGCACCAGCGGCGAGGAGGCCATCCGCGTGCTGCGCATCCTGACCGCCGGCACCGTCGCCCATACAAGGCCCTAAGAGAAAACGCCGTCTATTCGGCGGGTACCCGCGCCGGCTGGACGGCAAGCCGCGTCAGCATCGCCTCGGCCTCGGCGCCGCGCTCGGAGCGCTCGATGAAGCCGCCGCCGAACACGCGCGCCTCGTTGCCATCGTCGGAATAGAGCACGCAAGCCTGACCGGGCGCGATGCCGGATTCGCCGTCTACCAGTTCCACCGAAGTGACACCGGCGCGGTGATGCAGCACGGCCGGGCGCGGCGGCCGCGTCGAGCGCACCTTGGCGAAAAGCTCAAGCCCGGCCGCCGGGATAGCGGTCAGCGGGCCATCGCCCAGCCAGTTCATGTTGCGCAAGAAGATCTTGTGGGTCTCCAGCGCCTCGCGCGGGCCGACGACGACGCGGGCCCGGTCGGCGTCGAGATGAACGACGTAGAGCGGCTCGCCCGAGGCGATGCCGATGCCGCGGCGCTGACCGACGGTGTAGCGCAAAATGCCCTCGTGGCGGCCAAGCACGCGCCCGTCTATATGGACGATGTCGCCTGGATTGGCGGCAGCCGGCTTCAGCTTGGCGATGATGTCGGAATACTTGCCCTGCGGCACGAAGCAGATGTCCTGGCTGTCCTGCTTGGCCGCAACCGTCAGTCCCATCTCCTCGGCGATGGCGCGAACCTCAGGCTTCGACAGGCCGCCGAGCGGAAAACGCAGATAGTCGATCTGTGCCTGGGTGGTGGCGAACAGGAAGTAGCTCTGGTCGCGGTCGGCGTCGACCGGCCGGTAAAGCGCGCGGTGGGCGCCATTGGCGCCGGAACGGATGTAGTGGCCGGTCGCCAGCGCGTCGGCGCCGAGTTCCTTGGCGGTCGCAAGAAGGTCGGCGAATTTCACCGTCTGATTGCAGGAAACGCAAGGGATCGGCGTTTCGCCGGCGACATAGCTCTCGGCGAACGGGTCGATCACCGCCTTGCGGAAGCGCTCCTCGTAATCGAGGACGTAATGCGGGATGGCGAGCGTCTCGGAGACGCGGCGGGCATCGTCGATGTCCTGGCCGGCGCAGCATGAGCCGGCCCGGTGCGTTGCCGCGCCGTGGTCATAAAGCTGCAGCGTGACACCGACGACGTCGTAGCCCTCGCGCTTCAGGAGGCCGGCAACGACCGACGAATCGACACCGCCCGACATGGCGACGACGACGCGGGTGTTTTCGGGGCGTCCGGGAAGATCGAGGCTGTTCATGGTTCTTTCGTTCTGCGCGGCGCTTCAATGCCAATGGCCGGAATATAGGTCAAGCGTCTCGGCTGCGCCAGCTTTGCCGGGCCGGCTCATTTTTCCTGCCGGGTTCAATGCGCTTGCCGGCAGATGTTTCAAATGCCGATGAAAAGGCTAACGCCGCGTTCATGATCCTTACCTAACCATTAGGGTCTGCTTAGGCAAATTTTAAAGCTGTGGCGGTAATGTGGTGGGGATTGGGTCTTTGAGTTTTTTGTAGAGAGTACGATGACCGATCTAATTAGACCGCGAGTCAAATATGTTATCGGGCCGGACGGCAGCCCACTTACCATCGCCGATCTGCCGCCGACAAACACACGTCGCTGGGTTATCCGGCGCAAGGCGGAAGTGGTGGCGGCGGTGCGTGGCGGGCTTTTGAGCCTCGAAGAGGCATGCCAGCGCTACAAGCTCACCACCGAGGAATTCCTGTCCTGGCAAGCGTCGATCGACGAATACGGCCTTGCCGGCCTGCGCACCACGCGCATCCAGCAATACCGGCATTAGGCCGATAAGGGCGCTGATCAGCGCCCTTACGTCTGCGAGGGTCGACGATCTGCAATTTCAGACCGTCAGCACCACCTTGCCGATCGGCCTGGTGGCGAGAAAGGCATGGGCGGCACCGGCCTGTTCGAGCGGAAACGCCTTTGCCACGTGGACGGCCAGCTTTTTCGCGTCGATCAATTTGCCGAGCTCCACCAGAGCGGCACGGTCGGGCACTACGGACATGCGCTCGACGCGGATGCCTCGCGTCCTGGCCTTTGCCTTGGTGGCATCGCTGACATCGAGCAGCGACACCAGAACGCCGCCGGCAGTGAGCACTTTCAGTGATTGCTCCGCATGCACGCCGCCGAACGGGTCCAGAACCAGATCGATGTCGCGGGCCTTCGCGGTGAAATCATCCCTTGTGTAGTCGATCACCTCGTCGGCGCCGAGCGAGCGGACGAAATCGAGCTTTTCCGGGCTGGCGGTCGCGACGACGTAAGCGCCGTGCGCCTTGGCGATCTGCACCGCCAGGTGGCCGACGCCGCCGGCTCCGGCGTGGATCAGCACGCGCTTGCCAGAATCGAGCCGGCCATGGCGGACAAGGCCTTGCCAGGCCGTCAGGCCGGCCAGCGGCAGCGCGGCGGCTTGCGCGTGATCTATGCCTTCAGGTTTCGGCGCAAGCTCATCAGCCGGGACAGCGGCGAGTTCGGCGTAGGCTGCCGCCTGTTTGGGAAAGCGCGGCATGCCGAACACGGCATCGCCGACCTTGAGGCCGGAGACGCCGGAGCCCAGCGCCTCGACAGTCCCCGAAACATCCCAGCCAAGGACAAAAGGCGGCTCGCCAAGCAGCGGATAGTGGCCGCCGCGCACCGCACCATCGACCGGATTGATGCCGGCCGCTTCGATGCGGACGAGCACTTCGCCGGCTTCGGGTGATGGCGCGGGGCGATCGGCAATGACGAGGACATCGGGTCCGCCGAAGGAATTCTGGATAATGGCACGCATGGAAGGCTCTCCTGCTGGTTTTGATGTGCCACTATCATTTGGATAGTTATTTTCTCTTGTCTAGTATGTACCTTTTTGATATATATGCACCCCATGGATAGTGAAGATGGTTCCCCTTTTGGCTATGACGCCTTTCGGCGGTCGTGCCCGTCACACGCCGTGCTCGAGACGCTCGCCAGCAAATGGGTCTACCTGGTGATCTGTGCGCTGCGCCGGGGCCGGCTCCGCAACGGCGAATTGGCGCGCAAGCTCGAAGGCATCACGCCGAAAATGCTGACGCAGACGCTGCGTATCCTGGAACGCGACGGGCTTGTGCGGCGCGAGGTTTTCCCGGTCATTCCGCCGCGGGTCGAATATGAGTTGACCGAACTTGGCCAGAACCTGGCAGGGCTGCTCAATCAGATCAGAGCCTGGTCGGAGCAGCATGTGCCCGACATCAAAAATGCGCGCGCACGGGCGGCGGAACAGCAAGAAGATCTGGATGCCTGAGGCGGGCACAGTTCGGTGCGCAGCAATAGCGCGCAAGCGCGACGCGCGTTAAAGTCTTGTTTTCACCCGATCATGGCGCTGCGGCCGCCGGCTTCTGTGTCGCGCGCCTTGGTGTCGCGCGATTCCAGCATCTCGGCCTTGGAAAGCTCCGCTTCGGCTTCGCTCAGCAATGATTCGGCGACATTTCGCTGCTGGGCGAGGTCGCTTTGCGAATTTCTAAGGTTGTCGCGGCGCAGACGTGCCGCCTTGGCGAAGGTCGGATAAGCAAAGTGATTGATGTCGGTGATGCCGGCCTTCTTCTCTTCGGCAGCAATCTGAAGTTCCAGCTCGACGGCCATGCGCTCGAATTCGGCGATCATCATGTCGAGCTGCAGCAGCTGCCGCCGCTTCTCGCTCACCTGAAATTGCTTCAGCCGAACGAGGTTTTCACGTGACTTCATGATTCGGTACTCCCGGAAACGCACACCTGCACATATCGTCCAATTCACCCGGCAAGGCCCAGGCTTGACCCGTTTCCACCGGCTTTCCCCGAACTATGGGAAACAAACTCCTAAAGTTTTTTGCCGGCGGTAACCATTCGTTTACGGGCATTGTTAATCATACGGCTCAGGACTTAAGGGCGGGTAAAAATTCTGCTTCTCGTCGGGAAACCCGGCCAACGAGTCCGAAGAGTCACTTAGTCTGGCTTATTAATGTGCTGCGTTAACGGTTTGGGTCTGTGATTCGTTATTGGATTCAACAAGGTGTAGAAAGGGGTTAAAAAATCTGATACCGTCATGGACGGGGAATTAGGTTTTATTAACCATTCGATGGCAGCCTCTGCTCAGGCAATCACTGCTCCGGTCCTGGACGGGTCGTGAAATGGTCCGGCAGCAGAAAAGGGGAATGAAATGCGCGTTCTGCTGATAGAAGACGACAGTGCAACCGCACAAAGCATCGAGCTGATGCTGAAATCGGAAAGTTTCAATGTCTATACGACTGACCTTGGTGAAGAGGGCGTCGATCTAGGCAAGCTTTACGATTACGACATCATTCTCCTCGACCTCAATCTCCCCGACATGTCGGGCTATGAAGTTTTGAGAACACTTCGCCTGTCCAAGGTGAAGACGCCGATCCTAATCCTCTCCGGCATGGCCGGCATCGAGGACAAGGTGCGCGGCCTCGGCTTCGGCGCCGACGATTACATGACCAAGCCCTTTCACAAGGACGAACTGGTCGCCCGCATCCATGCCATCGTGCGGCGTTCCAAGGGCCACGCCCAGTCGGTCATCACCACCGGCGACCTAGTGGTCAATCTCGATGCCAAGACCGTTGAGGTCGGTGGCCAGCGCGTGCATCTGACCGGCAAGGAATATCAGATGCTGGAACTGCTCTCGCTGCGCAAGGGCACCACGCTGACCAAGGAAATGTTCCTTAACCATCTCTATGGCGGCATGGATGAGCCAGAACTGAAGATCATCGACGTCTTCATCTGCAAGCTGCGCAAGAAGCTTGACGCCGCGTCTGGCGGGCAGAATTACATCGAGACCGTCTGGGGCCGCGGCTATGTGCTGCGTGAGCCCGAAGATATCCGCGTCAGCGCCTGAACTAGGGGCGTGATCCCAAGGTGGGCGCCGATTTTTTCGGAAAAGAACCCGGCAGAACAACAAGATAGAGCCGATCCGATTTTCGTCGGAATGGAACAGCTCTGATCAGGCGGCAATCTTCAAGGCGCGGAAGCACTCGAGCAGTTGCGGCCGGTTGAACGGCTTCAGCAGGTAGCCCTGGGCGCCGGCTCGTTTTGCCCGCATGATCGCCCCGACATCGACCTCGACCAGCGAAATCAAAACCTGCGGCAATACCGGGCTTTCCATGGCGCGCAGGCGGCGGATGAGGTCCTGCGCCTGCATGTCCGGCAAGGCGCCGTCGACGACGATGATATCAGGCATGTCGGCCGCGCACATCTCGATCGCCTCGTTGCCGCTGGCGGCTTCGATCACCATCATGCCGGAACCGCCCAGGATACGCCTTGCGACCTTCCTGATGACGCTCGAATTGTCGACGAACATGCAGCGTTTCATTCCGGGACCCTCTTTGCCATGCGGCGAACCGGCAGCGTCGTGGCATCTGCCGGGGAACATAGGCCGATCTGGTAAAGAAGCCGAAAAGCCGTTAGGTAAAATTTTCCTGAAGGTGTTTTAAGTGAAATCTTCTTTCGCAATGCTTCACGCAATCAATCCGCAAGCCCGCCCCACAGATGTTAGGAACAACGCCGCAAATATGACTTGAGAAAAATACTTTCCCCACTCTTTAGGAGAACTTCAGGCTGCCGAAAGGACGATCTCGTCGGCGGTCGCATGGATCGAAATCGTCATGTTGGCTTCGCGGGCCAGGAGCAGCGTGTAATAGGGCTGCACCGAATGCGCGTCGATCGGCTCTTCCGGCCTGTGGCCGGAATGCAATTCCAGGAATTTGGGCGGCACGCGGAGCATCGGGCCGCTCGCCGCGAGCGCAAAGCGCGGCTCGGTCTCGAGGTTCTCCAGCGTGACCACCAGCCTGCCGCCGCGCGGAATGGCGGCGTTAGCGACGAGGATGAGATTGAGCAGCAGCTTGACCTTGTTCTTGGGCAACAGTGCGCGGGTTCCGTTCCAGATCAGTTCCGGCTTCTCGTTCTTCAGGAAGGCGATGGCCACGGCCTCGGCGTCCCCGGTGTCGATCAGCATGCCGGCGGAACCGGCGGCGCCGAAGGCGATGCGGGCGAATTGCAGGCGGGCGGAGGCGTTTTTGGCGCTTTGGCGGATCAGCTTCATGGCGTCTTCGTCGGCGCCGCCTTCGTCGAGCAGCTCAAGCCCGTTGTTTATGGCGCCGACCGGCGAAATGATGTCGTGGCAGACCCGGCTGCACAGCAGCGCTGCCAGATCGGGTGCGGAAAGGGTGAAAAGCTCGGCCATCGGCAAAAATCCCTGCAAATTTCACAACACAATGACCGGGCGATCATGATCACGCCTGTCCACACGAATCACGCTCTCTCCCAAGCATTCTGAATACACAGCGCTTGTGCGTGCAGCAACAAATCCGAAATCATGATTGTCGAAAATGGCGTGTTCACGCAGCAGGGTGCTGCGCGGGCGATGTGAAAACAGCCTTCGAACCGCCATCTTCATGTGGGAGTTTAATGGTTGAAAAAGGATTACGGCATAGTTTGCCCCTAACAGTCATCCTTAACGGCCGCCAAAGAGCCGTACGGGTGCGAGGCGTCGGCGAAAGTGCTCCCTGACGGAGATTGGAAGCATGGTTTCCCGATTCTACGACCGGACTTTTTTCCGTGTCATCTCAATGACGATCGCGCTCATCGGCCTTGTCGCCTTTTCGGCATCGGCCGCGCGGGCGCAGGAATACACCGCGCAGGAGATCGTCGATTCCGGTCATAAATTCTTCGGCGCGACGTCGGGCGGGCTCGCCACCGTCGTCGAGAAGATTTTCGCCACCTATGGCCTGCCGAACGGCTATCTGCTCGGCGAAGAGGGGTCCGGGGCGCTGATCGGTGGCCTGACCTATGGCGAAGGCACGCTCTACACCAAGAATGCCGGCGACCACAAAGTGTTCTGGCAAGGCCCTTCGCTCGGCTGGGATTTCGGCGGCGAGGGCTCGCGCGTCATGATGCTGGTCTACAATCTCGACGATGTGAGCAGCCTGTATAATCGTTTTGGCGGCGTCGCCGGCTCCGCCTATGTCGTCGCCGGCGTCGGCTTCAACGTGCTGAAGAACAACAATGTGCTGCTCGTGCCGATCCGTACCGGCGTCGGCGCTCGTCTCGGCGTCAATCTCGGCTACCTCAAGCTCACCCAGCGCGCGACCTGGAATCCGTTCTGACCTGCATGATGGCGCCACTGCGATTGGAGCTGTGATCCCACGGTCTGAGCTTTGCCGCAGCATACTCTTGCCGTGGTGCCGGATTTCCGTCATGCGAAGATGGCAAAGTCGACCTTTGGCGGTTGCCATGCACAACGGATAGTCATCTTGGTCCAGTCGATCCTGTTCTTTGTTCTCGGCTTTCTCTGCGCCGGCTTTCTGGCGCTGATGATTGCTCCGGCCGTGTGGCGGCGGGCGGTGGCGCTGACGCGCAAGCGCGTCGAGGGCTCGATGCCGTTGACGCTGGCCGAGATCCAGGCGGACAAGGATCGCATTCGCGCCGAGTTCGCGGTTTCGGTGCGCCGGCTTGAAATGAACGTCAAGTCATTGCGCGAGAAAGCCGCCGAACAGCTGGTCGAGATCGGCCGCGACCGCGAAGCCCTGAAGGAATTGGCGGCCGAGCGACAGGACAAGAACCGGGTCGTCGCCGATCTTACAGCCAGCGGCGAGGAGCTTCGCAAGCGCGATGAGCAACTGCAGCAGCTGTCGGAACGGCTTGCGGAGACCGAGCGCGCCCTCGAAAAGCGCGGGCTCGAACTGCGGAAACTGGAGCACATGTATGACGACGCCAGTTTTTCATCCAGCAGCCGGCAGATCGAGCTGGTGGCGCGCGAATCCGAGCTGCAGAAGTTGGCAAGCGACATTTCGCTGCTGCGCGGCCAGCGCAAGGAGGCGGACAGGCGCAGCCAGGAATTGGCAGCCGAAAGCAAGGTTTTGCGGGACGCGCTGAAGGCCGAGAAGAAAAGAACCGGCGACCTGGAAAAGAAGGTCGAACGCCTGCTCGCCTCGCTGGCCGATCGCGAGGACAGGCTCGAGCGCCGCGAGAAGGAACTGGTGCGCCTTCGCGAAAAGCCGAAAGGCGCTGAAAGGGCGCCTGCGGTGGGTCTTGCCGGCGTGCCAGGCAGTCAGGTCAATGTGGCCGCCAACGGCGACATCGAACAGACAACCGCCAAGCTCGACGCCGACCGCGAGCGGCTGGAGGCCAGGCTGACGTCGCTGGCACGCGAGAACAGGCGGCTGAAGACAGATCTTGCTGCCGTCGAAACGTCGAAATCGCGGACCGGAGACGATACCGGCAGCGCCAGCGCGGCATTGCGCGAAGAGATGAACGATCTGGCGGCGCAAGTCGTGGCCTTGACGGCAAAGCTCGACGGGCCGGATTCGCCGATCGCCCGGGCGCTTGCAGCGCCTGAGGATACGCGGCCGGGGAGCGGCGGACGCAGCCTTGCCGATCGGGTGCGGGCGCTGCAGAAGGCCGCTTCGACCGACTAAGATTCCACAAGCGCGAGCGGGACGCCCCGGCTCTAAATTAGGCTCCGGAAAAATGATGCAGCGCGATGGCTGATGCGGCGGCGACGTTCAGGCTGTCGAAGCCCTGCGCCATACCGATCCGCAGCGTCTGCAGGCGGGCAAGCAGGCTTTCCGGCAGGCCTTCGCCCTCGGTGCCGAGATAGAGCGCCAGCCGCTCGTTTCTCTTGGCATCGCGAATGTCGATCTGCCCGCGCGGCGACAAGGCGAATTGGCTGAAGCCTTGCCGGTCGAGCATTGCGGTGCAGCCCGCGGTATCGGCAAAGCAGGCGAAGGGGACTTTCAAGGCCGCGCCCACCGAGACGCGGATTGCCTTGCGGTACAGCGGATCGCAGCAGGTCGGATCGAGAAGCGCGGCATCCGCGCCAAAGGCGGCGGCATTGCGGAAGATCGATCCCATATTGTCATGATTGGCGATGCCGACCAGCACCACGATCAGCGCGCGGGCGGGCAGTGCGCCGAGCAAAGCTTCAGCGGAGACGGCCGCGCCCTTGCGGCCGATCGCCAATATGCCGCGATGCATGTGGAATCCGGCAATCCTGTCCATGACTTCGCCGGATGCGACATAGATCGGAAGCCCGGCAGGCGCCTTGCGCAGGACGTCATCGAGGCCGGCCAGCCGGTTCTCGAGCACCAGCACCGATTCTGCCTCGAAGCGACGGGCGGCAAGCAGCGTGTCGAGCACCACCTTGCCTTCGGCGACGAAACGGCCCTGCCGGCCGGCAAGATCGCGTTCCCGGATGTCGAGATAGGCGGCGACGCGAGGATCCTGCGGGTCGTCTATGCGGATCGGATTCATGGCTTCCTCGGCGGATCTTGGCGTCGGCCGCGAATCGGGATTCGGCTTCGGAAGGCATGATGCCGGATCCGAAGCTCTGACCGTATCTCAGCGTCCAAATGGATGCACGCCGTTCTAACGGTCAAATCCAATCACAAGGCGCCGGGCCGAGACGCCTTGCCTGGCCTCCTGGCGGCATGGAGATATTGATTCCCGCGGCACGGCACTTCGGCCAAGCCGCTTCAATGCAGAATTTCGATGGGGCGAAGGAACCCCACGGGGCCATGCCGCGTCATAGAGGCGGGCTCCTGCTGCGGTCCTGGGAGGACATCGATGATCAGGCTCCTCCTCGTCTTTACCGCCACGCTTGCCCTTGCATGTGGCGTGGCCAGCGCGGCCAAGCTCGATCCAGCCACCGTCAATCAGGCCCAATTCACTATCGGCGAACCGAAGGGTGTCGATCCGATGCTGCTGAAGGCGCAGATCCTTCTGGATCGGGCCCGCTTCTCGCCGGGCCTGATCGACGGGCGCCTTTCCCAGAACTTCGCCAAGGCCGTCGCCGCGTTTCAGGCGGCAAACGGACTTCCGCCCGAGGGCAAGCTCAGTCCACAAACCTGGAGCAAACTCATCGCAACCTCCGCCAGGCCGGTGCTGGTGACCTATGAGGTGATGCGCAAGGATGTGCGCGGACCTTTCACCAGGCGTATTCCGGCTCGCTTGGAGAGGATGGCCCGCTTGCGGCGGCTCGGCTACCGCAATGCGGTGGAGAGGTTGGCCGAGCGCTTCCACGTCAGCGACCAATTGCTGCGAATGCTCAATCCGGGCACCAGCCTCAGGAAACCAGGCAGGACCTTGGTGGTGCCTGATGTCGGCAGAGGCGACCCTCCCGCCGGCGTCGCCACCGTCGAGGTCGACAAGGGCGCTCGCCTGGTGCGTGTGCTCGACCGTGCCGGCAAATGGCTGGCGGTCTACCCCGCCTCGATCGGGAGCGAGGAGAAGCCGGCGCCAAGCGGCATGGCGGAGGTCAGGCGCGTGGTGCACAACCCTACCTATCACTACGATCCGGACTTCGCTTTCAAGGGGGTCAAGACCAAGCGGCCCTTCACCATCGCTGCCGGGCCGAACAACCCCGTGGGATCGGTCTGGATCGATCTCTCGATCGAAAGCTACGGCATCCACGGCACGCCCGAACCGGGCAAGATCGGCACGACCTTTTCGCATGGCTGCATCCGGTTGACCAATTGGGATGCCGAAGACCTTGCCTCCATGGTGCAGCCGGGCACGAATGTCGAGTTCAAGGGCGAGATTGCGCAGGCCGCCGACGAGCGCGTTCAGTAGCAAAGCGGACTTGGCAGCAAGGCGGACTTGGCAGCAAAGCGGATTTGGCGGGGCGTTCTCCGCTCCGGCCGCTCAGGTCCCGGCGCGACGCAGCCGGTGAGCCATCTGCGACAGTTCACCTTCGCCGAAAATGCCGTCCAGCATGTGCAGCAATTCGTGCACCGCCGCGGACTTGCAGGAATAATAGATCATTTGCCGGTCGCGGCGGGTCTCGACAAGGTCGGAAGCCCTGAGCTTGGCCAGATGCTGTGACAGGGCGGATTGGCTGAGCGACACCTTCTCGGCTATGGCGCCGACCGACATCTCGCCCTCGGCCAGATAGCTCATGATCAACAAACGTTTTTCGTTGCCCATCAGCGTCAGAAACGCAGCCGCGGTTCCGGCGTTGGCGACTAGTTTGTTCGAGACCATAGATCCCCCATGCCTTCTTGCTCATCCGCCGCTATGGGGGCAATAGCGTCGGATTCCATAGACTTTCCCTATAGATGCACGCCAGCGATTCAGCGTCACTCGCAAAGGTAGAACATTTCGCTCAAATCTCAAGGCTTGCTTTCCACGCAAGCCGATTAACTGTGCGGCTGTGATTAATTTGCCGATCGGGCCGCCTTGGCCATGTCAACCAGGACAGGCCTGAGGTCGCGCGCCGCTCTCAGCGGCTCGGGGAAGAAAACCCGACAGACATTGTCGCCCGATATGAGATCCATCCCGTCGGCGTCGAACCCGGTGACGATCCAGCCGTCACTCTCGGCCCCGCCGAAATGACTTGCGTAGAGGGCAATCGCATCGAGATGGTCGGCGTTCATGTGGTCGAGCGCCGATTGCTCGCCGGCGGCAAGCTCTTCGACGATCGCTCCCGTCGCGACCAGATCGGTGCGGTCGAGCAGATAGGCCTTGCCGAAGCCTCCGTTCAGGCTGGCGCGCTCCGGTTCGAGCCGGAAAATCGAGAAGTCGCCGAGCCCGGCATAGAGTTTTGCCTTGGGGTTGCGGTTGAGGTAGCGCCGCTCGGCGCGGGCGTGTTCGTTCGATCCGCGCTCCAGCCGCACGGCGCGGCAGACGAGCGTCAATCGCGGATGCGCCAGCGGATCGCTCCTGCCGGGTTCGCCGACGAGCAATGAGCAGCGCGGGTCGGCAAGGATGGCGCCGGTATGAGCGGACAGCATCGATACCAGGATCAATGGCGTGCCGTCGATGTCTGTGGCGACGCCGACCCGGCTGGCCAGCGGCGAACCGGTTCCTGGTTCGAGCACTGCCAACGCACCGAAACGGGCGCTGCGGATCAGCGTCTTTGCCAGCCTGATCGCCTCGGTATCGGTCGCGCGGATCACGTCTTTCCTGGGTTCGTCCAAGGCATCACCGTCGCATTTATTTCGGCGCCATGCGGATGGCGCCGTCGAGGCGAATTGTCTCGCCGTTGCGCATCTGGTTCTCGATGATGTGCAAGGCAAGTGCCGCGTATTCCGAAGGCTCGCCCAAACGGGAAGGGAAGGGCACAGCGGCGCCGAGCGAATCCTGCACCTCCTGCGGCATGCCGGCCATCATCGGCGTCCTGAAGATGCCGGGTGCGATGGTGCAGACGCGAATGCCGGAGCGGGCGAGATCGCGCGCCACCGGCAGCGTCATGCCGACGACGCCGACCTTGGACGCGGAATAGGCGGCCTGGCCGATCTGGCCGTCATGGGCCGCGACCGACGCGGTGTTGACGATGACACCGCGCTCGCCGCCCTGCAGCGGCTCGAGCCTGGCGGTCCGGTCGGCGACCAGGCGGATCATGTTGAAGGTGCCGATCAGATTGACCTCGATCACCTTGCGGTATTGATCGAGCGGATGCGGTCCGTCCTTGCCGATCGTCTTCATGCCGACAACGATGCCGGCGCAATTGACCAGGATGCGCGGCGCGCCGAGCGTCTCTGCCGCTTCCGCGACTGCGGCGGCACCGCTCTCGGCGTCGCTCACATCGCATCGGACGGCGATGCCGCCGACGTCAGCCGCCACCTTGGCCGCACGCTCGATACCGAGATCGAGGACGGCAACCCTGGCGCCGCCGGCGGCAAGAGCGCGCGCCGTCGCCTCGCCAAGGCCGGAGCCGCCACCGGTGACGATCGCAATCTGGCCGTTCGGGTTCATCTCGACGTCCTCCTCCGTGCCCAGACTATGCCGCCAAGCCACCGTGCGACAGCACCGGCATGGTCATGCCATCGCGGCGATGTGCGCGGCAATCCTTGCCTGGTCGGCGTGGCAAACCTCGCCCGCCAGCCTCGCCAACGCGCCCGGCACGATCTCGTGCGCCAAAAGCCGGTCGGGGTCGACCGGACGCGGCATCGAGATCTGCCCGCGCGGCAGCCTCCTGAAGCCGAGCGGGCCGTAGTAGGGTTCGTCGCCGACCAGCATCACCGCCGGCGCGCCGGCCTTGGCGGCGGCTTCCAGCGCGATTGCCACCAGCCGGCGGCCGATGCCGAAATTTTTGAAGGCCGGCCGCACAGCGAGCGGCCCGAGCATCAGCGCGCGGCCGGCACCGGCGGCGATGCGCGTCATCCGTACCGAGGCGACGACGATTGCGCCATCGACGGCCACGAAGGACAAAGCCCGTTCATGCGGGCCACCTTGGCGGATCTTGTAGGCGGCGAGCACGAAACGGCCTGGCCCGAAGGCCTCGTCATTGATGGCTTCGATTTCAGGATCGTGCGCCGGAGTTTCCGGCAGGTATTTCACGTCGGCCAGGTATTTCAAGTCGGCAAGGCTCATGGTCTTTGCGTTCCGGTATGCGAGGAAAGGTTTGCTGCAAGCGGCAGCGTTCGCCAGTCAGCGCTTCATCAAGCGCGGGCGCTCTTTCGTCGTCGGTCGAACCGGATCACGGCAAAGTCGAACATGCGGATGTCCGCTAGCACCAATTTTCAGCCGCCGCAATCGGCCCGCGCAGCCGACGCGCACTCGACGACGCAGCCGTTGACGATCTGTTCAGCATCGGGGATTTCCGCGGCGCCGCTTGGTGCCCTACATCGGGTAGGAACGCGAAAGGATATTGCATGGGATTGCTAGTCGAAGGCCAATGGCAGGACCGCCGGTACGATAGCGGGGAGAGCGGCGGCAAATTCGTGCGCGCGCAGTCGCAGTGGCGCGACTGGGTGACCCGCGACGGCGCGCCGGCCGAAGGGCGAAAACGCGGCTTCAAGGCCGAGCCCGGCCGCTACCACCTCTATGTCTCGCTCGCCTGCCCGTGGGCGCATCGGACGTTGATCTTTCGCGTGCTCAAAAAACTCGAGGACGTGATTTCCGTCTCGGTCGTCCATCATTTCATGGGCGCCGACGGCTGGACGTTCCTGGCCGAGGACGGCGCCACCGGCGACACGCTCTACGGCCTCGATTTCCTGCACCAGATCTACACCAGGGCCGATCCCGGCTATTCGGGCCGAGTCACCGTTCCGGTGCTGTGGGACAAACGCGAGCAGACCATCGTTTCCAACGAATCCTCCGAGATCATCCGCATGCTCAATTCGGCCTTCGACGAATGGGGCGATGCCAGGCTCGATTTTTATCCGCAACCGTTGCGCGGCGAGATCGATGCGATCAATGCGCTGGTCTATCCCGCGGTCAACAACGGCGTCTACCGTGCCGGCTTCGCCACCACGCAGGCAGCCTACGAGGAGGCATTCGGCGAATTGTTCTCGGCGCTCGACATGCTGGAGGACCGTCTGTCAAGGCAGCGCTATCTCGTCGGCGGCCGCATCACCGAGGCGGACTGGCGGCTGTTCACGACACTGGTCCGCTTCGACCCGGTCTATATCGGCCATTTCAAGTGCAATCTGCGCCGCATCGCCGACTATCCGAACCTGTCGAATTACCTGCGCGATCTCTACCAGGTGCCGGGCGTCGCCGGCACGGTGAATTTGCACCACATCAAGGCGCATTATTACGGCAGCCACGAGACCATCAACCCGACGCGCATCGTGCCGGTCGGGCCGGAGCTGGACTACGGCGCGCCGCATGACCGGGACAGGTTCAGGAAGGCGGCGTGAAATCAGCGATCTAGCGGAAGGTCTCGGAGTCCATCTTTGCCCTTCTAACGAGTTCAGCTTTCAATATGGTATTTCCAAATCGATTGGAGTAGCCGAGCGACGTTGCAAGGAACGCAACGATGCCGCTGATCATGACGATCACGACCGACATCTGGGGCGGGATTGCGCGTAACAATCCCGACGGCAGAAGCACAGCCATTCCCAAAATCATTTCTATCAGGGTTGAGAATCCGACCATTTTCCAGAATTCAGTGCGAGTAAAAAGCTGAGCATGTCGCTTTATAAAAACGAAATATGTCACGAATGCCGCAACTAATTGTATTGTGAATTGGATGAATCTTCCAACTTTTGCTAACATGTATGGATCTATCCCAAGAACTATTGTCGAAATTAACGCTATAACGGAAAATGTTGTCACATTAATTCCCGTGTAAAGTGATACATAGAGCGCGATTCTAAATCTATCGTTTTGGCTGTGTTGCATTTTTTCTCCTCATCGCTCAGCATTTATCTCTCTGAGAACAATGAATGCTGCCGGTCTATACCGACGTAGCCAAAGCTGTTGAAGAGATGATCTACCAGTAAGGCGATGCCGAATTCCCCCCAAAAACTTCGGCAATCCGCCGCAGCGTCGCCGGTGTCGTGCCCTGGGGCAAGCGGTCGAGCGGGAAGAAGCCGGCTTCGGCGATCTCGCGGTCGGGCAGCTTGGGCGCTGTCTGGTTGAACGCCTCGACCAGATAGAGGCCGATATGGTCGCGGCGGCTGGCGCGGCGGTTGAAATGCAGCGACTTCAGCACCGGCGGTCCGGTCAGCGCGATGTTGCCTTCCTCGAAGATTTCGCGTGTCAGCGCTTCGATCATCGTCTCGCCCAACTCGACGCCACCGCCCGGAAGGTGCCAGCCCGGGACATAGGTGTGGCGGATGAGGAAGACGGAATTGGAGGGGCGGTCGTGGATCAAGCCGCGCACGCCGAGCGTCATCGGCCGCCGCAGTACGAAATACAGGTGAAACAGCCTTGCCCTGAAGCCCGGCCAGCCGGTCTGGCGCAGGGCTTGCTCGGGATCCGGCGTCATCGTCCGCGAAACCGTGAGTGGAAAGCGGCGCGCGGCTCGCCTATGAAGAAAAGATGTTCAGGCTCGCGCATATTTCCGATGTCCATCTGGGGCCGCTTCCCGATGTAACCTATCGCGATCTCGCCTCCAAGCGCGTGGTCGGTTACGTCAACTGGCAGCGCAACCGCCGCCGCTACATGCACGATGCCGTCATCGACACGATCGTCGCCGACATGAAGGCCAGCGGGCCGGACCATCTCACCATCACCGGCGACCTGGTCAATCTGGCGCTCGACGGTGAGCTCGAGATGGCCAAGCACTGGCTGGAGACGCTGGGCTCGCCCAATGACGTGTCGGTGGTGCCGGGAAACCATGATGCCTATGTGCCGGGCGCCTTCGACAAGACCTGCCGGTCCTGGGCGGCGTGGATGACCGGCGACGGCGTCAATACGCCGGTCGATCGCAACACCTTTCCCTATTTGCGCGTACGCGGCAATGTTGCGCTGGTCGGCGTCACGACGGCGCGCGCCACGGCTCCGTTCATGGCCAACGGCTTCTTTCTGGAGGGCCAGGCGGAACGGCTGCGCGACATGCTCGACGCCACGGGCAAGCGCGGCCTGTTCCGGGTGATCATGATCCACCATCCGCCGGTGCGCGGCGCGGTTTCGCAGAACAAGCGGCTGTTCGGCATCTCGCGCTTCCACAAGGTTCTTCACCGGCATGGTGCCGAGCTTGTGCTGCACGGCCATTCGCATGTGCCGTCGCTGTTCTTCATCGGCGCCCGCAAGATCAAAATTCCGGTGGTCGGGGTCGCCGCGGCGGGGCAGGCGCCCGGCAGTTCGCATGCGCCGGCGCAATATAATCTGCTCGACATCGACGGTGAAAAGGACAATTGGCGGATCAGGCTGACGCGCCGCGGCCTGACCGGGCCGGCATTGCCGCCCAGCGATCTGCAGACGCTGGAGCTTGGCGTGGGGGCCGAGGCGTCGATGGCCAGAGCAATTCCAGGAAAAGTGTGAAGCGGTTTTCAGTCCGGAATTGCGTCAAAACAAAGAAATAGAGCGGTTCAGCGTTCCGTGAAACGCTGAACCGCTCTAGAAGCTGATTTTCATCGCGACGATGCGGTCCCAGAACAACACGAGCGAAATCGCCAGGCCGACCAGCGCGCCGGCGGCGATCAGGCCGAGGCCCGAGAAGAACGCCGACCAGCCGTTGCTGCGCGCAGCGATCTGCAGCGGCGGCTCGGCCTCCGCCACCAGGGCGCGTTTCAGGCCGGCGACGGCTTGCTCGATGCCGCCTTCCATCATTCTCTGGCGTTCGACAACGCGCTCGGCGACATAGCGCGTCACCTGGTCGGCAACGACCTTCATGTCGGTCGATTCGGCGAGGACGACGCGGCCGATGCGCGTGTCCTTGAGAAAGCGGTAGGTGCGACGGTCGCGTCCCATGGCGACATGGCTGACGGCGTCGATCCACAGCCGTGGCTGCAGGCCGGACGAGACGGCGAAGTCGAAACTGTCCATGTCGGTGGGCACGTCGGCGAAGACCGACGCGAGTTCGGCGGCAAGCAGATCGAGCCGCATGCGATGCGCTTCGCGCATGTCGACGACGACGTCATCGCGGTCGGCGAAGGCGTTCTTGACGTCGCGAATGGCATCGGACAGTTTTCGCGACTGATCGATCTGGGTGATGTTCTCGCCTGCGTCCTTCATCGGCGTTGCCTCGCGGGTTTGGTTAACACCGAATTAACACAGCCGCCGGCAAAATGCACTTGCGAGATCGATGGGCCGGCAAGGGGTTCGCTGGATGAGCACAAGCGCCGCCGCCGTGCCTGCGCCAAGATCGATCAGCTCGCCGCAGCGGCGAATCCTGGACGAAGTCGCCTGCTGCGGCGCCGCATATTGCGACGGACGGCCTCGACGACCAGGCCGGGCGCTTCCTGGACCAGCATATGGCCGGCTTCCAGCACGTGGTGCAGATGAAAATGCTTCGGCACGCTGTCCGCCTGGCTGACGGGCAGCATCGCGTCGTCGGTTCCCCAAACCACCATGATTGGCATATTCAGCGTTTCAAGCCGCTCGTTCGGGATGACGCCTTGCCGATCATCCCTGGTCATGGCGGCTGCGAGCTCGACAAGTGTACGCAACTGGCCGGGCCGCTGGCGCATCTCGCTGACGAGTTCGACCCTATGCTGCGGCAGCCGGCTTTGCGGTCCCGACATGGCGGCAAGACAGGCGCGGATTTCATCCATGCCGGCAGCGGCGGCGTAGCGACGCAGCAGCGGACCATTGATCTCAGGACCGAAACCGCCCGGCGCCAGCAGCGTCAGCGACGCCATTCTTTCGGGCTCGCTCAATGCCATCAGGGCGGCCACCGCGCCGCCCATCGAATGACCGACGAGATGGGCCCGCTTTATCCCGCGAGCGGAAAGATCCGCAAGGACGGCACTCGCTGCGATCCTGGCCGGACCGCCGCCCGGAAAATCGAGCGACAGCCCATGTCCCGGCAGATCATAGGCCAGGGTCCGCGCGCCGGGCGCCAGAGACTCGGCCACATCGCGCCAGTCGTCGTGGCAGCCACCGAAACCATGCAGGAAGGCGATCGTTGTCGGGCCGGCGCCCCGTTCGGCAGCGTAAAGGGATGGGGTCATGCAAACTTTATGGCTTGGTGCCGGAATCAGTCAGGATGCCGGGGCGGTCTTATGCGAGGATCAGTCTTTGCGGGAGGTCAGACTTATGTGGAGATCAATCTATGCAGGATCAGACCTATGGGGGATCAGATTGGCCGGTTCAAATTGTGTCTGAATTGCGCTTTGGCCGTCCGGATGGCCAGTAAAATCTTCGCGATCACCTGACGTCGTGCACGCGCCGGGAGACGTCAGCTGGCGCCGCCAAGCCCGGCGGCACGCAGGGCCTCCACCAGCCGGTTGGTCAGATCGGCGGGATATCTTCGTTCGACGAAGGTTGTGCGCGGATCGGCTGCGAATTTCGGAAATTTGGTGGTCAGTTCCTGCAGCAGCCTGCTCGCCAGCTTCTCGCGGCCGGCAGCCTTGGCGCCGATCAGCCGCGCCGCCAGATAATGCGATTTCATTTCAGTCGTTCGCAAGCCGTCGCTGGCAAGCGTGGCCCTGTTCATGTCGCCCATCATGAACTCTCCGGCGAACAGCCCGTAATCCCACCATGTCGGATGGGCGCTGGCGATGTCCACCGCGTGAGCAAGGATCGGGGCGCCCTCGCTGTACTTGCCGGCGAAAACCAGCCCGTAGCCGTAGGCGGCGGCCATTGCGAGATCGTAGGGATTGAGCTCATAGGCCTTGCGCATCCAGCGGATCGATTCCGCGGAATCGCCCATGCGCGAATTGAGGTAACCAAGGGCGCGGTGCGCGTAGGGGCTGGTCGGGCCCATCTGGATGGCGCGATGGGCAAACGTCATGGCTTTGTCGATCGTCGCGTCGGCGGGGTAGGGATAGTGGTCGGTGACCGCTTCGAGATGCAAGGACGCAAGTTCCGAATAGACGAGCGACGACTTCGCCTCCCGGTTGGCAAGATCTTCGAGGCAGCGGTAGGCGGCTTCGTGCGTCTGGGCATTCTGGTCGAGATAATATTTGCCGTTGAGCACCAGACACGCCGTCAGCCCGGTCTGGATGCCGCTCTGCTCGATGTAGTTGTAGATCGTGCCCGAGGCGGGAAGAGCCGAGGTCAAAATGCCGGAGATCTGGTCCTCGATGGCGGTGTTCGCGCTGTCGCCGGCGGTCAGGTTGCGTGAGAGCAGCACGCGGCCGGTCGCCACGCTTTGCAGCTCGAGCATGATGTCGCCGCTACGCGGCCCGGGCAGGACATCGAATACGAAGCTGGCGGCGTCGGTTACTGGATCGGGCGGGCTGTCGGCATCACGGCCGATGAAATTGATGGTATCGAAGCCGCTGAGGCCGGCGCGCAGCGATGCGGCGACACGGCGAGCCAGGTCGCTGTCGGCCTTGATGGCGATGTAGACCTGGGGGAGGTTTTCAACCGGAGGCGCTGCTATGCTGCCGGTCGCCACCGCAGTCTCGACCGCCGTGTCGCCGCCGGTCAGCAATACCACGCTACCCTGGCGAAGGATCAGCACACCCAGCATGAGGATGACCAGCGCGATCGCCAGCCAGAAGAACTGCAAATGGCGTTGCAGCGAAGGAGCAGCAGGGGCGACGGCTGGAACGCTCAGCAATGCGGCCGGATGTGCCCGGTTGCGGGCGTCCTCCAGCGATCCGGGCGGGGCGGTCGTCGCCGCTTCCTCTGTTGCCAGCTCCGGCTTGCTTTCTGCCTTGGGCTCCACCTCCGCCGGCAAGCGAATGGCGTTGAGTTCGTAGGACGGAACATAGCCGCCGCGCGGAATGGCGATGCGGACCGGTTCGGCAACGCCCTCATTGGCGAAATACTGCTGCAGAAGCTCGCGCAGCCTGCCGGCCTGCACCCGCACCACCGCATCGGTCGACGGATCGAAATCGCCGTCCTTGCCGAACACGTCCATCGCGATGGAGAAGCCCTTGAGCCTGTCGGCTTCGCCTGCCTGCTCGCGCTCGACCAGGTAGCGGAGCAGCTTGCGCGCGCGCTCGGATCGTCCGAACGTTTCGCTGGCAAGCAATCGCTCCAGCGTTTCGCGCACTGCGGGGGCGGCAGGCGTGGTATGCTGCAAGTGTCGATCCCTTCGAATTCGGCACAGGTTGAGGTACAATCATATCGCGCTGGCGGCGCCTTACAAGCATGTGCTTATGGTGCGATAGCGTACCCACCGGATAAAATTTCCGGTGGGCTGATGCGCGGGCCTGGCAGTCCCGGCTAGCCGCCCTTTCGGCCGACGATGCGGTTGGCGGCCGAAACCACGGCTTCGAGCGACGCGGCGACGATGTTGGTGTTGATGCCGGCGCCGAACAGCTTGCCGCTGGGATGTTCCATCTCGACATAGGAAATGGCCGAGGCGTTCGAGCCGCGCTGCATGGAATGCTCGGAATAATCGAGCACCGACATCGGCACCCCGACATGGCGCGACAGCGCATCGACGAAGCCGTCGATCGGGCCGGTGCCGGTGCCCGATATGGTCACCTCCTTGCCCCTGTCGAGGATCACCGCTTCAACCACGCGCCGGCCCTTGACCTCGGTGTCGGGGTAGGTGTGGTGGTCGAGGAACTTCAGCCGCGCGCCGGGCTGGTCGACATAGGTGTCGAGAAAGCGCTCGTAGATGCGCCTGGCCGGCACCTCCTTGCCTTCGGCGTCGGTGATCGCCTGGATGGCCTGGCTGAACTCGATCTGCAGGTTGCGCGGCAGGTTGAGGCCGTAATCCGCATGCAGCACATAGGCGATGCCGCCCTTGCCGGACTGCGAGTTGATGCGGATGATGGCTTCATAGCTGCGGCCGACATCGGCCGGGTCGATCGGCAGATAGGGCACCTCCCAATGCGGCGTGTTGGCCTTGCGCAGCGCCTTCATGCCCTTGTTGATAGCGTCCTGGTGCGAGCCGGAAAAGGCGGTGTAGACGAGCTCGCCGACATAGGGATGGCGCTCGGGGATCTTCAGCTGGTTGGAGTATTCGTAGACGTCCTTCATGCGGTTGATGTCGGAGCAGTCGAGCCCGGGATCGACGCCTTGCGTGTACATGTTGAGCGCCAGCGTCACGATGTCGACATTGCCGGTGCGCTCGCCGTTGCCGAACAGCGTGCCTTCGACGCGGTCGGCGCCCGCCATCAGGCCGAGTTCGGTGGTGGCGATGCCGGTGCCGCGGTCATTGTGCGGATGCAGCGAGATCAACAGGTTCTCGCGGTTGTCGAGATTGCGGCACATCCATTCGATGCGGTCGGCGTAGATGTTGGGCGTCGACATCTCGACCGTGGAGGGCAGGTTGATGATCAGCTTGTTCTCCGCCGTCGGCTTGACGATCTCGGTGACGGCGTTGCAGATCTCCAGTGCCACTTCGAGCTCGGTGCCGGTAAAGCTCTCCGGCGAATATTCGAAACGGTAGCCGCCGCCGGCTTTGGCCGCCATGTCGGTGATCATCTTGGCCGCGTCGGTGGCGATGCGCTTGATGCCGGCGACGTCCTTCTCGAAGACGACGCGGCGCTGCAGCTCGCTGGTCGAGTTGTAGAAATGGACGATCGGATTGGTGGCGCCCTTCAGCGCCTCGAAAGTGCGGGTGATCAGTTCCGGCCGGCACTGCACCAGCACCTGCAGCGAGACGTCGGCGGGCACGTTGCCTTGTTCGATGCACCAGCGGGCGAAATCGAAGTCCGTCTGCGAGGCCGACGGGAAGCCGATCTCGATCTCCTTGAAGCCCATGTCGAGCAGCAGGGCGAACATGCGCGCCTTGCGTTCCTGGCCCATCGGATCGATCAGCGCCTGGTTGCCGTCGCGCAGGTCGACCGAGCACCAGATCGGCGCCTTATCGATCACTTTCGAGGGCCAGGTGCGATCGGCAAGACCGACGGTCGGATAGGGCTGGTACTTGCGGGCAGCATCCGGCATGCCCCTCGCGGGGCTGGCGGTTTCCTCTACATTCAGACGGATATCTTCTCGTGCGTTCATCGTCTTTTCTCCCGGCGGCTCGCGGATCCAGCTTCAGGCGGATTGGTGGCGAGCGGCGCCTTTACCAGAATTTCGTTCGCTTGATGTGACGTGCCAATTTTGTGACTGGCCAAGGAGCGTGCGCGTGAGCGGCGAATTCGACCGCCGGGCGCTCCTTCAGCGAACCCGGCGATCGCCGATAAGGCCGAGAAGCAGCAGGGTGGAGGCAAACGCGCGGACGGTCTGGCCGGCAATGCCGGTCGGACGAGACGCAAAAGAGGTGGCGCGCGGGCTCATGCGGTTTTCATACAGGAGCGGGCAAAGCGAGGCAAGTGGGGGCATTGGAGGTGGGTGAAGCTGCCGATCCAGCCTCTCAAGACCTGGGTTCCTCGCCGTCGCGAAACGGGGGAGAGGAACCCAAGCTGCAATGAAGGCGCGGCGCCGACATCAAGCGATTTTTCCTGATTACAGCAACTTTGTTCTTGCTTTGTGCCGGCAGCTATGCTACTAATTTGGGTATGGTGCTGACTGGCGCCGAGGACCCGCTGTCGTGGCGGGTTTTTTATTTCACGGTTTTGGCGTCACCTTTCGCGGGCCCAGCCGCTCACCTGATCCAGTTGCTCTTCCCCGAGCCCGGCAAATGCGCCAGAGTCGATTGTCGGCGGGGTGCGATGGCTCGCCGCCGGGAGGGATGGTCCATGAATTTCGTGTTCTTCTCGCCGCATTTTCCAGCCAATGGCGCCGATTTCTGCGACCGGCTGAAGAAGGCCGGCGCCACCGTGCTCGGCATTGGCGACGCGCCGTTCGATGCGCTGGACGGCAAATTGAAGGCAGCCCTTTCGGAATATTACCGCATCGACGACATGGAGGAGTACGAGCCTGTGTTCCGGGCGATCGGCCATTTCATCCACAAATGGGGCCGCGTCGACCGGTTCGAATCGCTCAACGAGCATTGGCTGGAGCTGGAAGCCAATATCCGCACCGACTTCAACATTTTCGGCACCAAGCTCGACTTCGTCAAGAATTTGAAACGCAAGAGCCGCATGCGGGCGTTCTTCCGCAAGAGCGGCGTCGAAACCATCCCGCAACGCAAATGCTCCGACCGCGCCGGCGCCATGACCTTCATCCGACGTGTCGGCTATCCCGTGGTGGTGAAGCCGGATTCGGGCTCCGGCGCCTCGAACACTTTCAAAATCTCCAACACCGGCGAACTCGACAGCTTCTTCAGGGACAAGCCGGAAGGCGTCAGCTTCGTCATGGAGCAATTCATCGAAGGGCTGGTGGTGACCTATGACGGGCTGGTCAACCGCGACGGCGAGGTGGTGCTGGCCGCCAGCCACCGCTACGACCAGAGCGTCATGGAGGTGGTCAACCGCGACCGCCATATGAGCTATGTCTGTTTTCCCGAGATCAGCCGGGCGGTCGAGGAGGCCGGCAGGAAAATCCTCAAGGCGTTCGACGTGCGCGAGCGCTTCTTCCACATCGAGCTGTTCGAAACCAGGGACGACAGGGTCATCGCGCTGGAGGTCAACATGCGGCCGCCTGGCGCCTGGATGACCGATGCCATCAATTACACCTTCGATATCGATGTTTATGCCGCATGGGCCGACATGGTGGTCAAGGACGCCGCCGGCGGCCCTTACAGGGGCAAGTATTTCACCGCCTATGCCAGCCGCAAGCGGCACCTCAACTATGTGCACAGCCATGCCGACGTGCTGGCCGCCCATGGCGGCATGATCGTCCATCATCACGCCATCGAGGAGGTTTTCAGCCGCGCCATGGGAAACTACGCCTATCAGCTGCGCTCCACCGACCCGAAGGCGCTGCGCCGGGCGGTCGACTACATCCATGCGGAAAAGGCGTGAGGCGATGGACGTTTCCTACCACAAGGGTTTTGGCCGCAACCTCGGCCGCGACATGGAATACAAGCGCTACGGCCATGCCGGCCGACCCGTGGTTGTGTTCCCGACTTCGCAAGGGCGGTTCTACCAGTTCGAGGATTCCGGCGCCGTCTCGGCTCTCGCCGAGTTCGTCGACACCGGTCGCATCCAGTTGTTCACGCTGGACGGCATCGATGCGGAATCCTTCTTCGACCGCCATGCCGAGCCGGCCCATCGCATCGCCCGGCATGAAGCGTATTTCCGCTATGTGCGCGAGGAGGCGCTGCCGGAACTCCTGTCTGCCGCGGCCGAGGCCAATGGCGGGCGTACGCTGAAGCCGCTGTTTTGCGGCTGCTCGATGGGCGGCTACCATTCATCGAATTTCGTCTTCCGCTTTCCGGAACTGGCCAGCGGCGTCATCGCGCTGTCGGGGGTTTACTCCACCCACGATTTCTTCGGCAGCGCGCTCGACGGACAAATTTTCTTCAACTCGCCGCTCGACTACCTGCCGGGTATCGTCGATCCGGGGCTGCTTGTCAGGCTGAAGGCGCTGCGGCTGATCTTCTGCTGCGGGCAGGGTGCCTGGGAGGAACGGATGCTTGCCGATACGCAGGCGCTGGAACAGATCCTGCGTGACAAGTCGATTCCGGCCTGGGTCGACTACTGGGGCGGCGATGCCGCCCATGACTGGCCGTGGTGGCACAAGCAACTGGTCTATTTCTTCGCCCGCTGGCTGGACGACGATCTGATGCACCGGCTGGATTAGATTACCGTAGACTCACAAGCGCAGCCACAGTCGCCTTGAGAAGATGTCGTTCAGCACGCGGCGATCATCCACACGCGGCACGCCTGGCGGCTTGTTGGGCAGGAGCGGCTCGATCACGCCACTCGAAGTCGGGCAGGTCGTATCGGCTCATGCCGACGCTGAATCGGCTCGGACGCCACAAGAGAAGCCTCGAATGGCAATCCGCGCAAATTTGCGCTACGAGGCAGGTGCCAGCGTGACGGAATTGGTAAACGTATCACCACAGTGATCCTGAGCCTCTTGGTTCAGGTGCGGGTTCGATCCCTGCCGCTGGCGACGCCCCGCTTTACGAGTTTACGACCTATTGCATGTCGATATCTAGGTGATGCGGCCTGCAAATGGACTTCCCTTCAGCCTGATTTCAAAACATGACTATACTTATCATCTTTTAGTGGAAACGCCGGGCCGGCTGTGGCATTCCGGCGTGGCGAGGCCGCCGTATGGCGATCTCGAATTCAACGGCATCGAAAGGCTTAGCGATGGAGCAATTGAGTGCGCAAACCCGGATCAGCGGTGCCGCCATCCGGTCGGTGATGGACAGGCTGCGCGCCGAGCATGGCGAATCCGAGATCGATACCGGCCTTGCCGATCATTGGGAATTTCGCACGCATTACGGCTCGTTGAAGGCGACGCTCGGTGACGACAACGTGCTGATCCGCGTCGCGGCCGAGGATGAAACCTGCCTGTCCTACATGAAGATGGCGGTCGCCGGCCATTTTTCGCAACATCTCGGCACGACCAGGGGCATCGCCTGGCAGGGCGACGGCAGCGATGCCGGCACGCCGGTGTTCTTCCGCGAGATCACGGTGCTGTCCTCGACGCGGATTTCTCCGCATATGCAGCGCGTCCGCTTCACCGGCAACGATCTCGGCCGCTTTGGCCGTGGCGGCCTGCATGTGCGGCTGCTGCTGCCGCCGCGCGGCAGGCTGCCGGTGTGGCCGTCGATGGGCGCCGACGGCCTGATGGTCTGGCCGTCGGGCAAGGACGCGCTCGTCGTGCGGGTCTACACGATCCGGGCACTGGACGCCGCAAGCGGCTGGCTGGATGTCGATTTCGTCCTCCACCCCGGTATGGAGACGCCGGCGGCCGCTTTCGCCGAAAAGGCAGTTGCCGGCGAGATCATCGGCATGATCGGACCGGGCGGAGGCGGCGTGCCCGAGGCGCAAAACCTGCTGCTGCTCGGCGACGACACCGCGCTTCCGGCGATCGGCAGGATCCTGGAGCAGCTTTCGCCGTCAACCCGCGCCGAAGCGTTCATCGAGGTCGATGGTCCCGACGATCGGATGCCGCTGGCCGCGGGCGAGGCCGTTGCCGTCACCTGGCTCTATCGGCATGGGGGCGAGGCCGGTACAGCCAGGCTGTTACCGGCGGTGCTGCAGCAGCGGAACCGCACTGCCCTTATCGACAATCTCTATGTCTGGGCCGGATGCGAGTTCGGCGATTTCCGCGAGATCCGCAGGATCGTCCGCAAAGAATGGGGTGTGCCGCGCGACCGGCACCTGGTCACTGCCTACTGGCGCCGCGGGACGCAAGCGGACGGCGGCGAAGAATAGCGCGCGACGATGCTCCGCGGTCAGCGGCGGTCGGATACGATGATGATCGCCGGGGCCGCCAGCATCGCGACGAGGCCGGCGCCTGCGAAGAACGCGCCATAGCCGAGATACTGCGCGGCGTAGCCGGCCGCGATCCCGCCGGCCATGCTCATCAGTGCGTCCATGCACTGGAACAGCGTGAAGTCGACGCCCGCCTGTCTTGGATCTGACCAGCGCATGAACTGCGCGTAAAGCGCGACGAAACCGAGAGCCATGAAGCCGGACGAGCTGAGCACCGCGATGGCCCTCAAAGCGGTGGTCGAGAAGCCACCAAGAAAATCGAAGACCGAAAAGAAGAACAGCGATCCGGCCTGCAGGAAAAGCGCCAGGACGAGCACGTTGCGCGGGCCGAACCATTTGACGAGAGCGCCGCCGGCGAGTGCGGCAGCCAGGCCGACGAACATGCTGCCGACGCCGTTGACAAGTCCGACCATCGAGAGGTCGAGCCCGGCGTCGATCAGGAATGGTCCGAGCATGGCGAGTGCCGCCTTCTGGGCCAGGACATAGATGGCCGACGCTGCCAGGCCGCGCCGAATTTCGGGACGCTTCAACGCGTCGAGGAGGCTGGGAACATGCTCGCGCGTCTCCTCGCGCGCGCGGCCGGCCGCGCCGAGCAGGAAGGGGAGGCCGAGCGGCAGGAGCAGCAAGGCCATCGCCCAAACGGCGATGCGCCAGCCATAAGCGTCGACCAGAAGCAGAAACAGGCCGGCGCCGATGGCCGAGCCGAGATAGGCGCCGCCGACCTGCGCGGCATTGCCCCAACCGTGGTTTTCCCTGGCCAGGCTCTGCACGGCGAAACCATCGCAGGCAATGTCGACCGTCGAGGCGGCGAAGGCGACGATGGTCAGGCAGGCCAGGACCGGCCACCAGGCCTCCGGGCCGAGCGCGCCGACGGCCCACAGCCCGGCGATGGACGCAAGTCCACCGGCGGCGACGATCGTGCCGGTGCGGTTCTTGCCGACCGGCGGCAGCCGATAGCGCTCGACGGCCGGCGCCCATAGAAACTTGAGCGCCCATGGCAGCGCGATCAGCGAAACCAGGCCGATCCGGTCGAGCGGCAGGCCCTGGTCGCGCATCACCGCCGGCAGCCCCGCCCAGGTGATGCCGCCGATCACACTCTGCGCGACGTAGAGCCCGCCGATCGCCAGGACGATCGCGACAGGCGTCGATGCCCGGCTGGAAACGGCGATCGACATCAGAAGCGGTAGCGCAGGCTGGCGAACAGCGAGCGACCCTCGTCGCGGTAGCAATAGCCGGCCGAGCAGATGGATTTTTGAGTGTCGAACAGGTTCTTGGCGTTGACCTGCAGCTTCACGCCCTCGAGCTTGGGGTTGCGGTAGCCGAAATCATAGGAGAGCGAGGCGTCGACGAAGGCGCGCGCGTCGTTCTTGAAGGTATTGGTGTCATCGCCATAGCTCGAGCCGGCGACGCGAACGCCGCTGCCTAGCCCGAGCCCCTGCAGCGTGCCGTCCTCGAACTGGTACTGCCCCCAGAGCGACAGGATGTGATTTGGCGTCGCCGACAGTTCCTTGCCTGCGGTTCCCGTGGCGCCGCGTTCGATTTTCACGCGCAGATAGGTGTAGGAGGCGAGTATGCTGAGGCCGTTGTCGAGCGAGGCGCTGGCTTCCAGTTCGGCGCCGCGCGAGTTCAGGTCGAGCTGGCGCTGCTTGTTGATCCCGGTCGAGGCGTCGAAGACGACGCCATCCTTCTGGTCGATGTCGAACAGAGCGGCGCTGACGGCGGCGTTGTAATCGGCAAACTCGTATTTGACGCCGATTTCCTTTTGCGTCGCGATGGTCGGACGGGCGACGCGACCGATCGGGCTGCTGACATCGTCATAGACGAAGCCGATATTGGGCGAGAACGACGTCGAATAGTTGACATAGGGCGTGATGCCCCATTCGGTCTGGTAGGACAGGCCGAGCCGGCCGGAAAGGGCACTGTCGTCCTGTTTGGACCTGGTGAAGTCGGCGGCGGTCGAGGTGGTGTCGGCCCAGTCGTAGCGACCGCTGGCGAACAGGGTGAAATCGTTCCACTCCATCTGGTCATGCAGATAAGCGCCGAGCTGGTTCATCTCCTGCCCGCCAGAGTAAGGAACCGGAGCGGCCTTGATGTCACCGACGGAAACGTAGGAGATACCGCTGCCGGCGTCATAATTCGACCAGGCGTAGTCGATGCCGGCTACCGCCGTGTGCCTGACCTGGCCGGTATCGAATTCGAACTGCGCCATGTTGTCGACGACGAAGTTCTTCATGGTCTCGGTGTAGTGACCCCAATAGCGTTTCAGATCCACGCCGTCCGGGTAATGACCGCTATATTCGATGTCGCTGTCGACGGCGCTGTAGCGAAGGTTCTGCCGGACCGTCAGCACGTCGTTGAAACGGTGCTCGAACTCGTAGCCGATGCGGCCCTGGGTCTGGTCGAAGTCGTTCCAGGCGGGATCGCCCTCGTAGAGGTTCGTCAGAGCGCCGCCTGAATTGTAGAAGGCAGCGGTGCCGCCTGTGACGGATTTCGAATATTCGCCGAGGATGGTCAGCCTGGTATCCTCGTCCGGCTTGAAGGTGACGGCCGGCGACAGATAGATCTTGTCGTCGGGATAACCGGGCAGGTCGGTGTCGCTGGTGCGGCCGAGGCTGGTGAAGCGGTAGAGAATGCTGCCGTCGTCGTTCACCGGGCCGGAAGCGTCGAGTGCGGCCTGGAAGCGATTGTGTTCGCCTAGCAGCATTTCGATTTCGCGGAACTGTTCTTCCTTGGGGCGCTTGGTGACCAGATTGACGATGCCGCCCGGACCGCTGATGCCGTAAAGCGAGGAGGCCGGACCCTTCAGGATGGTGACGCCCTCGATGCCGTAGGGCTCGGTCTTGAACCAGGCCGAGGGGCCGTTGTACTGGCGCAGCCCGTCGCGGAACATGCCGTTGTAAAAGGCCTGGAAGCCGCGCAGGAAGAAGGCGTCGTAGCGGGTGTCGAAGCCGAAGCTGTTGGGATTGGCGCTTGCGACATAGCCGAGCGATTCGTTCAGCGTGCGTGGCTTCTGGTCCTCGATCTGCTTTTGCGTCACAACCGAAACGGCTTGTGGAATCTTGACCATCGGCGTGTCGGTCTTGGTGCCGATGCGGTCCTTCTTGGCGACATAGCCGTCCTGCACGAGGATCTCGTCGCTCTCGGCATCGACCTCGATCTTGTTGAGAACCGTGACGCCGCCCTGGTCCTGAGCGTGAGCCGGCCCGGACAGGCCGAGCAGGGCAACGCTGCCCGGCAGTGATAACCCCAGGAGCCATGTCATCGTCCGTTTCCGCATCAACTCGTCTCCACTCTTCCGTACATTGACGGAAGGGGCTCTCAAATCTGAGTATTTGAGTCAAGTTATTTTTTGAGCTCGTGCGGGTGCTGGCCCGATACGGTCGGCGACAGCAAAGTGCGACCGGTTTCAAGAAAAGGCTACCAATCAGGGAGAGGCGAGCTGCTATGGTTTGAGGCTTCTCGCCACCAGCCGCGCCACGCTTGGGCCGACCAGAAGCACGATCAGGAAGCGTGCCGATTGCAGCGCCATGACGAAGGAGATGTCGACATGCTGTGCGGCGGCGGCGATGATGGCGACGCTGTCCATGCCGCCGGGGCTGGTTGCCAGATAGGCGGTCAGCGGATCGATGCCGAGCAGGCGGCTGATCAGGAAGGCGAGGCCGCCGCAAAAGACGATCAGGGCAATGATCGAGCCGACGATCTGCGGCAGCGCGCGGGCCGCGTGGCGCAGAATGGCCCTGGTGAAATTCAGGCCGATGCTCCAGCCGATCATCGTATAGCTCAAGGCAAGCAGCCAGGGCGGCAACTGCATGGTCACGCCGAGCCCGAGATGGATCACGGTGCCGAAAATGAAGGTGCCGAGGAATAACGGCGACGGCAGCCGGAAAAGCTTTCCGGCGAGGCCGCCAACCAGCGCCACGCCGAATGTTGCGGCCAAGCCTTGCGGGTCTATCGGCGGAAACCAGACGATGCCCGGCACCTCGATGCCCGAGGTGTCGACCCAGAGCTTGGCCACCAGGGCTGCCGTCATCGAGACGCAGATGACGCGCAGATACAGCATAAAGGCGACGAGGCGCTGGTCGGCGCCGAAGGCACCGGCCATAAGCACCATGGCGGTGGCGGCGCCCGGCGACGAGCCCCAGACCGCGGTGGTGCCGGGCAGGATGCGCCAGCGGCTGATCAGCCAGCCGAGCAGGCTGGATGCCGCGACCGTCGCCATCACGACGCCAAGGAACAGCGGCCATTCCCTGTAGAAGACGGGAAAGATATCGGCCGAGATGGAACTGGCGACCAGGCAGCCGACGACCGCCTGGGCTGAGCCGAACAGAACCCGCGGCACACGCACCGTGGCGCCGTTGGTGCCGGCAGCTATGGCCGCCAGCATCGGTCCGATCAAGAGCGCGGCGGGCAGGGCGGCGAGCTCCAGCGCGCCGGCAAACAGCACCGAGACCACCACCAGGACGGGCCACTGCCAGGCCTTGTGGATCCGCGCCAGGTGCTCGATGGCCGGCGGGTTCGGGGAGGAATCCATAGATGGGCTCTTAGACCGGTCGCGAAAAAATGCGAACCCTTTTTGCGCGGAAAAGGGCTTGGGTGGTAATGGCACCAACCATCCGCAGCGATCCTTCGCGCGCCCCTCTGGCCTACCGGCCTCTCCCTCTATCCCGCCTTCGCCGGTAAGCCGAACCCGCCAACAGGATGCGTCTCCACCTGGAACTCGAAGCCGGCGATGATCGGCCGTGCCTTGGCGATTGCCGCCTGGACTTCGGGCAGCTGCAGCGAAGCCTTGTGGCTTTCGGCGTCGGTCCACACTTCGGTCACCCAGATCGCGTCGGCATCGGCCGGGTCGGTGGCGATGATGTAGTTCAGGCAGCCGGGCATGGCACCGGTGCTGGCGAGCAGGATATCCATCATTGCGTCACGCTGGCCGCGCATCGCCCGCATCTTGCCGATCAGTCCGTACATTCGCTTTGCTCCGTTGAGATGACGCAACCGGGAGTATGCAGTTCGCCGTCTACGGCATCAACTGCCCGCCATTGACCTCGATCACCTGGCCGATGATGTAGCCGCTCAACAGATCGGAGGAGAGGAACAGATAGGCGCCGACACAGTCCTCCGCGGTGCCGGCGCGGCCCTGCGGGATGGTGGCGATCATGCCTTTCATCTGGTCGTCGGTCGAGTAGCGCTCGTGGAAAGGTGTCGCGATCGTGCCGGGCGCCACCGCGTTGACGCGGATGTTGAACCCGATCAGCTCCTTGGCCATGCCGCGCGTGACGTTGGAGACGAAGGCCTTGGCCGAGCCGTAAAGGCCGGCGCCGCCACCGGCGCCGTTGCGCGCGGCGATCGAGGAGGTGTTGACGATGAAGCCGCCCTGCCGCTTCAGCCATGGGATTGCCTTGCGCGAAGCTGTCAGCACGGAACGCGCGTTGAGGTCCATCACCGCGTCGTAATGCGCCTCGGTCTGCTCGGCATAGGGCACGCGGCCGAGCATGCCGCCGGCATTGTTGACGAGGCCGTCGAGCCGGCCGAAATGTTGCGCACTGTCCTCGACGACGCGCTCGACATCGGCGGGGATCGAGAAATCGCCCTGGGCGAGGAACACGTCGCCGCCGCCGTTGCGAATGGTCGCGGCCAGGTTTTCGGCAGCCGCGCGGCTCGAATTGTAATGCAGCGCGACGCGGCATTTCTGCGCGGCATAGGCAAGTGCAAGCGCCGCGCCGATGCCGGTCGAGGCGCCGGTGACCAGGACCGCCTTTCCGGCAAGGTCGGGGATGACCAGAGAGGGGCTGACAAGGGTGGTGGTGGCTGGCACGTCTATTCCTCCGGGGACTCTGCCTGCTCTTCGTAAGCCTTCGCAGTCCTCGCGTTCAAGTCCGTAAAAGTCTTGAGCGGTTCACCGTTTCACGGAAACGGCGAACCGCTCCCTCTTTGTCTTGACGCAATTCCGGACGGAAAACCGTTTCACGCTTTTCCTGGAATTGCCCTATGGCCTGAGATAGGCGTAGCCCTGGCGTTGCAATTCGGCGAGCTTGACGACGCCGCCCCTGTCGGCTGCATGGAAGCCGTCGAGCAGGTCGGCCAGGCCGATATCCATGCCGTGCATGGTGTTGGCGCAGGCGTGCGGGCTGAGCCCATCCTGGACAAGGCCGGCGAACCGCCCGGAAATGGCGGCCGATATGCCCTTCGACTTGAAGGCGGCAAGTGCTGGGCCGTGCACGACAAGCGCGATGTCGACCTTGCCGTCGGTGCCTTCGAAGTGGTTCTTGATGTTGCCGAGCACGAAATTGACCTTGTCGAGATCGCTGAGGTGATAGGCGACCTTTTGCCTTTCCTCTTCGACGGCCTTGACTTTAATGGCTGCCGCCTTGGTGGGGCGCAGCCCGAAAAGCCCGGCGGCCCCGGCAAGACCGACGCGGAAAATATCGCGGCGTCGCATGGCTTTATCTCCATTTATCCGGCCGGCGCAAATTGCATGGCCTCGGCCTCGATCCTAACATAAATTGAAGCCACGTCTTGTCGGGGCAGGGGGCGCCAGCATGATATCAAGGACCGTGATGGGCGCCGGAGTTGGGGTTGCCTTGCTCGCCGCCGTCGCCGGCTCTGCTTTCGCCGACGACACGCTCAAACTCACCGAGCTCAGCCCCGACGGCAAGGACGCCTGCTTCGGCCGCGTCTATGACGCCGCGCATCTCAAGTCGCATCCGCAGCAGAAGGTGACGCGCATCTTCTTCTATTACGGCCGCGATCCGGTCAGCCGGCCAAACGAGGAGCCAAGCGCCGGCATCGATTCCTCCTACAATGGCTTCATGGCGACGACGGTGCGCGGCGCCGAGGCGCCTGAATGGCTTGGCGGCTGGTGCAGTCATGAGTCGGAGGACGGCAAGACCGGCCCGATCCGCTGCGGTATGGACTGCGACCGCACCATGGCTTCGCTGAAGGTCGACGACAAAGGCCGGCTGATCGTCTCGGACGTGCAGCCCGACCTCTATCTCGACGCCGGATCGGAAGACGAGCTCGGCAAGGCGGAGTACGAAAGGCAGGCGCTGGGCAAGGACGACAACGGCTTCAGGCTCGATCCGATGCCGGCCGCCACCTGCAAGGCGGAGTTCGCGCGCATCGACCCGATCGATCCGGCACTTGGCCCGCCATTGCGCGAGCGGCTGAAGCCGGACCAGGCCTTCTGCTACGGACGCGACTACGACGCCGAGCATCTCGGCTCGCATCCCGACCAGCTGACCCAGTCGATCAGGGTGTTCCGCGGAGCGGTCGAGCTGGCGTCTTTCGCCAAGGAGGGCGATCCGGCCAATTGGCCAAGCGGCGCCGATATCGCCGTTTCGGTTACCACGCGGCAGAAATCGGCCAAGGTCACGCAGGTCTATAATTGTCAGGGCGAGGGCGACCAGTGGCGCTGTGCGGCGAGCGCGAAGACGGGTGCTGCGTCCTGTGACATCGCGCAAAGGGAGGTCTTCCTTCGCCGCGGCGCCAACGGCACGATGATGCTGGCCAACCCGAACAGCGGCCTGCCGATCATCGATCTGTGCTCGAAAGCGGCGGAAGGTGACACCAGCTCCGACGACAAGGTCTACCGGCTGGAGCCGATGCCGCAGGCTGCCTGCGGGCTGTAGCAGTTCAGAGACGCGATGCCGGCGGGACAGAGGGGGTGCTGTCCCGCCGACCTCAAGGTTTTGGATGGCGGCGTCCCGCTATCGCCTCACGCGAAAGGCACGGCTGTCGTGCCTTTGGGCAGTTTCGCTTCATCGTCGGGTTCGACATGGATGATGACCCGCACGGAAGGGATTTCGGCCTGCAGCGCGTCCTCGATGCGGTCGCAGATGACGTGGCTGGCGCCGACCGACATGTCGGCGTCGACGACCAGGTGGAACTCTATGAAGGTGGCGCGGCCGGCGATGCGCGTCTTCAGGTCGTGGACCTCGAGCGCGCCCTTGCAATTGGCCGAGATGATGTCGCGTATGCGGATATGTTCCTGGGTGTCGACGGCGCGGTCCATCAGCCCGTTCATCGACGAGCCGATGACGTGCCAGCCCTGCCACAGGATGTTCAGCGCCACGATCACCGCAAGAGCCGGATCGAGAACCTGCCAGCCGGTCAGTACGGCGCCGACCAGGCCGATGAACACACCGAGCGAGGTCGCCACATCGGTCATGATGTGCCTGCCGTCGGCAACGAGAGCCGGCGATTTTTCGCTTCGGCCGGTGCGGATCAGCGTCAAGGCCCAGACGGCGTTGATGACCGTTGCGACGCCATTGACGGCAAGGCCGGTCCATGGCTTTTCCAGCAGGGCGGGATGCTGCCAGGACCACCAGACCTCGTTGAGGATCAGCAAGGCGGCAAGCACGATCAGCACGCCTTCGAGGACGGCTGAGAAATACTCGGCCTTGTGGTGGCCGAACGGATGGTCCTGGTCGGCTGGCTTGTAGCTGACCTGGATCGCCCAATAGGCGGCGGCAGAGGCAATGACGTTGACGATCGATTCCAGCGCGTCCGAATAAAGCGCGACCGAACCGGTGACGTACCAGGCCACCAGCTTCAGGCCGAGCACGACGCAGGCGACGACGATCGACCAGAAGGCGAGGCTGGCGACCTTCTGCCTGGCGGCGGCTTTGATTTCTGCCGCGGTCACTGGGGAAAAGATCCCAACACTGAGCCCTCGAATTAAGCGGCCTTTTCCTTGGCCTTGCGCGGCAGGTGCGCGACGATGTTCTCGATGATGCGCATGCCGGCATTGTGGCCGAGCGTCATGATCGACTCCGGGTGGAACTGCACTGCGGCGATCGGCTCCTTGCGGTGCTCGAAGGCCATGATGATGCCGTCCTCGGTCTCGGCGGTGACGACAAAACCATCGGGCAGCCGCACCGGATCTGCAAAGATCGAATGATAGCGGCCGACCGTCACCTCCTTGGGCAGGCCGGAGAAGATGATGCCCGGCTTCGACACGCGGATGCGCGACGGCTTGCCATGCATCGGGATGTGCAGTTGGCGCAGCTCGCCGCCATAGGCCTCGGCCAGCGCCTGCAGCCCGAGGCAGACGCCGAAGATCGGCAGGTCGCGCGCACGGGCCCGCTTGATGGTGGCGGCGCAGTCGAAGTCCTTCGGCGTGCCGGGGCCGGGCGACAGCACGACCAGGTTTGGCTTCAGCCGGTCGAAGATCTCGTCCGGCACTGGTGTGCGCACCGTCGAGACATTGGCGCCGGTCTGGCGGAAATAGTTGGCGAGCGTATGGACGAAACTGTCCTCGTGGTCGACCAGCAGGATGTTGACGCCGTCGCCGACACGCGCGGTGCTGCGTTCGGTGCTGGCGGCATTGCCTGATTTGGCGTCGCGGATGGCGGAGAGCATGGCGGATGCCTTCAGTTCGGTTTCGGCTTCTTCTTCCTCGGGAATGCTGTCGAAGAGCAGCGTGGCGCCGGCGCGCACCTCGGCGATGCCGTCCTTGATGCGAATGGTGCGAAGCGTCAGGCCGGTGTTCATGTCACCGTTGAAATTGACCATGCCGATCGCCCCGCCATACCAGGCGCGCGGGCTCTTCTCGTTCTGCTCGATGAAGCGCATGGCCCATAATTTCGGCGCGCCGGTGACGGTGACCGCCCAGGCATGCGACAGAAAGGCGTCGAAGGCGTCCATGCCTTCGCGCAGCCGCCCCTCGATGTGGTCGACGGTGTGGATCAGGCGGGAGTACATTTCGATCTGGCGGCGGCCGATGACGCGCACCGAGCCCGGCTCACAGACCCTCGACTTGTCGTTGCGGTCGACGTCCGAGCACATGGTGAGTTCGGATTCGTCCTTCTTCGAATTGAGCAGCTTCAGGATCTGCTCGCTGTCGGAGATGGCGTCGTCGCCGCGCTTGATGGTACCGGAGATCGGGCAGGTCTCGACGCGGCGGCCGTTGACGCGCACGAACATTTCCGGCGAGGCGCCGATCAGATATTCGCCCTCGCCGAGATTGATGAAGAAGGAATAGGGCGAAGGGTTGATGCTCTTCAGCTTGCGGGAAATCTCGGAGGGCTGGGTTTCGCAGCGTTCGTAGAACATCTGCCCCGGCACCACTTCGAACAGGTCGCCGCGCTCGAAGCTCTTCATCGCCTTGCGCACCAGCTTGGCATATTCGCCGGGCTCGTGGTCGCCGCGCGGCGGGATGCGGTCGGCGGTCCTGAACGGCTCGACGATTTCGTCGCGCGGCAGGCCTTCGGTCGAGAAGCCATCGCCGGAATAGTCGTAGCGGTCGGTCCAGGCCTTGGTCGAATAGTGGTCGACGACGAGGATCTCGTCGGGCAGGAACAGCACGAGATCGCGCTGGCTTGGCTTGCGCTCGAGCTTGTAGTCGACCGGATCGAACTGGAAGGCGAGGTCATAGCCGAAGGCGCCATAGAGGCCGAGATTGGCGTCTTCCTCGGTCTTGAACAAAGCCGTGATGGCGCGCAGCACGGTGAAGACGGAGGGTACGCGGCTGCGTTCCTCCTCGGTGAAGACACGGCCGGGCTTGGCGACCTCGAGGCGGATGAGTTTCTGCGTTGTCTCCGCGATCGTTACGTCGTCAAGACCGGCAAGCGCCTTGCCGATCACCGGCAAAAGCACCTGGCCACGGCTGTTCAAGGCCTCGATGCGCATGGCGCGGCCGTGTGCCGAGATCACCAGCGGCGGATCGATAATGGCGGTGTCCCAGCGCGTATAGCGGCCGGGATATTCGTAATTCGAGGAAAACACGGCGCCGCGGCGCGAATTCAGGCCATCGACATAGCCGTCGATCGCCCCCTCGTAAGGCCGGTCATGGCGTTGGCGGGTAATCGCCACGCCACCCGCCGTGACGAAGCGCTCGGCGCCATTCTCCAGAATTTTCGTCGTCATTGCCGTCTCCATCAGCGTCTTTGGGGCAACGGACCCGGGAATGGCTTGAAAAAACAAATGGCCGCCCGGACATTCCGCTGCGGCCACCCTCTATTGTCACGCGAACGCGTTCGAACAGGCCGCTGTCAGCGAGCCCACCACCAAATGGTCTTGATCGAGCGCATGTTCATGGCGAAATCCATAGCCGCGAAAAGCGGTATGCGCAACAGGTTTGAAAGTCTGTGGGGTGGCTGCCGCTTTCGCAACCCAGCACATGGCCAAGACCGGCTGTCCTGCCTAGACTCTGCGTTACCCTGGCGCATGTGCCGCCGCGCCAGAGGCTTGCCGAACTCGGCGTCGCCCGCGTGAGCCATGGTCCGGTGCCGTACCGGCAGATGGCCGAATGGCTGGAGGCCAAGGCGCGACAGGCGATTTCGGGGTAGCCTGGCGGGGTGCGTCAGTCCTCCAGCGTTCCCGACCTTGCATCGGCGCTCGTCCCGTCGCCGACCAGCTTCAAGAGGTCTTCGCCGGCGCGAATGATGCGGCGGGAACGCCGCGTCAGGATGAGGCCCGCCTGCGGCGCCAACACTTCCGTGCGGCCGTCGGGCTCGCCGGGCGCGTGGACGATGGTGGCAAGGCGCGCACCCTTGGTGACGCGGTCGCTCGGCTTCACGTGGTAGAGGATCGCGCCCGAACGGGGCGCCGGCATCATCTCGATATTTTCGATCGGCGCGACGAGTCCTCCGAAGCTGCCAGACGCGGGCAGCGCCTGATCCCGGATGACGCCGCGCGCCACCAGCAGCCGGTAGAGCCCTTCGGCGTCGGCGCTGGCGAGGGCGCCGTCGACGTCGAGTATGCCGCGATATTCGACGGTGGTGGCGACGCGCCGATCGAGGCGCGCGACGTCGGCGGGAACGTTCTGATACGGCATGATCGAGGCGCCTTCGAAGGTGCCGTCGGGATCTTCGTGCCACAGCATCACCGCATCGACGCCCATAGCCGCCGCACAATCCGCCATGGCCGGCCACAGGCTGGTGTGGACGTAGAGGTAGGCGAGGCCTTCATCGTCGCAGTGCAGGTCGAGCACGATGTCGTGGCCGATGGAGAGCTGCAGCAGCCGCGTCTTCAGCCGCTGATCGACCGTGCCGTGCGCCGGCAGGAGCGTGAGGTCGGGCGCGGCGAGCCGCGGAAAGCCGCGATTGAAATTGGTGCGCGTCCCCAGATGGAAGCGGCCCTGATGGTCGCCATAGAGATATTGCGCGCGGCCGATCGGATTGGCCCAGGGCACGATGGTCATATTGCCGCTGATGCGGCCTTCGGCTTCCGCCCTGCTGAGCATCGGCATCAGCGCATCGATGGCAACGACGCCCGGCAATTCGCCGGCATGAAGTGCCGCCTGCAGATAGGCGGAAGGCGCCGTCTTGTCCGTTCCGGCGAAGCGGAAGATGGGGAATTCGTAGGAAGCGCCTTCGCTGTCGCCGGCGACGCGTTCGATGGACTTCTGCATGGGATGCCTCCGGAAGAAGAGGCGGAACACATGCCCTTTTGCCGCTGGGCTGTCGATTGGTCCAGTCGCTGCCGCTATGGGCGCAAGATTCTACCCGGCCGTCACACCAGCGGCTTGAGTTCCTGGGCGATGGTCGGCAGAAGCTCCGAGACGTTCGGGTGGATGTGCACGGCGCGCGCCAGCGTGCTGACCGGCGCCTTGGCATACATCAGGTCGAGTACGCAGTGCACCGCCTCGTCGCCGCCCGGGCCGAGCACCGAACAGCCGAGGATCTCCCTGGTGTCGGCATCGACCAGGATCTTCATGAAGCCTTGCGTCTCGCCTTTTTCGACTGCACGGCTGACGCGGGTCATTGGCCGCTGGCCGACCAGGGCGCGGCGGCCGGATTTCCTTACCGCGGCTTCGGTCATGCCGCAGCGGCCGAGTGGTGGGTCGATATAGAGCGCATAGGCCTCGATGCGGTCGCTGACCTTGCGCGGATCGTTGTCGAGCAGGTTGGCGGCGACGATCTCGTAATCGTTGTACGAGGTGTGGGTGAAGGCGCCCTTGCCGTTGCAGTCGCCCATCGCCCAGATGCCGGGCACGCTGGTGCGCAACTGGTCGTCGACGACGATGAAGCCGCGTTTGTCGACCTCGACGCCGGCTTTGTCGAGGCCGAGATCGTCGGTGTTTGGCGTGCGGCCGAGCGCCAGCAGCACATGCGAGCCGACCGCAGCCGCCTTGCCTGGCGAGAAGGTCACGGCGATTTCGTTGCCTCGCCTGGCGAAGCGGATGTCGTCGGCGCCGAGATGGACGGCAATGGCTTCGTTTTCGAGGATCGACAAAATGGCGTCCGAGACATCCTCGTCCTCGCGACCGATCAGACGCGGGCTTTTTTCGATGACCGTGACTTCGGAACCGAAGCGGCGGAACATCTGCGCGAATTCGAGCGAGACATAGCTGCCGCCGACGACGATGAGATGGCGCGGCAGCACGTCGAGATCCATCATCGAGGAATTGGTCAGGTAAGAGATGCCGTCGATGCCGGGCAGGTCGGGCACCGAGGCGCGCCCGCCGGTGTTGAGGAATATCTTTTCGGCGCTCAGCAGATCGTCGCCGACGCGCACCGTGTTGGCGCTTACGAAGCGCGCATGGCCGCGATAGAGCGTGCATTTGTCCATGCCGGCAATCCAGTCTTCGAGATTGCCGCGGGCGTCGTTGGAGACCTTGTCCTTGCGCGCCTTGATCGCCTTGTAGTTTACGCCGACGGGACCGGACAGCGTCACCCCGTAATCCGCGGCCGAGCGGGCGAGATGCGCGGCATAGGCGCTTGCCACCATCGTTTTGGTCGGCGTGCAGCCGGTGTTGACGCAAGTGCCGCCGACCAGCTTTCGCTCGATCAGCGCCACGCTCATGCCGGCCGCATTCAGCCGGCCGGCGAGCGGTGGGCCGGCCTGCCCGGCACCGACGATAATGGCGTCGAATGTCTTTGCCGTCATGCCGCCGCCGCCGCGATCAGAAGCCCGCCGACGATCGCCACCGCGTCCTCGATGAAGGCGGCCGGCGGGTCCTTGCCGAAGGCGGCGGCCAGGCGTTTACGCGCCTCGGCGCCGCCCAGCGTGCCGATCACCGCGCCGATGGCGCCGGCGATCAGGCCGCCGATGGTGGCGCCGCCGGTCGCGCCGATCACCGCGCCGGTGAAAGCGCCCAAGACGATGCGCGTGCCGAATTGCTGCGGCACCTTGCGGCTCGGCGCCGAGGGCAGCTGGTCGGTGACCAGTTCGGCGATGGCCAGGATGGTGAAGATGCCGACGGCGATCCAGTGGCCCATGAAGCTCGCCCAGGTGTCCGCGACCGGCAACCAGCCAAGCCAGGCGCCCCAGGCGACGGCGGCGGGCGCGGTCATGGCGCGAAGCCCGGCAACGATGCCAATCAGGAGTGCAAAAATGTACAGCATGATTGATCCCCTCGATGGCCGGCTTGGGACAGGTCCGAGAGAGCAAGCTACCATAGGTCCGGTATTTGACCAGAGGTGGTGTCGCCGCCGGCGCTTCCGCATTTGCAGCACTTGTGCTTTGGCAAAGATTGAGACTGGAGTTGCGGCCATGGCCGAAAGCGAACGCACGAAAATGGCGGCGGGCGAGTGGTATTGCTGCCTCGATCCGGAACTGGAGGCGTTGCGCATCACGGCGCGAGACGCGGTGTTCGAGCACAACAGCCTGCCGCCCCGGCAGCGTCGCGACATCGGGCCTGGATTGCGGACGCTGCTCGGCGCTGCGGGCGAGGGCGCCCGGATCGAGGCGCAGTTCCACTGCGCCTATGGCTTCAACATCTTTCTCGGCGACCGCGTTTTTCTCAATGCCGGCTGCACCATTCTCGATACGGCGCCAGTGCGCATCGGCAAGGGAACGCTGCTCGGCCCCAATGTGCAGATCTATTGTGCCGAGCACCACAAGGAGGCTGCCGGGCGACGGGCAGGGCTGGAGATCGCCAAGCCGGTCGAGATCGGCGACAATGCCTGGATCGGCGGCAGTGCCGTCATCCTCGGCGGAGTCAGGATCGGCGATGGCGCCGTCGTCGGCGCCGGTGCTGTGGTGACGCGCGACGTCGCGGTGAACACCACGGTGGTCGGCAATCCGGCACGGGTAATCAGCAACAACTGAGCACCGTGCTTCTGTCGCCGGTCACGTCCTCGTTCTGATGGACATGGGGGCGGCTATGTCACTTGGCCGGAGGTGGATGCAACCGTGTGTCGAGCGCAAACGCCTCCTGGGTCTTCATGGCGTATGCCCCTCTGGCGAGGCTCGCGTCGAAGATCAGGTTCCAGCTATGCTGCGATACGGCGCTCGGAATCACCACGAACCGGTGCCGTTGCAGAAGATCGTCGCCAAACGCCTGTTGCCCGGAGCTCGGAATGCCCGGGCGCAACCAGTTGGGGTTGGGCACGGCGGCGGGGTCGACGATATGCACATCCGCGACATCGCTGACGATTGCTGCCGTCATGACATGCGCAATCGTGTCGAGCGCCCTGAAGCCCTTATGGACCGCAACCTCGAGGATCGCAGTCGACGGATCGATCGAGCAGTAGACGGCGCGCACGCCCTTGCTGTTCCAGCGTCCGCCCACCCTGTATGCGCCCTCGCCACTATCCCATGTAGGCGCAAACGCGGCTTGATCGAGGCGCCATCCGATGAGGTCGGAGCCACCAAGCGCCGCCGGCAGCGGCGTCATGCATAAACGCCATATTCAAGCCGTTCCAGATAGTCTTCGACAAGCTCGATCCCCGCCGGCGTCGCCAGAAGGTCGATTGGACGACGCTGGTCGAGCCCAATCGCCGGGCGCTCCAGCCATTGCTCTGCCTCCGCCTGCGAACCGAACACGTCGGTCGCTTTCGACAGGATCTCCGCGAACTTCCAGGTTCGTCCGCTCTGGTCCTGACTGAGAGGCTTGGACGGAGCATCCTTGCGGCGCTGGTAGGTGCGCAGGCTCATGCCGATGGCCTTCTCCAGCGAATCGGTCTTCTGGATGAAGACGAGTTGCCCGATAAGATGGTCCAGCGCTGAAGCCGGCAGGCCGTGCAGAAGCAACTCGTGGGCATCCAAAGCGCTGCTGAGGCGCCTTGCCAGAATGCGGCTGCCGCCTAGCAATTTCGCCACCTTCTGAAGTTCATTGTTTTTTGCTGCTGGCGCAGCCTTTTCCAATGCCATCGCCACGGCGAGCCCTCTTCGCGTCATCTGTCGCTTTAATATATGACAGATGACGCAAAGCCTTTCAAGCACGACAGGATCGAGAGCAGGGCAATCGCTTCGAGAGAAAAGATAGCCTACTCGGGCCAGATGGCAGTCCAACGTCGGCCTGAAGCGATTGCCCTGGAATCGAGCGCGAGCCGAATTTCACCTCGGCATATGCGCCACGCGCTCCTCCTGAGCACTCTTCGAGAATTCGCGCCGGTACTGCGCCGGCGAGGTTCTGAGGCGCGCTGCGAAGTGCTGGCGCAGCGAGGTAGCGCTGCCGAAGCCGGCCTCGAAGGCAACCGTGTCCATCGATTTTTCCGTTGCTTCCAGCAGCCGCTGCGCCAGCTGAACGCGCTGGTCGGTCAGCCAGTCGCCGAAACTGGTGCCGATCGTTTTCTGGAAACGGCGCGTGAACGTCCGGCGGGTGAGGCCAGCGAGACCGGCAACGCTGTCCAGACTGTGCGGATCACCCAGGGTTTTGCGCACCGTTTCGAGAGCCTGGGTAAAGCGGTCCGCATTGCCGGTCCTGGCGATGGGACGTTCGATGAATTGCGCCTGCCCGCCCTGCCTATGCGGAGAAAGCACGATCTGCCGGGCAAGGCGAAGTGCCGCCTCGGCGCCGTAACGAGCCCGTACGACGTGCAGGCAGCAGTCGAGCCCGGCGGCGACGCCGGCGGATGTCACGACATCGCCATTGTCGATGTAGAGCACTTCCGGTTCGACGAGAATGTCGGGATAGAGTTCCTGCAGCTGATCCGCGTAGGCCCAGTGCGTCGCCGCTCGCCGCCCCGAAAGCAGTCCGGTCGCCGCAACAGCGAACGTTCCCAAGCACAGTCCGACGATCAGCGCGCCGCGCTCGTGCGCGCCAAGCAACGCGTCGATCAATGCGGCTGGAGGCGAGCTCCCGAGATCCGTCCAGCTTGGCACGATGACGATGTCGGCGTCATTGAGCGCGGAAAGCCCGTGCGGGACGCTGATGGTCAGCCCGGCATCGGTGCGGATCGGCCCGTCCTCAATCGCGCAGACCCGGAAGTCGAAGCGCGGCAGGCCGAGCTCCGTGCGATCCGCTCCGAACACGAGACACGGCACGGAGAGATGAAACGGGCTGATGCCATCGAAGGCGATGGCGGCAACGGCAGGATCGGTCATGGGAGCTCCAGCAACGGGTGAGACCGATTGTCCCAATTCTTTCGAATAATGTCAATCGGGACACTTTTTGCAATCCGGTGCCGAGCTTATCGTCCACCCATCAATGTCCAACGGGAAAGGAAAACCCCATGTCGCAACCAGCCAAAGGCAAAGCTCCGCGCCGCGCCCTCATCGTCATCGATGTTCAAAACGACTATGATGGCGGCAACCTCGCCATCCAGCATCCGCCCTTCCGCGACAGCGTCGTCAATGTCGCGCGAGCGATGGACGCGGCCACCGAGGCAGGCGTCAAGGTGGTGGTCATCAAACAGTTGGCGCCGGAAACCTCACCGGTCTTCGCCAAGGGCAGCCATGGCGCCGAGTTGCACCCGGAAATCGCCAGGCGAGACCGCGACCACTACATCGAAAAGAACTTGCCCAGCGCCTTCACCGGCACGGACCTCGAGGAGTGGCTACGCGCCAACTCCATCGATACGATCACGGTCATCGGCTACATGACTCACAATTGCGATCTGTCGACGGTCATCCACGCCGTGCATATGGGCTTCGAGGTCGAGTTCCTGTCGGACGCAACGGGGTCGTTGCCGTACGCCAACAGCGCCGGCTACGCCTCGGGGGAGGAAATCCATCGCGTCGTGACGATCGTCCTGCAGTCGCGCTTCGCGGCCGTTCTCAAAACCGCCGAGTGGATCGATTGCCTGAAGACCGGCGTGGTACCCCAGCACGACACACCCTATGCCTCCAACCAGCGCGCGCTAGCGCGAAGCGCGGCGTAGGAGACTGTTGCGAACAGGCAGAAGGACGCCGCAGCGTTGCGGCGCCCTTTGCCGTTCAAGCGTTGATTATCCCTAAAACAGGCCTTCGATCTGGCCCATTTCGTTCAGGAAAATCTTTTCCGAGGATGGCGCTTTGGGCAGGCCGGGCATGGTCATCACCTCGCCGCAGATGATGACGACGAAGCCGGCGCCGGCAGACAGCCTGACCTCGCGCACCGGTACGGTGTGGCCGGTCGGCGCGCCGCGCAGATTCGGATCGGTGGAGAAGGAATATTGCGTCTTGGCCATGCAGACCGGCAAATGACCATAGCCGGCGTGCTCCCAGGCGTGGAGCTGGTCGCGCACCGATTTGTCGGCGATCGCTTCGGAACCGCGATAGATGCGCTGGACGATGGTGTTGATCTTCTCGAACAGCGGCATGGCGTCGGGATACAGCGGGGCAAATTGCGACGCGCCGGATTCGGCCAACGCCACGACTCTTTTGGCCAGTTCCTCGATACCGGCCGATCCCTGGGCCCAGTGCTTGCACAGGATCGCCTCTTCGCCCATCGAGGCGACGTAATCCTTCATCGCCTGGATCTCGGCCTCTGTGTCGGAGTAGAAATGGTTGATGGCGACCACAGCCGGCACACCGAACTGGCGGATGTTCTCGATGTGGCGGCCGAGATTCGCACATCCCTTCTTGACCGCCTCGACGTTCTCCTTGCCGAGGTCCTCCTTCTTGACGCCGCCATTCATCTTCATGGCGCGAACCGTGGCGACGATGACCGCCGCGGCGGGCCTCAGGCCGGCCTTGCGGCATTTGATGTCGAAGAACTTTTCGGCACCGAGATCGGCGCCGAAACCGGCTTCGGTGACGACGTAGTCGGCAAGCTTCAGCGCCGTCGTCGTGGCAACGACGGAGTTGCAGCCATGCGCGATGTTGGCGAAGGGGCCGCCATGCACGAAGGCCGGGTTGTTCTCCAGCGTCTGCACGAGATTGGGCTGCATGGCGTCCTTCAAGAGTACGGCCATGGCGCCGTCGGCCTTGAGGTCGCGGGCATAGACGGCCGACTTGTCGCGACGATAGGCGACGATGATGTCGCCGAGGCGCTTTTCCAGATCCTTCAGGTCGGTCGACAGGCACAGGATGGCCATGACTTCCGAGGCGACTGTGATGTCGAAACCGGCCTCGCGCGGGAAACCGTTGGCGACGCCGCCGAGCGAACAGATGATCTCGCGCAGCGACCGGTCGTTCATGTCCATGACGCGGCGCCAGACGACGCGGCGGGTGTCGATGCCGAGCTCGTTGCCCCAGTAGATGTGGTTGTCGATCAGCGCCGACAGCAGATTATGGGCGGTGGTGATGGCGTGGAAATCGCCGGTGAAGTGGAGGTTCATGTCCTCCATCGGCACGACCTGCGCGTAGCCACCGCCGGCGGCACCGCCTTTGACGCCGAAATTCGGTCCGAGCGAAGCCTCACGGATGCAGACGATGGCCTTCTTGCCGAGGCGGTTGAGGCCATCGCCCAAGCCCACCGTCGTCGTCGTCTTGCCTTCGCCGGCCGGTGTCGGGTTGATGGCGGTGACGAGGATCAGCTTGCCATCCTTGTTGCCCTTCACCGACTTGATGAACTCGGCCGAGATCTTCGCCTTGTCGTGGCCGTAGGGCAGAAGATGTTCGCTCGGAATGCCGATCTTCTGGCCGATCTCCTGGATCTGCTTCTTCCTGGCGCCGCGCGCGATCTCGATGTCGGACTTCACTTCGGCCATGGACGACTTCCCTCTGAATTGGACGGATTTGACTAGTGTGGTCGCAAGAATAGCCCGGCATTGCAGGCGCGGGCATGTTCTACCCCTGTCGCTGCCGCGGCGTCAACTTTCATGCAACTATGTTTCCTACGAAGAAAATGCCTCTGCGGCCGGCTGCCCTGCTACAGGTTCTTTTCGCGCCGGTTGCCGCGCCGTATAGAAGCCAGAGCAGGCGCGGTTCCGCCGTCTCAAAACAGCCGCGTAATACGCGAAAAGCGACAGAAGCAACGGCGCAAATTCACCAGCGCCGGCTGTGCGGGACGATCCGCTACTGCGTCAGCACGTTGCTGATCTCGACCATGTTCGAGCGCACCCTGAGTATGTAAAAACCCATCGTCGTCAGATGTGTCGGCAACAGCCAGCCGTCCTCGCGGCCATTGGCGATGATGAAGGGCTGGATGCGCAGTGCCGAGACGAACTGCGCGTCCATCGTATCCCACAGGTTCTGCAGGTGCTTTTCCTTGATGACGTCCTCGAAGTCGGCCTGTGCGCCCTTCATCAGCCCGTAATAGGCATAGAGCTGGCCATAGGCGAACCAGAAGCGGTCGTCGGCGCGAGTGTCGAACCAGCCATTATTGTGGTTTTCGGCACGCTCCTTGAGGATCGCCGAGGTCGAACCGATATCGGACGAAATGCGGTCGATATACTGCTTGAGATTGTCGGCGCGGGCATCGAACGTCGCCTGGCAGGCTGCGAGGCGGGCGTTGAAGGAACGCAGCTTGCGCACCGCGTCGCGATAGTAGCTCGGCGTCGGCGTCTTGGGGCCGAACGGGTTCAAGCCGAAATACCAGGTTTCCTCGTCGAACTGCAGATTGCCGCGGGCATCCTGCAGGTCGGCGTCGATCTGCGAGGTGGTGCGGACGCGGCCGAGATTATCGGCAAGCTCGGTCGCAGTACGCCGCACCGCCTGGTTGATGCCGCGCTGGAACGAAGCCTTGTTGTCCATGAACGGCGTGTGATCCCAGTCGATGCCGAACAGGCCGAGCTTGTAAAGAATCATCGACGACACCCAGGCATTCTGGTTGACGTTGAAGTCGGTCAGGTCGGCCGCAACCTGGGCAATGGCTGAATTTCCGCAGGTCTTGGCCGTGTCGGTGCCGGCGCCGGCGGAAACCTGTTCACCGGCGGAGCTGTTGCGTTTTTCGAACGTGTATTTGTCGACGTAATTCGGGTCGAAATTGTTCCACCACTGGGTGGCGTAGAAGAAGTTGACATAGAGACCGATCAGCACGAGCACAGCCAGGCCGAGCACCGCCTTCAGGATCCAGCCGCGTTGCGTGTACCAGCGCCCCGCCCACAGGAACGGCCACAGGATCGCGCCGATGAGCAGGCCGATGCCGCGGCCAATCCACTGGAAAATCCGGGTGAAGAAACTCACGATCGGATCAAGCATGGCGATGTCACCCCTCAGTCAGTCAAGCCGTAGAGGCGCGTGCGAAACGCCACCTTGTCCTTCAGATATGTGGTTTTCAGAACGTCCACAACATGCGATCGCCAGGCGTCGCTGAAGCCCTCATAGTCCCTGTAGAAGCCCGGCTTGTTGAAGACGTAACGCGAAACGAAGTCCTGCGGCACGAAGTCCGAGATCAGCTGGTTGGTCAGCCAGGCGTCGGGATGGTCCGGCTTGGCGCGGATGACCAGGAAGCGCTGCTGCGGGAACACGTCCTCGATCTTGAGATGGCCGAGCTGGGCGATCTCGCGCTTGGCGGCGTTGAGGAAGGGAAAATTGCCGTCCCTGGTGATCAGATCGGTATGGCCGTGGATCCAGGTCTGCAGCCAGACCTTGTCGACGTCGGTCAGATTGCGGTCGGGATCGGCGTCGCGGATCAGCGCGCGCACCACCATTTCGGCGCGATGCTCGAGATAACCGGAGGTTTCGATCCATGAGGCGCGCGGCAGCTCGATGCGGCCGGTCGAGGCGAGGAACTTGAACACCTTGTCGGCATCGTGGATCGAAAGGTAACTCACCTGCCACGGCCGCGAGCGGCGAAAACCGGGCGCTGCCGGGTCGCTGATCACCGTCGTCACGTCGGGATCGACGAACACATAGAGCCCGCCGAAATGGCTGGTCCAATAGGCATTGTGACGGAAGATCACCTGGTCCGGCACCAGCGCATTCTCGCGGATGTCGCCGCAGACCTTCGCCAGCTCGACCATGTGGGCCAGCATGGCGTTGTCGCGCCAGGCATCCGGCTCCTGCTTCAGCCGGTCGACCAGCTTGCCGAGCTCGGCGGCCTTGCCGAGCACATCCTCGGCCGACAGCACCTTGAACTCGACCTGGTTGATCGACAGCAGGTCCTCGATGTCGTCGACCTTGGGGACCGAATCCTCGATCTCGCCGTAGATGACGTCCTTGATCGTCAGCGCATCGATGGCGCGCTGGTTCTTGGACATGAACTCGTACATCAGCAGCGAGGTGTTGGAGAACGCCGTGTGCACCACCGGCAGGTCGATCTGCGACGGCGTCAGGATAATGAAGCGGCGGTTGACCTCGTTCGGATCGAGGTAGCTGTAGTCGCCGCATTCCTCGGCGACCTGCGGCGAGAAGCCAGTGCGGTCGATCTCGAAGCTTTTCAACTTGGTCGGCTTCAAGCCGAACGCGACCATCGCCTTGTTGTAGCGCTGGATCAGGTGCGGCTCGTCGATCGTCAGCAGCCGGCCGTAGATCAGCTCGTTGTCGCGCAACAGATCGGGTTTCTTGGCCATTATTCCTTCTCCGCGTTCACGGGGAGACGGTGCCCGAAGGGCGGATGAGGGGCGCGAACGCTCCTTCTCCCCTTGTGGGAGAAGGTGGCCGAGCGAAGCTCGGTCGGATGAGGGGTGTTCCAGCTTGACGAATACCCCTCATCCGTCGCCTTCGACGCCACCTTCTCCCACAAGGGGAGAAGGTGGCGTCGGCGCATCTCACGCATTCCACAGCCCCTTTTTCTTCAACCCCTCGATCTCGCGGACGGCACGCTCCCGCAGACGGGTGTCGCGGATCATCTTGGTCACCGCCGCATCATCGGACTTGTCGGAATAGCGGAATTCGGAATCCGCATAGCGGTTGATCTCCTGCATGACCATGTCCATCGAGAATGGCCCGCGCAGCTCCTCGATCATCGCTTTCTTGTCGTCGTAACCCTTGTGCATGAAGGCTTCCGGCTTTTCGAACCACTCGTCCGGCAATTCGATGTCCATGGCGCGCATCTTGATGGCATCGGTAACGTTCTTGATGGCGCGGCCGGTAAAGCGCGGCTCGGCATCCTTGATCAAGTGCAGATAGGTGCCGATGTCAGCCATCGTCTTCGGCGCGCCATTCTCCTTCATGTAGCGCTCATAGACCTTCATCAGCCCGTCTTCCTGCGGCTTTTCATGCTCCTCGTAGGCTTCCATCACCGCGCGCTGGATTTCCTGGGCAGCGTAGAGCTTGTGCTCGCCGAGCGGGATCTTGTGGTTCTTGCCGGCGAGCAGAACGAAGATGTCGATGTAGTCGTCGCGGCTCTGCGGGCCATCGACCAGCCAGCGCGCGCCGGCGCGCTGGCGCAATGCGTCGTCGACGTTCTCGGGATAGTTGGAGAACATGCCGAACGAGCAGTTGCCGCGCACCACGGTCGCCGCACCTCCAAAGGCGTCCATCAGGACGCCGGTGATTTCCTGCTGGCCGGCCGAGGCGCGGTCGTCGGACCGGCGTGCCGCCACCTGGTCGATATCGTCGATGGTGCCAAAGCCGATGACGCGCGGGTTCAGCACATTGTTGATGAACTGGCGGCAGTTCTGGCCCGACTTGCCCTGGTAGGAGGAGATCTGGTCGACGCCGAAATTCTCGTAGGCGAAGGGATAGCCGGCGACCTGGCAATAACCATTGAGAAGACCAGCGATCATCTGGATCAAGGTTGTCTTGCCGGTGCCGGGCGCGCCATCGCCGATAAAGGTGAACAGGAAGCCGCCGAGTTCGACGAATGGGTTCAGCTCACGCTCGAAATCGTAGGCCATCAGCATCTTGGCAAGCTTGACCGACTGGTATTTGGCGATGTGGTTGCCGACGACCTCTTCCGGTTTTTTGAAGGTCATCACCAGCGGCTTTGCCCGCTTACCCGGCGCGACGTCGAAGCCGTCAAGGGTAAAATCGTCGACGTCGATGCGGATATGCGCGTTCTCGAACGGACCGATGCCGTCGAAGCGGCCCTTTCGCGCCAACAGCCCGTCGATCGCGACGCGGGCAAAGGCGCGGGCGCGGGTCATCAGGTCGGCATCGTCCTTCGAACCTGCTATCGCCCTGTCGAGCCCGGCCACGATCGACTTCACCGCATCCTGTGGCGTGTCGAACAGAAAGTCCGGCTCGGGCGTGTCGTTCGGCGCCTCGCCGTCGCTGTCGATCAGCTGGAACAAATAGGAGGCAAGGCTGAAGGCGGAGATGTAGGCAGAGGCCGACAGCAGCTTCTTGAAGGTGGCAGCTTCATCGCCTTCGAGCGGCGAGCGGGCGTTTTTCGCCTGCAGACTTTCGAGGTCCGAGCCCTCGGCGAAGACATCCGATATGGCCAGCGCTATCGCTGTGCCGCGCCGGGCGCGAAACAACAGCGTGTGCTGCGGGATGGTCAGCAACTGGTCGTCGGAATGGACGGCGGCGACGGTTTTGGAGAGCTCGACCTCGCGCGTGCGGCGCGCCGAGCCGACCGAGACGGTAGAGACGAAGCGGCGGTTGGTGCCGGCAAGCGCGGTGCCGGACTCGCGCGATGGGTCCTCCAGCACGACGATGCGGGTGATGAAACTTTGCGCAGTGGCACGGTGCTTTTCAATTGCCGCTTCCGGGATGGTGGTCAGGCCGGTGTCCATGGAGGATGCTCCGCGATTTGACGGTCAGACGTCGCTGATGACCTGCCCTTTGGACAGGATGTGGACCTTGTAGCCCGAAAAGATCTTCTGCGCCTCGCCGGCGGCATAGAGCGCCTGATAGGCCTCGTGCGGAATCAGCGCATGGTTCTCGTAGTTGGACACGCCTTGCCGCGCGGCCTCGAGATCGTCGGTATTGATGAAGAATTCCTGTGTCGTCTTTTCGCTCGAAAACAGCCCCTTGCGGCCTGGCTTTTCGGCCTTGGAAAAGACCTCCTGGATGGTCCAGGTCAGCAGCCAGGCGTTTTCCGGCTTGCGCACCTTGGCCAGCACTTCGCTCACCGTCGAATTGTTGTCGGTTATCCCTGCAGAATAGAACGGGCCGAGCACGACGCGACGCAGTTGCTTGGGATGCAGCGGCTCGAAATCCTTGTCGAGGTTGACCGCGATGGTCGCCGGCGACAGCGCGTAGGCGGAATTCTTTTCGGTGAAATCGTCGAAACGGTGGGCAAGCTCGGGATTGAGCAAGCCGTCGACCGGCAGCGGAATGTCGATCCTCTCATTAAGTTTGCCGCTGGAGTCGACAAGCTGCCGGATCATGTCGTCCGAGGAATCCTCGACCGTCACCATATAGACAAGCGGCAGGTTGGCGCTGCCGTCGAAGCAGGCCCAGTGGACCAGATAATAGGGGCGCAACGTCTTCGGATTGACCGACACCTTGACCGTCTGGGCCAGCGTGAACGGGCCGAAGGTAGTCTCGCTCTTGACGTCCTCGAGGTAAAGCCGCTCGGCCATCGACTTCTGCAGCGCTTCGGGACATTCCTTGTGGCGCAGGATGAAGTCGGCCATTTCCTCGCGCAGCTCGCTGGCCGAAGGGATGACGGCGAGTCGCGCATCGGCCTGGAGCCGGTCGTTTTCCAGTTCGAGCAGGTTCTGGAAGACCGGGAAACCGCTTTCGGCGCGCGAGATGCGGAACGTCTCGGTGAAGCCCAGCCGGTTGCGCCAGCACGAGAACGACTTGTCGAGCCGCGCAATATATTCGGCGACGACCTTGGCGACGATGCCGTGCCGGTAGAGCGGCGAGCGATCGTCGCGCATGAACACTTCGAGGCCGCCAAGTGCCGCCGCGATCGCCGAGAAATAGCGCGCCGCAGCTTCGTTTTCGGGGGTCATGCTGCCAGCCCTCGGGAGCAGTGCACGTGCAGCAATTACGACTGCACGTAATTTGCCGAATTGTGCTTCTTCATCACATCGTCGAAGCGGCGGGCGAAGGCATCGTCGGCGAGCTTCTTGCGGCGCTGGATGTCGGCGGTGGCGACCATGTTTTTCTCGTGCATTTCAAGCAGATCGCCGATGTGCTTTTGCGAGGCGGCACCAATGCCGGCCATGGTCTCTTCGGCGGTGTTGTCGACCTGGCTGCCCAGCGTGTTGATCTTGTGGGCGACATCCTGTTGGGCGGCGGTCTTCAGCGAATCTTCCAGCGCCTTGTACAGCACGATGCGCTGCTCGGTATCGATGGTCAGCTTGTTGATCAGCGTCGATTGCGCCGCGATCTGGTTGTTGAGCGAATCAACGAAGGTCTGGAACATCGAGGTGTAGCGCTCCAGCGTCTGGCTTTCGGCCAGCAATTCCTGCTCCTTGGCCTGCTTTTCGTTGTATTCCGTGGCCAGTTTCGAGCGTTCGCCTTCAAGCTGCGTGCGCTCCTTCTGGCTGGTCGAGGCGGCGATCTTGTTCTCGATGTCGAGCAGCATCGGGTTGAGTTCTTCGATGCGTTTCTGCACGGTCTCGAGATTGGACATGGTGGTCTTGCGGCGCTCGATCACCTGCGACAGGCTGGCCTCGGAGGTCTTGTAGCGCGTGTCGAGAACCTGCTTCTGCGCCTTGAGGATGCCGACGATGGTGTCGGATTTCGCCAGCAGCTCCTGCAGATTGCCGGCCAGCGACATGTTGCGGACGCGGTCGGTGCGCAGGCGCTGCTTGCGCTGGCTGGAGAAGACACCGACGAAATTTTCCCAGCCGGTGTAGTTCTTCATGCTCTCGAATTCGGCGCCGAAGACGTTGGTGGCGTCCTCGAGGCCGATAATCAGGTCGGCGATATTGCCTTCCATCACCTTCTGCTGCTTCAGCACGTCCTCGATGCGGGCATTCTCGATGTCGAAATTGGCGTCGCCGATCTTCTTGTCGGCGGTGGCGAGCGTCTCGAGCACAGTACCGGACTGCTCGATCTTGGTGCGCATGTCCTCAACGACCTGCTTGGTCTTGGCAATCTCGGCGTCGAAATTCTGCAATGTCGCCATTGGGGCCTCCCGCTTCGGCATCGGTTTCGTTTCGCAAACCGCCGCGAATATATGTGCCGGGTTTGGCGAATGAAAGACGGAAGACATGGGATTACAGGAAAACAAAAGAATTTCAGGAGGCCGACCGCAGGATAGTCAGGCAATGATTACGGTGTAACTGCCGTCCGGTCAGACACCGCTTCAACCGCGGCTGGACTTTAGGTCGGGGAGCGACGCTCAGGGCTTGGGATCGGCCTTGAGGTAGGCGATGACATTGGCGATGTCGTCGTCGCTGGTCAGGCCGGAGAAGGCCATTTTGTTGCCAGGGACCTTCTGCCGCGGCGCGCGCAGGTATTCGGCGAGGATTGCTTCGTCCCAGACCAGGCCGGCGGCGCCGGCGTCCTTCATCCCCTGCGAGTAGCGGCTGAGATAACTGTCCGCGGTGCCGGCGGTGCGGCCGACGACACCCAGCAGATGCGGGCCGACCTTGTCGTGGTCGCTCGTTGCCTCATGACAGGCCACGCATCTGTTGAAGACTTTCTTGCCGAGAGCGGCATCGCCGTCGGCATGCGCGGCAAGAGCGCCGGCGATGAGGAAAGCAGTTGCAGATGAGATGGCTCGAAGCATGGGAACTCCCCGACGGCTCTGGCTGAGAGGTTCTGAAATAGGAAGCAGGCCTTAAACAAGCGCCGCACGATGGCGCGATTGGCGAACGAATGTCGGCCGGGAGGTCGGATGAAAGCAATAGCGCTGGTCAGGTTCTGGTGAAGCCGATGAAATCGTCGGGCACGGCGCGGCCCATTTCCTCTTCCCAATGGCGGCGGCAGAGCGAGACATAGACATCCTTGCCGATCGCCACCTGTTCGCCCTGTTTCGCCACCTTGCCGTCGGCGCCGAGGCGCACCACCATCGTCGCCTTGCGGCCGCAACGGCAGATGGTGCGCACCTCGCGCAGGTCGTCGGCGATTGCCAGCAGGGTGCGCGATCCGGAAAACAGCTTGCCCTGGAAATCGGTGCGCAGGCCGTAGCACATGACCGGGATGTTCAGCCGGTCGGCGATGCGGGCGAGTTGCCAGACTTGCTCCTCTTCGAGGAACTGGGCCTCATCGATGAAGACGCAATGGACCGTGGCGTGGTCGTGATGCTCGGCGACCCGGGCAAACAGATCGTCGCCGTCGCGGAAAATCTCGGCTTCCCTCTCCAGGCCGATGCGCGACGAGATCAGCCCGGTATCGCCCTTGCGGTAGTGGCCGGCGATGAACAACATCGTCGTCATGCCGCGCTCGCGGTAATTATACGAGGCCTGCAACAGCATCGTCGTCTTGCCGGCATTCATCGTCGCATAATGGAAGTACAGCTTGGCCATGCCGTCCTTTTAAGCCGAGTTGCAACAAAGCGGGGAGGGGGAGCGCCTACATTCCACCGGGAAAAGGCGACTTCCATCCGGAAAGCGGCGGGCGTGTCGCTGATCGGCCAGCCTGCGCCGTTGTTCGTGATTGCCTTAGTGCTTGAAACCGCAGCAGAATGATGTTTGGCTGACGGAACAAAGGCGGAGATAAACCGTCGCTTCGCTTCACCGAGAACTGAAATGGGAGAATTTTCATGTCGCGTATGAGTTCATTCGTCGCCGGCCTCGGCCTGGCGGCTTTTCTATCCACGACTGGGGCCTTCGCCGGCGATCCGGAAAGCTGCAAGACGGTGCGGCTGTCCGATGTCGGCTGGACCGACATCCAGGCGACCACCGGCGTCGCTTCGGTGCTGCTCACGGCGCTCGGCTACGAGCCGCAGGTGATCCAGCTTTCGGTGCCGGTGACCTATGCGTCGCTGAAGAACAAAGACCTCGACGTGTTCCTCGGAAACTGGATGCCGTCGATGACCAACGACATCAAGGACTATGCCGCCGAAGGCTCGGTCGAGACCGTCAGCGAAAATCTCAGCGGTGCCGGCTACGGCATCGTCGTTCCGACCTATGTCGCCGATGCCGGTGTCAAGACGCTGACCGATCTCGGCAAGTTCAAGGACAAGTTCGACGGCAAGATCTACGGCATCGAGGCCGGCAATGACGGCAACCGCATCATCCTCGACATGATCAAGGATCCGAAGACCAATCTTGAAGGCTTCGAACTGGTCGAATCTTCCGAGGCCGGCATGCTCACCCAGGCCGAGCAGTCGATGAAGAACAATGAATGGATCGCCTTCCTCGGCTGGACGCCGCATCCGGTGATGGGCGCCATGAAGATCACCTATCTCGAGGGGATGGGAGATAGCGGCTTTGGTGCTGCCACCGTGCATACCAACGTACGCAAGGGCTACATGAGCGAATGCCCGAACGCCGGCAAGTTCATCGCCAATCTGAAGTTCAACCTCGACATGGAAGGCGAGATGATGGACGCGATCCTGAAGGGCGGCGATGCCAATACGGTCGCGACCGACTGGCTGAAGAAGCACCCGGACGCGGTCGCTCCCTGGATCGCCGGCGTCACCACCTTCGACGGCGGCGATGCGGCGGCTGCGGTGAAAACGGCGCTCGGAAGCTGACCCGACCATCTGGCATGACGAGACAAAGGGCAGCCACGGTAGAAATGGCTGCCCTTTTTCATATCCTGTGACAAGATGACCGTCCGGCGAAGGACGGCGCCGGCAGAAGAGGGGCTAGATGGATCCGATCTCCAAATTCCTGGTCAGTTACAAGATTCCCATCGGGGCATGGGGGAAGGCGTTTTTCGGCTTTCTCACCGACAATTTCGACACCATCTTCAGGGCCTTTTCCAACAGCCTCAACTTCCTGCTCGACGGCATCGTCGACGGGCTGCTGTTGCTGCCGCCGGTTCTGCTGATCGCGCTGATCGCTCTGCTCGCCTATTTCCTGCAGCGCTCGAAAGGCCTGGCTTTGGCGGTATTCATCGGATTGCTGTTCATCCTCAACCAGAACCTGTGGAAGCAGACGGTGGAGACGCTGGTGCTGGTGGTCGCCGCCGCCGCCGTGTCGATGGCCATCGGCGTGCCGCTCGGCATCTGGGCCGCGCACAAGCCGAAGGTGTATCGCGTCATGCTGCCGGTGCTCGACCTGATGCAGACATTGCCGACCTTCGTCTACCTGATCCCGGTGCTGACCCTGTTCGGCCTCGGCAACGCGCCCGGCCTGATCGTCACCATCATCTTCGTCATCCCGACCTCGGTTCGGCTCACCCATCTCGGCGTCACCTCGGTGCCGAAATCGATCGTCGAGGCGGGCGAGGCATTCGGCGCCACCAAGCGCCAGCTGCTGTGGAAGGTCGAGCTGCCTTCAGCGCTGCCGACCATCATGGCTGGGCTGACCCAGTCGATCATGCTGTCGCTGTCGATGGTGGTGTTCGCCGCCCTGATCGGCGCCGGCGGCCTCGGTACGGAAATCAACCGGGCGCTCGGTTCGCGCAGGATCGACCTCGGGCTTGAGGCAGGGCTCGCCATCGTCGTGCTCGCCATCGTGCTCGACCGGATGACGCGCATCGGCGTGGGAGGCAAGAAATGACCGTCGCCGTCGATTTCAGGAATGTCGACATCGTCTTCGGCGCCGACCAGGCAGGCTCGCTGGCGCTGATCGACAGTGGTGCCACCCGAGCCGAGATCCTCGAAAAAACCGGCAACGTACTGGGCTGCGCCGGCGCCAGCCTCACCGTGAACGAGGGCGAGATCTCGGTGCTGATGGGGCTTTCCGGCTCCGGCAAATCGACGCTGCTCAGAGCCGTCAACCGGCTGAACGTCGTCTCGCGCGGCCAGGTGCTGGTCAAGGATGGCGACGGCACGGTCGACGTCGTCACCTGCGACGAGGCGACGCTTCGGCGGCTGCGGCAGAAACAGGTGGCGATGGTGTTCCAGCAGTTCGGCCTGCTGCCGTGGCGCACGGTGGAGGAGAATGTCGGCCTTGGCCTCGAGCTCGCCGGCGTACCCGAAGCCGAGCGCAAGGAGCGGGTGAACAGGCAACTGAAGCTGGTTCATCTCGACCAGTGGTCGAAGAAATATGCGCATGAGCTTTCCGGCGGCATGCAGCAGCGCGTCGGCCTGGCGCGCGCCTTTGCCACCGAGGCGCCGATCCTGCTGATGGACGAGCCGTTCTCGGCGCTCGATCCGCTGATCCGGACCAAGCTGCAGGACGAGCTGCTGCAGCTCCAGGCCGAGCTGAAGAAGACCATCATCTTCGTCAGCCACGACCTCGAGGAGGCGCTGAAGATCGGCACCCATATCACCATCATGGAAGGCGGGCGCATCGTGCAAACAGGCGCGCCGGAAGACATCGTGCTGCGGCCCGCCAACGACTATGTCCGCGACTTCATCGCCAATGTGAACCCGCTCTCGGTGCTGACCGCGTGGAACGTCATGCGCGACCGCCGCGACCTCGAACATGGCGAGAACGGCTGGGTGTGGCTCGACCGGCGCAGGACGACGCGTTTCAAGATCGACGAGCATGGGCTGGTGGCGGCGGCCGAGCGCGACGGCAAGCCGGCGGTCTGGGTGTCCTGCGCCGATGTCGAAGCCCAGCCGGAGGAGACGGCTCAGGTATTCTGGGCCAATCCCGGCACCTCGCTGAAGACCGTGATGCTGGCCATGCATCGCTCGCAGACCGCACCCGTCGCGCTATTCGACGAGCAGTCGCGCTTCGTCGGCGCCATCGGCGTCAGGGATGTGTTGAGCGCGGTGTTGCGAAGATAGTTTTTCTCCTTGGGGAGAGAACCAAGACCAAACGCCGAGTTCTGTCGCGCCCCCTCTGTCCTGTCGGACATCTCTCCCACTTGGGGGGAGATCGGCGGCTTCGCGGACGGCTCTCACATTCCAACGTTTGTAATTGGCGAAATCGGCGATGACGACCAATCTCCCCACCTGTGGAGGAGGTGTCCAGCAGAACAGAGGGGGGCGCGAAGGAACGCCGGCTTAGCCCGATACGCAAGCTAAACCGCCAGCGGCAGGCGCAGCTCCGTCATCAGGCCGCCATCGGGATGGTTGGACAGGCTGACTTCGCCGCCGGCGCTACGGGCGATGTTGCGGGCGATGGTCAAGCCGAGGCCGAGGCCGCCGGTCTGACGGCTGCGCGACTGTTCCAGGCGCACGAACGAGCCGAACACGGCGTCGAGCTCGGCTTGCGGGATGCCCGGACCCTCGTCATGGATCGCCAGCGTGATTGTCTTGCCTGATTGACGCAGGCTGAGATGCGCCCTCTTGCCATAGGTCACCGCGTTCTGGACGAGGTTGGTGACACAGCGCCGTAGCGCGACCGGCTGCGCGACGCAGATCAGGCCGCGCGAGCGCGCGTCCTCATTGTCGAAGGAGACCTCGTCGAAGCCGTCGGCGATCGATTCTACCAGCGACCAGAAATCGATCCTCTCGCTCTTCTCCTCGGTCACCTCGAAAGTGGCGAAGTCGATGACCGAGCTGGCAATGCCTTCGATGTCGGCGAGGTCGTGCGCCAGTGCGGCGCGCACGGACGAATTCCTCAGCAGTTCGAGGCGCAGCCGCATCCTGGTCAACGGCGTGCGCAGGTCGTGCGCCAGTGCGGCGGCAAGATGCTCGCGGTCCTCGACGTAGGCGCGCAGTCTTGCCTGCATGGCATTGACCGCCTTTGCCGCGGTACGCACCTCGCGGCTGCCGCTCTCGGCGATCGGCGGGCTCTTCAGGTCCTCGCCGATCCGCTTCACCGCGGTCTCCATCATCCGGTAGGGCGCCGTCAGCCGGCGCAGCGACCAGATCGAGGAAGCCACCACCAGCCCGGCGATCAAGGCATAGAGTGGCAGGCTATCGAAGCTCAGTATCGGCCCGGCCGGCGTGTTCGGCTCGGTGAAGTTCAGCCATTGGCCGTCGGCAAAGCGAAGCGAAGCGGTCAGCTTGTCGCTCTGGGCGAAATCGGCCGCCAGCACCAGCAGGTCGCGCTCGACCTGGCCAATATCGGGACCGGCGACCGTCCCGCCGGGAGCGTCGGCTTCGTGCGTTGCCGGGTCGCGGCGGACCCGCGCGTCGGTGATGCCGAACTTCGATAGCCGGCCGACCAATATGTCCTCCAATTCGGCCAGCTCGTCGTCGCCGGCTATCGAGGAAGTAACGGCGGGCGTGTTGGAAACGGTGAGCGCATAAGTGGCGTTGAACAGGCCGGAGGCCGTCGCCTTGCGCTGTTCGGGGGTGGCGTCATGCATCAGCTGTACCAGCGAGAAGGCGCGGTCGTTTAGCCGGTAGAGATCGACGACGTCATTGGCGGCGGCACGGTCGCGCGAAACGATGTAGAGGGTCGCGATCTGGCTGATCAGCAGGCCGGCTATGACGATGAGCAGCACCCAGACCGGCAGTGTTTGCGGCAGAATACGTCTCATTCGGCGGTCGTCTCAGGCAGGAACTGGTAGCCGCCGCTGCGCACAGTCAAGATCAGCTTTGGCGTTTTCGGGTCATCCTCCATCTTGCGCCGCAGCCGGCTGACCAGAATGTCCACGCTGCGGTCGAAACTGTAGCCGCTGTCGCCGCCGGACAGCTCGATCAGCTGCTCGCGGCTCAGTACGCGTTGCGCGCTCTTGACGAAGGTCTGCAGTAGATTGAATTCGGCCATCGTCAGCTCGATCCTGACGTCGCCGGGCGCCATCAGCCGGCGGCGCGAACAGTCCATCGTCCAGCCGGCGAAATGGTAGATCTGCCGCGAGGCCGCGCGTCGCGGTTCGGCGGCGCCATTGCGTCTCAAGACGGCACGAATGCGTGCGAGCAGCTCGCGCGGATCGAAGGGTTTCGGCACGTAGTCGTCGGCACCCATCTCCAGCCCAACCACGCGGTCGGTAGTTTCGGTAACCGCGGTCAGCATGATGATCGGCGTCGAATAATTGGCGCGCAACTCGCGGCAGAGCTCCAGCCCGCTCTTGCCGGGCAGCATGACGTCCAGGACGATCAGGTCGACCTGGGCGCGGCGTAGGATGGTCTCCATCTCGGTGCCGTCGGCGGCGACCGATGTATGCAGCCCTCGCTTCTGGAAAAATTCCTGAAGCAGGTCGCGAATGCCCTTGTCGTCGTCGACGATCAGTATGTGGGGGTCGGATTTCACAGGGAACCTGTCATTTGTGGATCGCCCAAGCGCTGCTTCGGCTGTCAGCCAGACGATAGAATTCAGGCCATAAGTTGGCCAGTGGAGATCGGCGACCCGATCCGGGCTGCCCAGAAACAATCCAGAAACAAAATTCTACAATCCGGAAAAACTGCCGAAAAAAATCAAAGGCATAAGTGGTGCCGTGGCGGTCAGGTCATCGGCTGCGACACGCGTTACGGGATTACGGACAGACCAATGCAAAGGTTCTCGATCAGTCTGATGGGTGCGTTGCTTTCCATTTCGCTCGTCACGGTCGCGGTCGAACATGCCGATGCAAAACTGGCCGATGCGAAGGTGGCCAATGCAAAGGCGGCCGATGCAAAGGTGGCGACCACCCGCAGCGAGCGTTGCATCGATCTGAACCGCCAGTTTGACGAAGCCCTCGAAACCCATGCCGCGGCAACGCAGGTCACCGCGGCGAAAGCACTTCAAAGAAAGGGAAACCGGTTCTGCGCCAACAAGAAACAGGCACAGGGAATCCGGATGCTCGCGAACGCTTTGAAGCTGCTTGGAGTGACACCGATCGATCCCGTTCAGTGACACTCAATCCGATCTGCACAAAAAGGAAGTGAAGCCATGAAAAAGTCCCTCCTCTCCGCCCTCGGTCTCGCCATCGCGCTGGCCGTCTCGATGCCGGTTCTCGGCGCCAGCAGCGCCAATGCCGCGACCACCACCCCGGCTGCGACGACAACGACGACCGCTGCGCCGGCCAAGGCCGTGAAGAAGGTCGCTGCCAAGAAGACCGTCAAGAAGCACAAGAAGCACGCGGTCAAGGCAGCTCCGAAGGCCTGATCAAGCGACATCTTTCTACCCTATGAGAAGACCGCTCCAGTTGCGATTTGCCTGGAGCGGTCGTCTTTTTTGTTGCGTGCATACAATAGGGCCAGTCCCTGCCCACACCGCCCAGGTGAACGCCAGCCGGCAGTTCCCACATAGGCACGGATTTGTGAACTGCGCTCGCCGGCAAGCCGATCGCGCGCGGTTGAATGGACGACCGCTTTTGCCCATGTCAAAATGACCGCAAAGCTGTCGTACGCAATTGCCGGTCCAATGCCTGAAATCACGACAAAACCCCGTACCAGCACGAAGCCGAAGGTCGAACGGCCGAAGCTCTACAAGGTCATCCTGGTCAATGACGATTTCACGCCGCGCGAGTTCGTCGTGACGGTGCTGAAGTCCGAGTTCAAGCTCAGCGAAGACCAGGCGCATAGGATAATGATCACCGCGCACCGGCGCGGCGTCTGCGTTGTCGCCGTCTTCACCAGGGATGTCGCCGAGACCAAGGCGGCGCGGGCAACCGATGCCGGCAAGGCCAAGGGCTACCCGCTGATGTTCACGACGGAGCCGGAGGAGTAGGGCGGTTCGCTTTCTTCCTTCTCCCCTTGTGGGAGAAGGTGGCCGAGCGAAGCTCGGTCGGATGAGGGGTGTTCCAGCTTGGCAAGGACGGCACTCCGTCCAGCACCCCTCAACCGTCTTGGCGCTGCGCGCCAATCCACCTTCTCCCACAAGGGGAGAAGGATAAACCGCGTTACCGCCCTTCGCGGTACCACATCGAGCCCATCGCCAGAAGCAGCAGGCCGAGGCCGAGGAAGCCGCCGAACAGCGGCACGCGCGAGACGGCCTTGAGTACGCTGTCGTCGGTGGTGCGCAGGCCGATCCAGTCATCGCCGGAGGCAGCGCCCGAGGAACGGACCGGGACTACGGATGGCAGCGTGACGGTGCTGGTGAGAGTGCCAAGTGCTGAGGCCGGCGCCAGCCGGCGAACGCTGCCGCCGGTTGCCTCAGCCGGTGGTTTCAGCTGGTTCTCGGTGGAGACGACGTCGGTGAATTCCGGGGCGTTGACCGGCCCGACATGGGCCAATGCCGTCAGGTCGCCATTGCCGACCTGATAGAGACCGATTTCGTTGGTCTCGACGCTGCCGAGGAAGACGCCTGGTTCGGATTTCTCGAGCCTGACGATCAGTGCCTTGCCGGACGGCGTGATGACTTGCGCCGGGCCGGGGTCGTCGCTCATCGTCTGGCGGCGGATTTCAAGCACCATGCCGCGGCCGTCGGCGGTCAGCCGCTCTTCCTCGAGTTCGGGCTCCTTCATCAGCCAGTGGGCGATGCGCCGGTAAAGCTGGACATGGGGGCCGCCGCCCTCGAAGCCGCGCGCCCACAGCCAGCCCTGGTCGGACAGAAGCATGCCGACGCGGCCTTCGCCCTTGCGGTCGAGCAGCAGCAGCGGCCGGTTGTCGGCGCCCTTCATCACCACCTCGCCCTCGGGGTTCTCGACGCCGATGGTGCGGAACCAGCGGCTCCAGTGCGGCGGCTCGGTCGCGGAGCCGTCGAGCCCGCGCGTTACCGGATGACGCTGGCCGGTATCGGTGAGGCGCGGATAGAAGGCCTTGTCGATGACCTCGCCGGTCGGCATTGCCGGCAGCGCCGACATCAGCGGCGTGCGGGCGATCGAGCTTTCGCCGGCATATTCGGGGCCCGCCGCGATCAGCAGCGCGCCGCCCTTTTCGACATATTCGGAGATATAGTCGTAATAGAGGATCGGCAGTACGTCGCGGTGCTGATAGCGATCGAAGATGATCAGGTCGAAATCCTTGATCTTCTCGACGAACAGCTCGCGCGTCGGGAAGGCGATCAGCGACAATTCGTTTATCGGTGTGCCGTCCTGCTTTTCCGGCGGGCGCAGGATGGTGAAGTGCACGAGGTCCACCGAAGCGTCGGATTTCAGCAAATTGCGCCAGGTGCGCTCGCCCGCATGCGGTTCGCCGGAAACGAGCAATACGCGCAGATTTTCGCGAATGCCGTCGATCAGCGCGATGGCGCGGTTGTTGGTGTCGGTGAGTTCGCCCGGCTCGTGGTTGATGGCGAGTTCGACAATGTTGCGCCCGGCGCTGGGAATGGTCACCTGCAGCGGCATCGCCTGGCCGATGTTGGCGTGCTCGACCGATACCTGCTCGCCATTGACCGATACGCGGACATCGACCAGGCCGGTTTCGTTGTTGGTGGCGATGACGCGATAGGTCATGTCGAGCGGCTTGCCGACGAGGCCGAAGCGCGGCGCATTCTCGAAGCGAATGCGACGGTCCTTTTCATGCTCGTTGCCGGTAATCAGCGCGTGCAGCGGGGCATTGAAATCGGGTGCGCCGGACGGCGCGTCATGCACCTCGCCATCGGTGATCATGATGGCGCCGCCGATGCGCGATGGCGGCACGTCGCGGAAAGCATTTTCGAGCGAGGAAAACAACCGCGTCTCGGTGCGCTCGTCAGCGGCTTCGGACTTGCCGGCTTCGACGACACGGACGTCGAACTGCTTGAAGCGGCCGAGACGCTGCTGAAGCCCGGCCAACGCCGCGTCAGTCTGCTTGGTGCGGTCGCCGATATCCTGGCTCTGACTGCGATCGACGACGACGGCGACAATGCTTTTCAGCGGCTCACGTTCTTCGTCGAGGAACACCGGATTGAGCAGCGCCGCCGCCAGGGCAATCAGGGCTGCCAGGCGGAAGACCGCGCCGCGCTGGCGAAACCAAAGGCCGACCAGCGCCAGCAGCAGCAGCGGCACCAGAACCACTGCGAGCAGTGGCCAGGTGATGAGCGGTTCGAAGGAGAGCGACCAGTTCATAGTCTACTGCCCCAGCCGTTCGAGCAGCACCGGGACGTGCACCTGATCGGATTTGTAGTTGCCGGTCAGCATGTACATCATGATGTTGACGCCGGCACGCAGCGCATAGATGCGCTGCATCGGATCCGAAGGCATCGTCGGCAATAGCGGGTCGCCATTCTCGTCGACGGCCCAAGCGCCGGCGAAATCATTGGCGGTGATCATGATTGGCGAAACGCCGTCGCCGGTGCGCACCGGGCGGTTCTCGGTGTTGCTGGCTTCGAGCGATGCCTCGACCCAAAGCGGGCTGCCGGCAAAACGGCCGGGAAACTCCGGAAGAATGTAGAAGGATTTGGTCAGCACGTGATCCGACGGCACCGGTTCAAGCGGTGGCACGTTGAGGTTGCCGAGGATGTCGCGCAGCCGCTCCGTCGCCGGGCTGGTCGAATCCGCACCAATGCCATTGGCGAACTGGTCGCGGGTGTCGAACAAGACCGTTCCGCCCTGCTGCATGTAGGCGTCGATGCGGGCGATGGCGGCCTCGCTGGGCATCGGGGCCGAGGGATCGATCGGCCAGTAGATCAGCGGATAGAAGGAAAGTTCGTCCTTCGAGATGTCGACGCCGGCCGGTGCTCCGGGTTCGAGCGCGGTTTTTTCGATAAGAAAGCGGGTCAGGCCTTCGAGCCCGGCGCGGCTGATCGAATCGACACCCGGCTCGCCGGTCAGCACGTAGGCGATCCGGGTCTTTGAAATGTCCCCGATCGCCTCCGTATCTCCCGGTTTGGCGTCGTCGGCGCGCGCGACGTCCGCGTGGCCAATCAAAGCGCCGAGCGCAATCAGCAGGACGGCTGCCGTGGCCGCAGCGCCGGCACGGCGCGGCCGGCGCGACAACAGGCCGCCCATCCAGAATACGGCAAGCGTGTCGAGCACCATCAGCACCAGAGCGGCCGTGACAAGCGGACCTTTGAGGTTGTGCTGCTCGTCGAAGGCATACTGGATGGTGGTGACCGGTACCGTGATTTCAGGCCGGGCCAGCGGCGTGAATGCGCTGTCGCCACCGAGCAGATTGTGAGCGAACACTCCCGTCTCCGAGCCGTAGAGGCCGGGCGGGTTTTCCAGCGTCACCGGCAGCGGGCCGGCGCCGGGCACCAGCGGCCTGGCATCCGGCGTCGGCGGCACCAGCGTGCCGTCGGCAGCGATCATGCGATAGGGTGCCAGCGACGTGGCGGCTGCCTCGGCATTGGCGACCGCCGAGCCCTGGTTGCGCGACAATTGCACGATGCGCCGCAGCATCTCGACGAAGCTGCCGGAGATCGGCAGGTTGGACCACGTCGCCTCGGGGGTGACGTGGAACAGTACGAGGGTGCCCTTGTCCTTCTTCATCCCGGTCACCAGCGGCGTACCGTCGGCAAGCGTGGCCCAGGTGCGCTCGACAATGTCGGGCGTCGGCTCGGCCAGCACCTGCCTGGTAACGGTGACCTCGGTCGGCGGCGCGAGGTCGGCGAAGGGACCGGTTTTCGGGAATTCGGTGACCGGCTGCGGCGCCGTCCATGACAGCGCGCCGCCAAGCGATCGCTCGCCGGTGCGCAGCCGGACCGGCAGCAGATCGTCGTCATTGCCGGCAGCGGCCAGCCGCGAACCGGCAAAACGCACCAGCGTGCCGCCCTTGTCGACCCAGTCGACCAGCCTCTGCCGCGCCTGTTCCGGAATGGTGCCGACATCAGCCATGACGATCATCGCCGGTTTCTGGTCGAGCAGTTGCGGGATGGCGTCGGCGAGATCGACGCTCGACGGCTCGACGAGATCGGCGAAGGGCTGCAGGGCGCGGCGAATGTAGTAGAGCGGCGACAGCAGCGGTTGCGCCTGATCAGCCTCGGACTGCGACAGCAGCCCGACGCGGCGGCGTTTTGAGCTCTCATCGAGCACGCGGACGGCACCGGCCTGGCGCTCGCCATCGAGCGCGATGTAGGCGAAGTCGTTGCGCAGTTCGAACGGCACCGCCATCGTGCCGGTTGCGGTGGTTCCGCCCGGGGCAAAGGTCAGCGTCGCGTCGGCAATGCGGCGCCCCTTGTCGTCGAACGCGCCGGCCGTCACCTGTGCAGGTGCCGGATCGCCCGGTGCGCGGATGGCGGTCAGGGCGAAGCCGTCGACCTGGTTGTGGGCGCCGGTCAGGCCGGTCAGCGACAGCCGGTCGGAGACGGCCCAGACGACACGTGCCGCGTTCTTTGACAACAACGTGTTGAAGGCGGCTTCGTCGCCTTGCGCCGCCAAGCCATCGGCGAGCACTGCGACGCTTGCGCCCGGCAGCGACTCCAGGGCTGACGCGACGCGGGCATAGACGGCGGGGCGGTCGGTCGGGATCGGCCGCGGCTTTGCCGCGCGCAGCCGGTCGAGCGCGGCAGCGGCATCGAAGGGACCGATCTCGGCATTCGGCTTCTCGGCGGTGAAAGCGATGAGCACCGGCACGCCGTTCGAATTGGCATCGGCGATCAGCCGCTCGGCGGTGGCGACCCGCTTGCCCCAGTCGGCGGCACTTGCCCAGTCATTGTCGATCACCAGCGCCAGGGCGGCGCCTTCGGCCGGCAGCTTTTCGCGCGGGTTGAAGACGGGTTCGGCAAGTGCTGCCACGACAAGCGCGGCCATCAGCAGCCTGAGCAGCGTCAGCCACCAAGGGCTCTGCTGCGGCGTTTCTTCGCGCCTCAGCACGCGGGCGAGAATCCTGAGCGGCGGAAACACCTCGGCTTGCGGCCTGGGCGGGGTCAGCCGCAGAAGCCACCAGATCACCGGCAGCGCCAGCAGGCCCCACAGCACCATCGGCGCCCCGAAGGAGAGCGGCAGCCAACTCATGCGCGGGCCCTCCCGGCAAAGCTGCCTTCGGCGGTCATCGCCATGTGGATGCGCACCAGCGCCTCGGAGGCAAGGCGATCGGTATGATTGACGGTAAAGCTCCAGCCAAGCCGTTTGCACCAGGCGGCCAGTTCCTGGCGGCGGGCGGCATAAAGCAGGCGATATTCCTCGCCCAGCATTTCGGCGCGGCCGGCGGTCAGCTTGTCGCCGGTCTCAGGATCGGTGAATTCGGTGCGCCCGGCATAGGGGAAGCTTTCCTCGGCCGGATCGGCGACCTCGACCAGATGGGCGCGCACGCCGTGGCGGGCGGGAACGTCCAGCCACGCAATAGTGTCCTCGACGGGGTCGAGGAAATCGCTGACGAGGACGATGTCGCAGAACCTGCGAATGCCGGATAGATCGGGCTTTGCCGGCAGGTCGCCGGCGTGCATCAGTTGCGCCGCGATGCGCTCGGCGCCATTGCGGGCGGTGAACGGGTCGGTCAGGCCCGGCCAGGCAATGCGCTCGCCGCTGCGCGACAAAAGCTCGGCCATGGCCAACGTCAGCACCAGGGCGCGCGATTCCTTGGAAACGCTGGCCCCGGTCGATTTGTAGAGCATGGAAGGCGAGGGATCGGCCCAAAGCCACACCGTGTGGGCAGCCTCCCATTCACGGTCGCGGACATAGGTGTGGTCGTCGCGAGCGGAACGGCGCCAGTCAATGCGCGAGGAATCGCCTTCGACATAGGGCCGGAACTGCCAGAAATTCTCGCCGATACCGCGCTTGCGGCGGCCATGCCAGCCGGCAATTACCGTGTTGACGATGCGGCGCGCCTCGACCAGCAGGTCCGGCACCAACGAAGCCCGCAACCGGCCTCTGGCGAGCGCATCGCGCGTCGCTGCCGGTGCCTGCGCTTCACCGATGCGCGCCATCAAATCCCTTTCGCGAGCTTCGCCACAACATCGCGAACCGTGGTGCCCTCGGCGCGGGCGGCGAAGGTCAGCGCCATGCGGTGCTGCAGCACCGGCTCGGCGAGCGCGCGGACGTCGTCGACCGACGGCGCCAGCCGGCCATCGTAGAGGGCGCGGGCGCGGGTGCACAGCGTCAGCGCCTGACTGGCGCGCGGGCCTGGGCCCCAGGCGACGTGCTTGTCAGTATCGGCGTTGCCCTGGCCGGGGCGCGCTGAGCGCACCAGCTTGAGGATCGCCTCGACGACGCTTTCCGGCACCGGCATACGGCGGATGAGCGTCTGGATGTCCTTCAGCCGCGCCGGCTGCAGCACGTTTTCAGCCTTGGCATCCTCGATACCGGTGGTCTCCAGCAGGATGCGGCGCTCCGCCTCGATCTCGGGGTAGAGGATATCGACCTGCATCAGGAAGCGGTCGAGCTGCGCTTCCGGCAGCGGATAGGTGCCTTCCTGCTCCAGGGGGTTCTGCGTCGCCAGAACGTGGAACGGTGACGGCAGATCATGGCGCACGCCGGCAATGGTGACGTGGTATTCCTGCATCGACTGCAGCAGCGCCGACTGGGTGCGTGGCGAGGCGCGGTTGATCTCGTCGGCCATCAGCAGTTGCGCAAAGATCGGCCCGGAAATGAAGCGGAAGGAGCGCTTGCCGAATTCATCCTGCTCCATCACTTCGGAGCCGAGAATGTCGGATGGCATCAGGTCGGGCGTGAACTGGATGCGGCGCGAATCGAGGCCGAGCACGATGCCCAGCGTTTCGACCAGCTTGGTCTTGGCGAGGCCGGGCACGCCGACCAGCAGTGCATGGCCGCCGGCCAGCAATGCGACGAGCGTGCGCTCGACGACGCTTTCCTGGCCGAAAATGACCCGGCCGACGCCGTCACGGACCCTCGAAATGTCGGCCAGCGCTTTCTCGGCCTGCGCCACCATGTCCTTTTCGCTGATTGGGCTTTCCTTGATCATAACGCTCATGCAGCATCGATCCTTCTGTTGGAAACACCGCTTGGCACCTTGGTGCCGCAGAGAATGCCGCGATTCGGCTTCGCATGCGCCTGCAATGAACTTAAATCACAGACTTAGGCTGACAAGCGGAACAACAGTGACTATTTCGTGACCATGACGGAAGCCGCCGACCATCGTGAAGAGAGCCTGACGGCCGCGACCGAGGCGCGCGGGCTGGAAGCGCTGGTCTCGCGCGCGACGCGCGCCGGTAAGGGGCCGGCGCCGGTGGAACGCTGGAATCCGGCATTTTGCGGCGATCTCGACATGGAAATCAAGCAGGACGGCACCTGGTTCTATCTGGGAACGCCGATCGGCCGGATGCCGCTGGTGCAGCTTTTTTCCTCAGTGCTGCGCAAGGACGTGGACGGCAGGACTTACCTGGTGACGCCGGTGGAAAAGGTCGGCATCCGCGTCGCCGACGCGCCCTTCATTGCCGTCGAGATGGACGTGTCGGGCGCCGGCGACGGACAAATCATCACCTTTCGCACCAATGTCGGCGACGTGGTCGAGGCTGGGGCGGGACACCCGCTGCGCTTCGTCGATGAGGACGAGACAGGTGGCCTGAAGCCTTATGTGCTGGTGCGCGGGCGGCTGGAGGCGCTGGTGGCACGGCCGGTGATGTACGAGCTGGTCGAGCACGGCGAAGAGATCGACATCGGTGGCAACAGGATGTTTGCCGTCCGTTCCAAAGGCGAGGTCTATCCAATCATGCCGGCTGAGAAACTGAAACGGCTGAGCGCATGATGGACCGCCTATGATGGATCAGGTGATGCCGTTGCCGTTTTCCGTTGCCGGGTTTCGCCAGCGCGTCGCGGCGCAGCCGCTGGCGCATGCCGGCGACGATTTTGGCGACCACCGCTTCAATCCGGGCCATCCCAGGCTGAAGCTGGCCAAGGCGCTGCGCGATGCCGCCGTGCTGATCCCGGTGGTCGATCATGGCCATGAAGCCACGGTCCTTTTGACCAGGCGGGCCGAAAAGCTGCGCAACCATTCGGGGCAGGTGGCTTTCCCCGGTGGTACCATCGATCAAACCGATGCGAGCCCGGAAGCGGCGGCGTTGCGCGAGACATTCGAGGAGATCGGTCTCGATAGGGATTACATCGAGATCGTCGGCCGTCTGCCGGACTACGTTTCCGGCAGCGGCTATCGCATCGCCCCGGTGCTCGGGATTGTGCGGCCCGGTTTCAGCCTGACGCTGAATTCCGACGAAGTCCATGCCGTCTTCGAGGTGCCGCTGGGCTTTCTGATGGACCCCGCCAACCACACCAGAGACAGTCGCATGTGGAACGACCTCGAATGGTTCTATTACGAGATGCCCTATGGCGGCCAGCGCATCTGGGGCGTCACCGCGGGCATCATCCGTACGCTTTATGAAAGGCTCTATTCGTGAGCGATCCAGTGTCGATCGCGGGCAAGGCCGGGTGGCTCGGCGAACGCCACCTGCAGCGCCTGCTCGCGGCGCTGACTGATGGCGGCGAGGAGGCGCGTGTCGCCGGCGGTGCGGTGCGCAACACGCTCATCGGCCAGCCGGTCGCCGACATCGACATCGCCACCACCACGGTGCCCGAGGAAACCATCCGGCGCGCCGAGGCGGCAGGCTTCAAGACGGTACCGACCGGCATCGAGCATGGCACAGTCACCGCGGTCGGCCACGGCAAGGCCTATGAGGTCACCACGCTGCGTGCCGATATCGAAACCGACGGCCGGCGCGCCAAAGTGTCGTTCGGCCGCGACTGGAAAGCCGACGCTGAGCGGCGTGATTTCACCATCAATGCACTCTATGCCGAAGCCGATGGAACGGTCGTCGATCTGGTCGGCGGTATCGCCGATATCGAAGCGCGGAGGCTGCGATTCATCGGCGATCCGGAAGCGCGTATCCGCGAGGATTATCTGCGCATCCTGCGTTTCTTCCGTTTCTTCGCATGGTATGGCGACGGCAGGCCGGATGCCGAAGGGTTGAAGGCTTGTGCCCGGCTGAAGCAGGGGCTCGACCAGCTCTCGGTCGAGCGCGTCTGGTGGGAATTGAAGAAATTGCTGTCAGCGCCAGATCCGTCGCGGGCGCTGCTGTGGATGCGCCAGGCCGGCGTTCTGACCGCCGTTTTGCCGGAAAGCGAGAAATGGGGCATCGATGCCATCCACGGGCTGACCAAGACCGAGAAGGATCTGGCCTGGGCGCCGGACCCGCTGCTCAGGCTGGAAGCCATCGTGCCGCCGGATGCCGCGCGCATGAAAACGCTTGCCGAGAGATTGAGGCTTTCCGTGAGCGAAGCAAGCCGGCTGCGGAATTGGGCGATCACGGCTGCCGTCGATCCGAAAACGACCGAAGGAGAGTTGGCGAAAAGGCTTTATTTTGGCGACCGCCAAGGCTTTGTCGATCGGTTGCGGCTGTTGCTCGCTTCCGCTCGAGCCCGCGCGGTCGAAGACAATGACGCACTGCTCGAAACCGGCGGCTTCTCGCGCCTGCTTGCCTTTGCTGCAAAATGGCAAAACCCTGTTTTTCCGGTCAAGGGCGCCGATCTGACGACGCTTGGCGCATCACCGGGGCCGAAGCTTGGTGCAACGTTGAAGAATCTCGAAAAGGAATGGGTCGAGTCCGGTTTTGCGCTTGATCGCGGCGCGCTGCTCAAGCGCGCCGCGGAGGCACTCGAATCCTGACCGTCACGCTGCGTCGCGGACCTTTTCGATGCGCGAGCGGATCGCCTCGATCATCGTCTCGCGGATCACCGTCTCGCCGTGCGTCTCGCGCAGATGCTCGACGGCACGGCGCATGACCTCAGCCTCCTCCTCGGCGCGTGTGTGCCACTCGCAGCCGGGTACGAGCGACCCGCAATGGAATTCCTTCATCGGCTTCTCCTCATTTCCTCCTTGGAGCGCCGCGCCGCGCAATGACACGGAAGCCCCAGACCTTTGATTGCGCGATCCGGAAACCGTGTCCGGTATCCGGGCTACACGCTGGCCAGCTTAGCATAACACGATCGAACGGTTTTGGTTGCCTTAGAGTGCCCGTGCGTCCAAGCCGACACGCGGCCCTCTAGTGATCGGGTTGCGAAAGGGCGGAGCATCGCTGCTCCGCCCTCTTGCGCTACCCAGGAGTAAGACCTCGTCTTGCTCCAGCGGGCAGGTCATCACTTCACGATCTTGACTGCCTCGGCAATTTTATCCTTGCCGCTCATATCCCACGTGACGCGGACCTTTTCGCCGACCTTCAGGCCAGGATCCTTGAAGGTCTGGGGCAACGTAAAAGTGGCTCCGTTATCCAGAACTAGGCTCATCGCCGTTCCATCAAAGCTTTTGATCGTGCCGGTGGTGTGCTTGACCGCAGCGAATGCGGCAGTACCAGAGGCGAGAACGGCAGTGGCGGCTGCGGTCATAATAAGCTTGCGCATGGCATGCTCTCCTGGAAAATACGGGCACCGCTTGGGAAAGGTGCCCGATTCAATCATGGGCCGTCCGGTCACGTCGGGTCGCGGCTCTCGGGAGTAAAGAACCGCCGGCGTTTCCCGGCCCGACGCGACAAATAGCCCAATCTTTACAATGATATATTAGACGAAAAAGATATTTTCTGGCGCGCCTTGCGCCACATTCGCCGTCAAATTCTGGGGATTTGGACCCGATTGCGGCTCACGTCGTGCTCACCGAGATTTTACGGCCATTTCGCTTCTGGCGGCAGGCTGGACAGGATCGAGGAGACATTGCCGCCGGTCTTTAGCCCGAAGATGGTGCCGCGATCGTGAAGCAAGTTGAATTCGACATAACGGCCGCGGCGGATGAGCTGCTCGTCACGGTCGCCATCGGTCCAGTTGTCATTGAAGTTGGCGCGCACCAGATGTTCGTAGACGACGAGAAAAGATCGCCCGACGTCCTGGACGAAGTTGAAATCGGCGTCCCAGCCGCCTTTGTCCTCATCCGAATGCAGCCAGTCGAAGAAGATACCGCCGGTACCGCGTGGCTCGTCACGGTGCGGCAGGTAGAAGTACTCGTCGCACCAGGCTTTGAATTTCACGTAGTCGGCGATCGCCGCGTTCTTCTCGCAGGCAAATTGCATCGCTCTGTGGAAGGCGATCGTGTCGGGGTCGTCCTGGCTGCGGCGGCGGTCGAGCACCGGTGTCAGATCGGCGCCGCCGCCGAACCACTGGCGCGAGGTGACGACCATGCGCGTGTTCATATGCACGGCCGGCACGTTGGGGTTCCACGGATGGGCGATCAGCGAAATGCCGCTTGCCCAGAAGGAGGGGTCCTCTTCGGCGCCCGGCATCTGCTTCCTGAATTCGGGGGAGAACTCGCCGTGGACGGTCGAGGTGTGGACGCCGACCTTCTCGAAGACGCGGCCGTGCATCATCGACATGATACCGCCGCCGCCCTTGCCGGCATCGCGTTGCCACGGCGTCTTTTCGAAGCGGCCGGGCGACCAGCTAGCCTGCGGCCCCTGCAGGTCCTGCTCGATCTGCTCGAAGCTGGCACAGATGCGCTCGCGCAACGTCTCGAACCACAGCCGTGCCTTCGTCTTCTTCTGTTCGATGTCGGCTGGCAGCCCCGCCGGTATCTCGGGTCGTTGCAAATCCTGTCTCCGGTTGCGGGCGCGCCCGACAAATGACTCGTCTTTTCCGGCCGCGATCCCTAATCTCTTGGGTGCAAGGGTCAAGTGTGAATGGTGTTCTTTCGTGCGCTCCCCGGCAAGACCGCCGCTGGATGGCCTGAAGAAGAGGCTCGACCGTTCGCGCGCCGAGAACGCGCGCATGCCGCGCGACGGCTTCCTGCGCGAGACCTTCGTGCTGCCGCGCTCCGACGCTCGTCTCAAGGCGAAGGAATGGTTCGAGCGCTTTCCCAAGCAGGCCTATTGGACCGAGATCGAAAGCTGGTTCGAGCGGCCGGGCGACGTGATCGAGTTCACGATACGACGGTTGCCGGCAGCAGATTAAGGGATGTCACGACAAAAATAGATCGCGCAATTTTGGAGAATCTAGAATTAGGTTCTCACCAAATAGCTTGCCGAATTTTTCGAAGCCCATTTTCTGCGCCTCATCGAAGCTCAAGGACGTATAGGGCGTTGGCATGCCGCCGGAATCGATCCGATAGATCACGATGAGCTGTGTCTCTTCTTCTGCTTGGATTAGATGTCCCAGCACTGAGGTTCCCTTCCGTATCGCACCATAATCGCACTGCTTCCATTTAGGATGCAACAATCAGCCGCCGCGCCCCGGTCCCCTCCCTTGCCAGCCGGTCGCCCTTGTTCCTCAACGGGCACTTGTCGATCGACATGCAGCCGCAGCCGATGCAGTCGGTCAGCCCGTCGCGCAGTTTCTTCAGCTGGGCGATCTTGTGGTCGAGCCCGTCGCGCCAGGCGGTCGAAAGCAAGTTCCAATCCTCGCGCGTCGGCGTCCGGCCCTCAGGCAGTGACGCAAGGGCCGTGCCGATCTCGGCCAGTGAGATACCGACCTCCTGCGCTACCTTGATGATCGCGACACGGCGCAGCACGTCGCGGCCGTAGCGCCGCTGGTTGCCTGACGTCCGGTGGCTGCGGATCAGCCCGCGGGCCTCATAGAAATGTAGCGCCGACACCGCCACACCGCTGCGCATGGCCACTTGGCCGACCGTCAATTCCGTTACCGGTGCCATCCCTCTTTTTCCGTTCCGATTTTTTCGCTTGACCTAAAGTTAAGTTGAGCTTGTAGCGAAGAAACCCGGGATCTGCAAACCAAGGAGATGGTGATGTGCGCCTGGGCCAGGATGACGGGAGACGGAGTGCCGTTATCCGAGTTGCCGGATGGCTTCACCCGCCACCATGGCGACGGAAAGCGCGACGTTGATGCTGCGCGCAGCGTCTTGCATGGGAATGGTCAATTGGGCATTCGCCGCTTGATGGACAAGATCCGGAACGCCTGCGGATTCGCGGCCGAACAGAAGAATGTCGTCATCGCCGAAGGCGAAGCTGGTGTAAGGGGTCGTGGCTTTGGTCGACAGCAGCACCAGCCGCCGCTTGGCAAGCTTGCGCCAGTCCTCGAAGGCGTGCCAGTCGACGTGCCGGGTGAGCGCCGCCATTTCGAGGTAGTCCATGCCGGCCCGTTTCAGCGCCCGGTCACCGAGCGGGAAGCCCGCCGGTTCGATGATGTCGACGCCGAGACCGAGGCAAGCGGCGAAGCGCAGGATTGTCCCGGTGTTGCCGGCGATATCAGGCTGGTAGAGCGCGATGCGGAGACGGTCGTTCATTTCCGCGTCTTTCTAATAAGTGGCAGATCAGCCACAGAGCTCTCGCGGTTTTGGAAATTCCTGGACTGGCGGGTGGTCATTTTCTGCGAAGTCGGTTATACGGCCAGCATTGTCAACCCGAACCGACGGAGGGGTAATTCATGATGGCCATGCACATCCACCACCCCTCTCGTGGGCTTACCAGCCCGACGGCGGTTTCGGTACGACGATTCTCCTGACCTTCTAGACTTCAATCGCACCGATTCCCGCCGAAACCTTTTTCGGCCTTTGAAGGAATCCTGCGATGTTTTTCAAGCTGTGGAAGGGGCTGAACGCCCCACCTGAACACGCTTCGACCGATGCCACCTTTGCCGCGCCGCGCGTGCCCGCGGCCTGGGTTGGTTCACCCTTCTACCTGCATCTTCAACTGGAGGACGGACCGATGTTCGATCCCTGTAGAATACCCGGCTCAAGAAGCCTGCACGAGCGGAAGACTGCGACCTGGGCGCTTTTGATCGGCGAGACCTACTCGTCGGCGGTTCACGCCGAGACCCGCCGGCGTCCGCATCGCGGTATGCTGCCGGACGTCGATTTCTCGCGCGCCGTTCCGGACTATAGCCGGCCGTCGCTGGTGCGCCGGATCATCAGGCTGATCCGGCCTGGTGCAAAAACCAGCGCGAAAATCCGGATCGTCAAAACGTCGTCAGCATCGTCAAACGAGACTGTCGGCGAAAGGCCCGCGACAACCTATATAGCGCGAAGCAGGACCGGCGAGGCGGACGATTCCGTATCGCCGGTCCTTGACGCCATGCGGTCTGGGCACCCCGTCCGTTCGCGTGCCGCGTGAGCGGAAACAGGTATTGTGAGCATCTCTATGTTTAGCTGGTTTGAAAAAAGGCTCGATCCGTTCCCTGCCAAGGAGCCGGTCGAGCCGCCGCGGACACTGATCGCCTTCTGCGTGCATTATACGCGCGGCGCGTGGCCCTACATCGCTCTCGATGCGGTACTGGTGACGGCCATCGCCCTTGCCGAGGTGTGGATGTTCGGCTTCATGGGCCGGATCGTCGACTGGCTGTCCGGACAGAATCGCGAGACGTTCCTGCAGACCGAAGGCTTGAAGCTGGCCGGGATGGCCTTCATCGTGGTTTTCGCGCTGCCGGCGACGGTCTGGTTCCATTCGCTGCTCAACCAGCAGACGCTGATGGGTAATTATCCGATGCGTATCCGCTGGCAGGTGCATCGTTACCTGCTCAAGCAGTCGATGAGCTTCTATCAGGACGAGTTTGCCGGGCGCATCGCGACCAAGCTGATGCAGACCGCGCTCGCGGTGCGCGAGTGCGTCATCAAGCTCATCGATGTGCTCAACTATATCGTCGTCTATTTTCTCGGCATGCTGTTCATTGTCGGCTCGGCAGACTGGCGGCTGGCTGCGCCGCTTGCCGTCTGGCTTGCCGGATATGTCCTGCTGTTGCGCTATTTCATCCCGCGGCTGGGCAAGGTCGGCGAGGAGCAGGCTAATGCGCGCTCAACCATGACCGGCCGTGTCGTCGACAGCTACTCCAACATCCAGACGGTCAAGCTGTTCTCGCATGCGCGGCGCGAGGCATCCTTCGCCAAGGACGGTATGGCTGGCTTTCTCGATACAGTCTACCGGTCGATGCGGTTGGTGACGCAGCTCTACGGCCTGCTCTACGTCCTGAATTCGCTGCTGTTGTTTTCGGTCACTGCAATCTCGCTATGGCTGTGGCTCGGCCAAGCCGTGACGATCGGCGCCGTCGCCCTGGTCATCGGCCTCGTGCTTCGGCTCTGGGGCATGTCGCAATGGATCATGTGGGAGATGTCCACGCTGTTCGAGAATATCGGCACGGTGCAGGACGGCATCGCCTCGATCTCGCTGCCGCGCCTCGTCGAAGACCGGCCTGGCGCCAAGGATATTGCCGTGACCAAGGGGGAGATCCGTTTTGAGGACATCCGCTTCCACTATGGCAAGCAGAAGGGCGTGATCGAAAGCCTGTCGCTGACGGTGAAGCCGGGCGAGAAGGTCGGCATCGTCGGCCGTTCGGGTGCCGGCAAGTCGACGCTGGTCAATCTTCTGTTGCGCTTCTATGACCTCGAAAGCGGCAAGGTCCTGATCGACGGCCAGGACATTGCGGCGGTGACGCAGGACTCGCTGCGCGCCCAGATCGGCATGGTCACGCAGGACACCTCGCTGCTGCATCGCTCGGTGCGCGAGAATATCCTCTATGGCCGGCCGGACGCCAGCGACCAGATGCTGATCGAGGCGGCGCGGCGCGCCGAGGCGCTGGATTTCATCGCCGGATTGTCGGATTCTAACGGTCGAAAGGGTTTCGACGCGCATGTCGGTGATCGCGGCGTCAAATTGTCCGGCGGCCAGCGGCAACGCATCGCCATAGCCCGTGTCATGCTGAAGGACGCACCAATCCTTATCCTCGACGAAGCGACCTCCGCCCTCGATTCCGAGGCCGAGGCGGCCATCCAGGAGAACCTCTACAGACTGATGCAAGGCAAGACCGTCATCGCCATTGCGCACCGGCTGTCGACGATCGCCGCCATGGACCGGCTCGTCGTTATGGACAAGGGCCGCGTCATCGAGGAAGGTTCGCATGAGGAACTGGTTGCCAGCGGCGGGCTCTACGCCCAGCTCTGGCAACGCCAGTCGGGCGGCTTCCTGCTCGACGACGGCCCCTCCGCCAACGATGCAGCCGCCAACGATGCAATCGCCAAGGGTGAAGCCGCCGAATGATGACTGCCATCTACCGCTGGTTCGAGAACTGGGTCTATCCATTCCGCGAGCCTGCGGACCTTCGCCCACCTGCCGGCGTCAGGGGTTTCCTCTGGCATTATGTCGGGCAGGCGAAGATCGCCTTCTTCGCCATGCTGGTGATCGGCGGCATCGCGCCGCTGGTCGAAGCCGGACTGTTCTATTTCGTCGGGCGGCTGGTCGACATCCTCGACCAGCTTCCCGGTGAACGCAGCTGGCACGCTCTGTGGACTGCCGCCGGCCCGGAACTTGTCTTCATGATCGCGGTGGTGCTGGTCATCCGCACCATTGTCGTCGGCCTGTCGGCGCTGGTCGACGAGCAGACGATCACGCCGGGCTTCTATAATCTGGTGCGCTGGCAGGCCCATCGCCATGTCTCGCGCCAATCCTACGCCTTCTTCCAGAACGACTTTGCCGGGCGTATCGCGACCAAGGTCTGGCAGGCGGGACAGGCGACCGGCGATCTGATGGAAAGCTTCATCGAGGTGGTCTGGTTCATGGTCGTCTATACGGTGACGACGCTGGCGCTGGTCGCCGGGCTCGATCTCCGGCTGGCGGTGCTGGTGGTGATCTGGATTACCGCCTTCGGCTTTCTGGCCAGGCGCTATTTGCCGGCAATCCGCAAACATGCCGAAGCCACCGCCGAAGCCGGCTCGATGATCACCGGCCGCCTTGTCGATTCCTATTCGAACGTGCAGACGTTGAAACTGTTCTCGGCCGATGGCGACGACCGCTACATCAGGAACGGCTTCGACATCTATCTCGACGCGCTGCGCCCGTTCACCCGCAGGCTGACCGGCGTGCGCATGGCGCTGACGATGCTGTCGGGCATTATGATCACGGCGATCGCCTGCTTTGCCGTTTATCTCTGGGTCGAGGGTGCGATCACAGTCGGCGCCGTGGCTTTCACGCTGTCTTTGGTGCTGCGGCTGAACATGCTGCTCGGCCGGCTGATGATGCAGCTCAACGGCATCTTGCGGAACCTCGGCGTGCTGGAGAATTCCAAGGCGCTGATCTCACAGCCGCTCGGCCTGACCGATGCGCCGGACGCGAAAGAGCTTGTCGTCGGCGGCGGGCGCATCAACGTCAGCAATGTCGAGTTCCACTACGGCAAGGGGTCCGGCGTGCTCAACGGCATCGACCTCGTCGTGCGGCCGGGCGAAAAGGTCGGCCTGGTCGGCCCGTCCGGCGCCGGCAAGACGACCTTGGTCAATCTGATCCTGCGCCTCTACGACCTCGAGAGCGGCAAGATCACCATTGACGGGCAGGACGTCTCCAGGGTCACGCAGAATTCGCTGCGCGCCAATATCGGCGTCGTCAGCCAGGATACGGCACTTTTCCACCGCTCGCTGCGCGACAACATCAAGCTCGGCATGCCGGAAGCGACCGACGCCGAGATGGTCGCGGCAGCGAAGAAGGCCGAGGCGCACGAGTTCATCCTCGGTCTGCGCGACAATCGCGATCGTATCGGCTACGAGGCCTATGTCGGCGAGCGCGGCGTCAAGCTCTCCGGCGGCCAGCGCCAGCGCGTGGCGATCGCCCGCGTCTTCCTCAAGGATGCACCGATCCTGGTGCTCGATGAGGCGACCTCGGCGCTCGATTCCGACATCGAGGCGGCGATCCAGGAAAATCTGGCAAGGCTGATGGAAGGCAAGACGGTCATCGCCATCGCGCATCGGCTGTCGACCATTGCGGCACTCGACCGGCTGGTGGTGCTCGACGAGGGCCGCATCGTCGAGCAAGGCACGCATGACGAGCTGGTCGGGCTCGACGGGCTCTATGCCAGGCTGTGGAAGCGGCAGTCCGGCGGTTTCCTGTTCAACGAGGAGAGCGCGCTGGCCGAGACCCGGCCGGCGGAGTAGTTTCTAAAGACCGGAGTAGACCATGGCGGTGAGAATGCCATCGAATTTCGGACGGTCCGGCGCGCAGGAGAGCGCGTTGGACCTGCTTGGCCATGAAATCCTCGGCGAGAAGGCGGCCGCGCTCGGCCGCGCCGGCCGGCGCGTCGAGGAAACATTGACGAGGCTGCGCGAGAATTGCGACGATGTCGACCGCGCCCGGCTGCTCAGGGATGCAGCCGAAGCGGTGCACGGATATTTCATCCAGCGCGAACTCTGCGGCCTGCGCAAGCACGACGCGGTGATCCGGGAATACAACATTCCCAAGGCCGTGCTGGCCAGGCTCGGCGCCAGCGCATGATCCGAACCGGAACTGGTTTGAGAAGCGTTATTCCAGCCACTCGGTGATGAAGCTGCCGTTCTCGTGTATGTCGGTGGTTTCCAGCGGGCCTGGCCCGAGATTGGTGAATTTGTGCGGCGTGTTCGGCGGTACGACCAGGATCTGGCCGGCGGTGGCCTCGATCTGCCGGTCGCCGATGGTGAACAGGCCGGTGCCGGTCCGGATGATAAAAATCTCGCAATAGGGATGGCTGTGCAGCCTAGGGCCGCCGCCGATGTCAGGCAGGTAGTTGAAGATCAGACAGCTGCGGGAGCCGTAAGCTCCGCCTTGCAGCTCGCCCTGCCAGTGGTCGGGCCAGCGGTCGGGCGCTTCGGCCCATTTGCCGCGGTCTATGACATGCGCCATAGGCCGAGGATAAACCGGGCGAGCGCCAGATGTCGAGGCGAACGCAGCCATTTGGTTTTGCTGCTGTTTTCCAATCGTTCCGCCGTGCGAATTACGTCCCCGCGACAATCTGCCCTTGTGCCTTCACCCGTCTGGACAAAAACAGGCTTCACGCATAAACCCAAGTCCCAAATGCCGGAGGAATTCGCTAGCCTGTTCGCCATGCGCTGTCGGGCCGGCGCGATTGAGCGGGGAACAAGGCTCGGCCGCCGGCACGGAAGAGGCGAAAGGATCAGGCACCCGTGAGCGCAACCGACACCCAGGATCCCAACCGTCGTGATTTTCTCTACGTCGCCACCGGCATGGCCGCAGTGGTCGGCGCGGGCGCCGTTGCCTGGCCATTCATCGACCAGATGCGCCCGGATGCCTCGACGCTGGCGCTCGCCTCGGTCGAGGTCGACGTCTCCTCGCTGACGCCGGGAATGTCGCTCGTCGTGAAGTGGCGCGGCAAGCCGGTGGTTGTACGCAACCGCACCGAAAAAGAGATGAAGGACGCCGAGGCGGTCAATCTCGCCGAACTCAAGGATCCAATTGCCCGCAATGCCAACCTGCCGGCCGACGCGCCGGCAACCGACGCCAACCGGACCACGCCGGGCAAGGAAGCCTGGATGGTGATGGTCCAGGTCTGCACCCATCTCGGCTGCATCCCGCTCGGCCAGGAAGGCGATTTCGGCGGCTGGTTCTGCCCATGCCACGGTTCGCAATACGATACGGCCGGCCGCATCCGAAAGGGGCCGGCGCCGGAGAACATGGCGGTGCCGGTGTTTCAATTCGTTTCCGACACCAAGATCCGTATCGGCTGAGGCAAGGGATATTTCGATGAGCGAGGGACACTCGACCTATACGCCCAAGACCGGTATCGGACGCTGGTTCGATTCCCGCATGCCGCTCCCGCGGCTGGTCTATGACAGCTTCATCGCCTATCCGGTGCCGCGCAACCTGAACTATGCCTGGACCTTCGGCGGCATCCTTGCGCTTATGTTGGCGGCGCAGATCCTGACCGGTATCGTGCTGGCCATGCACTATGCGGCCGACAGCACTCTCGCCTTCGATTCGGTCGAAAAGATCATGCGCGACGTGAATTCGGGCTGGCTGCTGCGCTACCTGCATTCGAACGGCGCGTCGTTCTTCTTCGTCGCCGTCTACATCCATATCTTCCGCGGGCTCTACTACGGCTCCTACAAGGCGCCGCGCGAGCTGCTGTGGATCCTCGGCTGTATCATCTACCTGCTGATGATGGCGACCGGATTCATGGGCTACGTGCTGCCCTGGGGCCAGATGAGCTTCTGGGGCGCCACCGTCATCACCGGTTTCTTCACCGCCATACCTCTGGTCGGCGACTGGATCCAGCAGCTTTTGCTCGGCGGCTTCGCGGTCGACAATCCGACGCTGAACCGCTTCTTTGCGCTGCATTACCTGCTGCCGTTCATGATCGCCGGCGTTGTCGTGCTGCACATCTGGGCGCTTCACGTCGTCGGCCAGAACAATCCGACCGGCATCGAGGTCAAATCGAAGACCGACACGCTCGCCTTCACGCCTTACGCGACCATCAAGGATGGGTTCGGCATGATCGTGTTCCTGTTCGTCTTCGCCTATTTCGTCTTTTATCTGCCGAACTATCTCGGCCATCCGGACAATTACACCGTTGCCAACCCCCTGAAGACGCCGGCCCACATTGTGCCGGAATGGTACTTCCTGCCGTTCTACGCGATCCTGCGCGCTATCACCTTCAATATCGGGCCCATCAACTCCAAGCTCGGCGGCGTGCTCTGCATGTTCGGCGCGATTGTCATGCTGTTCCTGGTGCCGTGGCTCGACACCTCGAAGGTGCGCTCGGCAGTCTACCGGCCCTGGTACAAGCTGTTCTTCTGGCTGTTCGTGGCCGACGCCATCCTGCTCGGCTGGCTGGGCTCGCAGCCGGCCGAGGGCAGCTATGTATTCATGGCGCAGATGGCGACGCTGTTCTACTTCGCCTTCTTCCTGGTAGCGCTGCCGGTGCTCGGGCTGATCGAAAAGCCGCGGCGGCTGCCGAACTCGATCACCGAGGCGGTGCTCGAGAAGAACAAGGGCGGCGGTGGACATCCTGCCGGCGCCACGACCGCGCCGGAAACCAAGGGCTGAGCATGATTCCGAAAAGTGGAAACCGGTACTCGGACAAGGTCATGCTCGAGACGGTGACGGCGCGTCAGAGAATCTCAAGGGGATTTGGCATGAAGAAGATTCTCTCCTCGCTGGCGCTGCTTGGCCTTTTGGCCGCGGGCATGGGTGCCGCAAGCACTGGAGCCAGCGCCCAGGAAGAGGCGCACAATGAGGCGGCGCCGACGCATTTCCCGATACACGAACCGGAGGAAATGGATTGGAGCTTCGCCGGGCCATTCGGCACCTACGACAAGGCCCAGCTGCAGCGCGGGCTGAAGGTCTACAAGGAAGTCTGCTCGGCCTGCCATTCGATGAATTTGGTGGCGTTCCGTACACTGGTGGGCCTTGGCTATTCGGATGCGCAGATCAAGACGCTGGCGGCCGAATATACGATCCATGACGGACCGAACGATGCCGGCGACATGTTCGATCGTCCCGGCAAGCCGTCCGACCATTTCCCGGCGCCGTTCCCCAATGTGGAGGCGGCGGCGGCGGCAAATGGCGGCGCAGCACCGCCCGACATGTCGCTGCTGGCAAAGGCGCGCGGGGTCGAACGCGGCTTCCCGCGCTTCGTCTTCGATATCTTTACCCAGTATGCCCAGGGCGGCCCCGACTACATCCACTCGCTGCTGACCGGCTACGACCAGCAGCCGCCGGCGGGCATGGTCATACCAGAAGGCACGTACTACAATCCGTACTTCCTGTCCGGCGTGTCGCTGAAGATGCCGAAGCCGCTCTCTGACGGCCAGGTAACCTATGATGACGGCGCGCCGCAGACGGTCGACCAGTATTCGCGTGACGTGTCGGCCTTCCTGATGTGGGCGGCCGAGCCACACCTCGAGGACCGCAAGAAGACCGGCTTTCGCGTACTGGTCTTCCTGCTGCTGTTCGGCGCACTGGTCTACCTGACCAAGCGCAAGGTGTGGGCCGGCGTGGCGCACTGAGCCCTGCGATCTACGAGAATGCGAGGGCGTCGAAAGACGCCCTCCTCATTGCAGGCATGTCGATTCATCGCTGCCGGCGCAGAGTGGCCCCTTTTGCCGGACAATTTTCCGTCAGGCGTCACATGGCGGTAGCCGGACTTAGCTGCACCGGGTTACGATTGGCCCATTCCCTTCACGTCTTCAGCCGAATCTGAAAGGCCCGGAGAGCCGCTTGATGAAATCCTCGCTCGAAGAGACGCTGCTTGCCGCGATCCGCACCATTCCGGATTATCCCAAGCCGGGCATCCTGTTTCGCGACATCACCACGCTGCTCGGCAATGCGCGGGCCTTCCGCCGCGCCATCGACGAACTGGTGCATCCCTATGCCGGCCTCAAGATCGACAAGATCGCCGGCATCGAGGCGCGCGGCTTCATCCTCGGCGGCGCCATCGCCCACCAGCTCTCGGCCGGCTTCGTGCCGATCCGCAAGAAGGGCAAGTTGCCTTCCGAGACGGTGCGCGTCGCCTACAGCCTGGAATACGGGCTGGACGAGATGGAGATGCACAAAGACGGTGTTTCTCCAGGCGAGAAGGTAATCCTCGTCGACGATTTGATCGCCACCGGCGGCACGGCCGAGGCGGCCGTCAAGCTATTGCGGCAGATCGGCGCCGACATCCTCGCCGCCTGCTTCGTCATCGACCTGCCGGACCTTGGCGGCCGCGAGAGGTTAGAGGCGCTCGGCGTACCGGTGAGGACGCTGATCGGGTTTGAGGGGCATTGAGCGTTTCTTCCTTCTCCCCTTCTTGTGGAGTAGGGAAGAACTCCGCTCACTCCACCTTCACCAGCACGGCACTTTCGAATTCGATGACCTTGTCGCCGGTCGAATCGAAGGCCTCCGAGCGGAGCGTCAGCAGCCGCCAGCCCGGTCGCGAGGCGATAGGGCGATGGGCCAGCGCGGTGCGGGTGAAAGTCACGGTTTCCCCGGCATAGACAGGTTTGGGCCATTTGAGGTTCTTGAAGCCGGGCGAGGGGCCGAATTCCGGCACCGGCCCGGGACCGGGCCAGCGGGCGACCTCTGCCTCTATGCCAGCCTGGAGGTTCAATTTCATCCAGGTGGCGGCGGTGTGCCAGCCCGAGGCGCAGAGCCCGCCGAATATGCTGTTCCTCGCCGCCTCTTCGTCGATATGGAATATCTGCGGGTCGTATTTGCGGGCGAACGCCTTGATCGCCTCCGGTTCGAATCGATGTGAACCGAGCGTGACGGTGATACCGATGCAGAAGAATTCGTCGAGGCTCACGCACTGCCCTCGCGGGTGAGGAACATGACGGTGTTTTCGAGCTCGAAAACACCTTCGCCGCGCTGGTTGAACAACTCGCTGCGCATGGTCACCAGGCCAAGGCGGGGTTTCGATCTGGACAGTCGCTTGGCAAGGACGGTGGTGCTGCCGGTCAACAGGTCGCCGGCCAGGACCGGCCGTTTCCATTTGACCTGGTCGACGCCCGGCGCGCCCTGGGAGGTCGAGTCGAGCAGGAAGGCATCGCACAGCATGCGCATGAACACGGCGCAGGTGTGCCAGCCTGAAGCCGCCAGCCCGCCGAGGATGCTGGCCTTGCCCGCGGCCTCGTCGAGATGCATCGGCTGGGCATCGAACTCGTTGGCGAATTCTATGATTTCGGCGGCGCTTACCAACTTGGTGCCGAGGTCGAGCGAAGCGCCCTCGACAAAATCCTCATAAGCCCAGGTCTTTGCGGTCATGGTCTGGAAATCCTGTTCAGGATTGTACGATCGCTACGGGTCCGGGTCCCGGATGCAGGCAGGGCGGCATTTGGTCAAGCAATTTCTATTGCGCCAGCCCGTTGCGACCAAGCCGCAGCGCGGTATTGACGACCCTATAGCCAGCCGCGGCGGCGGAAATACCAGAAAGGCAGGATTGCCGAAAGCACCATCATGCCGATGGCGAAGGGATAGCCAAAGTGCCATTTGAGCTCAGGGATGATGTCGAAATTCATGCCGTAGATCGAAGCGACAAGCGTCGGCGGCAGGAAGATGACAGCGGCGACGGAGAAGATCTTGATGATGGCGTTCTGCTCGATCGAGATCATGCCGAGCGTCGCGTCGAGCAGGAAGCTGATCTTCTGCGACAGGAACGTGGCGTGGTCGGCGAGCGACAGCACGTCGCGCGACAAGGTCTTGATGCGAGCGCGGGTATCCTTGCTCATCCTGCTTTGCGTGGAGGCATGGGCGAGAAAGCCGGCAAGGCGCTGTAGCGAGATCAGGCTGTCGCGGATCGAGGAGGCGAGGTCCTCCTTGCGGCCAATGCCTTTCAACAGCTCCTGGAAGTCGCGGTTGCGCTTGGAAACCTTGGTCGAGCGTGCCTCGAAGATGTCGCGCGAGATCGCCTCCACGTCGCGGCCGGCGCGCTCCAGAATGTCGGCGAGGCGGTCGACGATCGCCTCCAGCAGTCCGATCAGGATGGTGTCGCCGCTGGTGCAGCCGGTCGCCACCTTCTCGGCGCGCAGCGGAAAGGTCTTGAACGCCTTCGGCTCGTGGTAACGCACGGTGATCAGCCTGCTTCCGGCGAGCACGAAGGTGACCGGCGACATCAAGGGATCGTTCACCTCGGTCTGCGCAGGCAGAATGGCGGTCATGAAGTAGGCGCCGTCCTCGACGTAGAGACGGCTCGAGATCTCGATCTCTTCCATCTCTTCGCGGGTCGGAACGGCGATGCCGAGCCAGGTCTCGATTGTCGTCTCTTCTTCCTTTGTCGGGTTGAAGAGGTCGACCCAGACGACAGTGTCGCTGTTTTGCACGAGATCGTCGACCAGGCGCAGGCGATCATTGTCGACGACGAAGGCCTTGATCATCGCCGGGGTCTCCCTTGCTGTTGCCAAAGAGCGTTCGTTTGGAGGGGGCGCGTCAGTCACATCGCACGGACACGGGCAGGCGAGGCGCGAGGCCGGTGCAGAGGCCCCTTAGACCCCGCACGATGGCCCGTCAAGCAGCGCAAGAGGCACTGCGACACCCTGCTTTGAAGTTTGTCATCGAGCGACGGCAATGGTGACCATTGGGCTCCCTCGCCGGTTCAGGTGTTGAACTTGAACAGCATGATGTCGCCGTCCTGGACGACATACTCCTTGCCTTCGTCGCGCGCCTTGCCGGCCTCCTTGGCCGCGACTTCGCCGCCCAGCCTGACGAAGTCCTCATAGGCGATGGTCTGGGCGCGGATGAAGCCGCGCTCGAAATCGGTGTGGATGACGCCTGCCGCCTGCGGCGCCTTGGCGCCCTTGTGCACGGTCCAGGCGCGTGTCTCCTTGGGGCCAACGGTAAAGTAGGTGATGAGCTGGAGCAGCTCGTAGCCGGCGCGGATGACCTTGTTCAGGCCGGGTTCGTCCAGACCGAGCGTTGCCAGGAATTCCATTTCCTCTTCGTCCGAGAGCTGGGCGACCTCGGCCTCGATCGCCGCGGAAATCACAACGGTGCGGGCACCTTGCGCGGCGGCCATCTTCTCGACCGCCCTGGTATGCGCGTTGCCGGTGGCGGCATCGGCTTCCGCGACGTTGCAGACGTAAAGCACCGGGTGTGAGGTCAAGAGATTCAGCCCCTGCAGGATGCGTAGATCCTCAGCCGAGATGCCGTTGAGCAGGATGCGGGCGGGCTTGCCCGCCTGCAGCAGTTCAAGCGCCGCTTCCATCATCGGAAGTGCGGTCGCTGCTTCCTTGTCCTTGCCGGCGGCACGCTTGCGGATCTGCACGATGCGGCGCTCAAGGCTGTCGAGGTCGGCAAGCATCAATTCGGTTTCGACGGTCTCGGCATCAGCGACAGGATCGATGCGGCCCTCGACATGGGTGACGTCGTCATCCTCGAAGCAGCGCAGCACATGGACGATGGCGTCGACCTCACGGATGTTGGCGAGGAATTGGTTGCCAAGCCCTTCGCCTTTGGAGGCGCCACGCACCAGGCCGGCAATGTCGACGAACGAGATGCGGGTCGGGATGATCTCCTTCGACTTGCCGATCGCGGCGATCTTCTGCAGGCGCGGATCGGGCACCGCCACCTCGCCGGTATTCGGTTCGATGGTGCAGAACGGATAATTGGCGGCCTGCGCCGCCGCCGTCCTGGTCAACGCATTGAAGAGCGTCGACTTGCCGACATTGGGCAAGCCAACGATGCCGCATTTGAAACCCATTTTTGTCTGGTCCTATCGGGAAATCGAAATTTGATCAGGGCTATGGGCGAAAGCGCCGATGATCGTCAAGGCGCAATTCAATTCAGACGCTGCGCGATGTCATCGGTGCCTATCGCCAACGAACGAACGCCGGACCTGCTCAGTATTTGCAGAAGATGCCAGAACGCGTCGACCTCAGCGGTTCCGAAATCGATGGTCAGTTGCCCGTCGAGCAACTGCGCACTGTGAATGACGTTTCCGACGGTCTCCGATGTTTCACGCTCGCCATCGATATCGAACCAGCCGCGAAACCATTCGTCGAAGAGATCGCCGTCGAGCTCATTTATAGGGAATTTAAAATGAATCTCATCCCACCTGAAAGGTGAGATGAGGACATCCATTCCACCCATCCCGGCGTGAATATCCGGAGAGAATTTCACATAGGAATCGCTGTTGATGAATTGCGGATTTGGCTGTCCGTCATTACTGACGAAATCAACCGCGATGAAATTTCGATAGAAGGAATCGACGTTCGAAAACTTGATTTCGGTCGCATGCGATCCTTGGCAGTTGCGTGCAAGTTCGCCGGCAGCGGTGACGAAATAATCAACATACTTCTGTCTGATGAGACGGACCAATTCCTGAATGTCATCCAGATCCATGGCTCAGTCCTTGCCGCCAAAAAGCTTCTTCAGCATGGCCGCCATCGGGCCGGTTTCGGGCAGCTTGGCCGCCGGCTGCTGCGGCCGCGCCTGGCGGACGTGGCTTTGCGCCTTTGGCGCCTTGGGCGGCGGGCGATCGTCGTCGTCCGTCGGCGTGAGCTTGTCGCGCAGCGCCAGCGTCACACGGTTCATGAACGAATTGTCGTCGCCCTTGGCAAGCAATCCGGCACCATCGGCGATTGCGTCGAGCAGCACGTCCAGCCATTCGCGATCGGCCTTGGCGAAATCGCCGAGCACATGGCCATGCACCATTTCCTTGACGCCGGGGTGGCCGACGCCGATGCGCACACGGCGAAAATCCTTGCCGACGTGCTGGTCGAGCGAGCGGATGCCGTTGTGGCCGCCGGAACCGCCACCGACCTTGACCCGCACCTTGCCGGCGGCAAGGTCGATCTCGTCATAGAAGACGGTCAGTGCCGAAGGGCCGAGCTTGTAGAAGCGCAGGGCTTCGCCGACCGCCTGGCCGGACAGGTTCATGAAGGTCTGCGGCTTGATCAGGATCACCTTTTCGCCGGCAAGCGTGCCTTCGGCAATCAGACCTTGGAATTTCTTCGACCAGGGCGAAAAGGAATGGCGGCGGGCGATCGCGTCCGCCGCCATGAAGCCGACATTGTGCCGGTTGTTGGCGTATTTCGCGCCCGGATTGCCGAGGCCTGCAAAGACAAGCATCGTCGCCTCCGGGCGGGAAGGGGTTACTTCTCTTCGGCGGCAGGAGCCGCTTCGGGCGCAGCCGCTTCAGTCGTCTCTTCCGCGGCCTCCGGCTTCATCGCCGAGGAGCCGGCAATGGTCGCGATGGTGAAGTCGCGGTCGGAGATCACCGGCTTGACGCCGGCCGGCAAGGTGACGGCCGAAATGTGGATCGAATCGCCGATATCGGTACCGGTGAGATCGACGGTGATGAAATCCGGGATCGCATTGGCAGGGCAGTGGAACTCGACCTCGTGGCGCACGATGTTGAGCACGCCGCCGCGTTTGATGCCGGGCGACTTGTCTTCATTGATGAAGTGCACGGGCACATCGACGTTGACTTCGGTATCCTTGCCGATGCGCAGGAAATCGACATGGACAGGGAAATCCTTGACCGGGTCGAGCTGAAAATCCTTGGGCAGAACCTGGATCTTGTTGCCGTCGACATCGATCGTGGCGACCGTGGTCAGAAACCCGCCGCCATGGATCTTGTAGTAGATGTCCTTGTAGGTCAGCGCAATCGCCAGGGGAGGCTGCTTGTCGCCGTAAATCACTGCAGGCACTTTACCGTTGCGGCGAACTGCACGGGCGGACCCCTTACCGACCTGTTCGCGCGCTTCGGCCTTGAGCTCGTAAGTATCGTGGCTCATGGCATTTCCTTTCGCGTTGTTCTGGAGCGTTCGCGGCCGGCAACGTGCCGGGGCCGTAAACGTCGAAAGCCGACATAGCTAACGCATGACCTGGTCCGAAAACCGGAATCCACTTTTCGGGATCATGCGGGAAGGCGGCCTTCCGCCGCGTTGCCTCCAAGGGTGTCTACGCGGGTGGCGGCTCTATAGCGGAAGGCGGCGCGAGGTGCAAGCGGGCGGCCCATCAGGCCGGAAGTAGCAATGCCGAAAGCGATGCTGCAACGTACAGCCCAACCCCGAAAGACAGATGGGCCATAAGGCTGCGCAGGCGCGCAGTGCGCGGGTTGGGAACTTTCGAAGCCGCGATGCCGATCCCAAAAGCCGGTTGCATCACGAAGAACGGGCGACGATGGTGCAGACGCCGACCAACAGGGCCGGAAGCACTGTCGGGTGCCGTGCCCAGTCGAGGCCCCACACTCCAATCAGCGCTGCGGCAAATACGATGCCGGTCGCGTAATGCGCACTCCATCCAATGGCGGTATCCAATGGCGGTTTCGCCGCGAACGCGGGCAGCTTGTGCGATATTCGCATGTGCAAAACGTCCATGTGGAAAGTGCCCGATCCAGCGGCCGACCCAGGCGTAATCAAGCGGTGGAATCGCGAACATTCGCTTCAGAAACCATCCCCAGAGGTCCATCAGGGCTGTCGCGCCGATTCCAACGACGGCCGCACGAACAACGAACTCCAACATTTTGGCATCTCTTGTTTCACCCGTTGTCGCCTATTGTCGTGGAGTCCAGTGCGTTCTTTCGCCCGACGCCTTGGCAATCCTCAGGGCACGAGGCTGGGCCCCGCGCCGGTTCGAAGGCGGCTTCCCCGACTGGGTGGCTGCAGGCCTGGGGGTAGAGGCCGTGAATTACGAAAGCGGTTAACGGCCGCCAAAATCGGTGTCGCCGCCCAAGCCCGAACACAAATGGAAAGGGGAACCGCGGCGGGTGGAAAGGGGAACCGCGGCGGGGCAATGCCCACGGCGGGTGGACGGCGCGCGCCGGCAGCATGGAAGGGAGCCGATGAACACCTATTCGGAAACAAGCGGTGGAAGCGGCGTTGCGGAAAGAGGAGGTTTCCAGCGAGTGGCGAGAACGGTGCGATAAAGAGTTTCGCTCTACCTTCTATGGCTTCCGCTCGACCAGCATGTAGCCGATCCCACGAACTGTCTGAATGCTGGCCGATGCATCCGGCCCGAGCTTCGCACGCAGATAGCGAATGTATACCTCCACGATCTTCGTCCCGGGTTCGAAGCTGTATGACCAGACATTGTTGAGGATGCGCTCGCGGCTAACCACTTTCCCCGCGTTGAGCATGAGAAAATGCAGAAGGTCGAATTCACGTCGGGTAAGGCTGATTTCCCGGTCGCCGTCCGCAAAACGACGAGCGCTCGTGTCGAGATTGAGGCGGCTCACTCGAAGCAATTGTCGATCCACTGCACCCTGACGGCGTCGGCGCAGCGCGTCAATCCTGGCCACCAGTTCATCAAACGCAAACGGTTTCGTCAGGTAATCGTCGGCACCGCCCTTGAGCCCATCTACGCGATCCTGAATTGTCTCCTTCGCGGTCAGCATCAGGATGAGAACCGGCCACTGCTCCAATCGCACGATCCGGCACAGCTCAAGGCCGTCCAGGTAGGGAAGCAGACGGTCCAGGATCACGAGATCGAATGGATCCGTACGAATAATGGCTAGTCCCTCGCGACCGTCCTCCGCGACACTCACGTGGAAGCCTTCGGCCTCCAACCCCCGGCGGAGAAAGTCGGAGACACGCCGGTCGTCTTCAACGATCAGGATTCGAATCATGGGTGCGATGTACCAGCGGCAGTCTGATTCTGAGGAGGGTTCCCGAAGGCTCAATTCCTTCAAGGCCGATTGTGCCATTGTGCCCGTCTATAATCTCCTTGGCGATCGCGAGGCCAACACCAAGGCCGTCGGCTGCGGACCTCCCGCCGACACGCCCGCGATAATATCGGTCAAACACGAACGGGAGATCGTTGGCATCGATCCCTGAACCGTTGTCGCGGATGGCGATCTCAAGCATTCCATGACGCTCAGCCATCTCGACTGCTATTGTCTGATACGGCTTTGAGTACTTTATGGCGTTGTCGAAGCCGATCAGCAGCGCTTGCTTTAGGCGCTGGGCGTCACCCCGAATGAGGCAATGGTCTGGGTTGAGCGACAGGTCAACGGATATCTGCTTGGGACCTGCGAGTACGGAAGCCTCCTGAACGGCCGCCTTCACAACCTCACCGGTATCGATGTTGCGCAAGGAGAACCTGAAATTTTCAGCTTCGGAGCGGGCGAATGCCAGAAGGTCCCCCAGGTTGCGAGCCATATCTTCAGCGCAATTGCGGATTCGGCTCAGAGCTTCGCGGTAAGATCGAACACGCGGTTGGCCGCGGAGGGCAACGTCGGCCTCTCCGCGGAGAATCGTCAACGGCGTGCGGAGTTCGTGGCTTGCCTCCGCAAAAAATTGTGTGCGTCGGCTATCGATCGCTCTCAGTTGCTCATTGGCTTTCCGCAGTTCACGGGTGCGCAACTGAACCTCCGCCTCCAAGCGGTCCTGTACCGAAATCAGAGCAGCACGTTCGATCTCGAGAGCCTCGGCCATGCTGTTGAAACTTCGCGAGAGGGAAGCGAACTCGTCGCGTCCGGTCGCGGAAACGCGATGGTCGAGCTTGCCTGCAGCGATGGCTTTGGCGCTTTCGTTCAGTTCACGCACAGGTGTGGCGATTGATCGTCGCAGGACCAGGCCGAACCCCAGACTGCCCAGCATGAGCAACGCAGCGAAGCCGCCGGTCAGCAGCAGCAGCCGCCATTGTGCGCCACGGACGCCGGCGAGTTCCTCTCCAACCTCCCTGCGCTCATCGTGCAAAGCGGCTTCAATCATTTCTTCAAGATCGTTCTCTAATCGGTGCTCCACATCGTTGCGGAAGGCGTCTACGATGCCCTTTGGATCCCCCTTTGTTCGCTGGCTGAACAGTCGCTGGGCGGCCCGATCGATCGCCTCAAACAGCGCCTTGACGCGACCGACGAATCTGAGTTCGGCCTCCTCCTGGCGTCTATCGCTCCAATATCCGAGAGCACCGAGTTCCTCGCGAGTGGCGCCCTCCAGCTTGTAGAATCCGGATTTCACTGCTTCTCGTGCCGCTTCGAAATCCGGCATTTGCTCGGGCCCAAGCAGCAAGACTTCAGCGAGTTGCTCGGTGTAATTGTTGGCTTGCCCATTGAGTTCGGCGAGCGCCTCGAACCGCCCGTGGACGCTGTCGATTCGGCGGACGAATTCCTCTGTCAGCTGGAGTGTTGCGAATGCCAGTCCTGAAATCAGTCCGACAAGGGCGAGAATGACGATTTGAAATAGGAAGATGCGGCCTCGAACGGTCATGCGGTAATCCTGCCGGCGATCGGATAATGCCTCTCACCAAATTCTAACCGGAGCCCTCGCAAGCGTCTAATCGGAACCTCCTAAGTTCGAGCGGAGGGTGTGCGACGCCCTCATCGCCACGTTGGCGGCGAACTAGACGAGGTTTCGGTTGGCACAAGTAGATTTTCGGACCGACAGTGACGCCACCCTTCGGGAAAGGACACCGCCGGTGCTCTGGCCGATATGGCGAGCCGCACTGATCGGAACCTGTGTATCCCTGTGTGTGGCCATCATTGAATTCGGCCTCTCCGCGCTCCCGTCCGACGCCCGGCGAGCGCTCGAGATCCTGCTTGTCGCGATCATCGGGTGGACCCTGACGCCGTTCGACGACACCTTCGTTGCGATCGCCGCCGGGCTGGCAATGGCGCTGCTGGTCAACCGTGATCCAGGCGCGCTGTTTCATGCGCTCGGCGATGAGTTGATCTGGCTATTGCTTGCCTCCTTCATGTTGGCGGCCACCTTCAAGGCGAGTGGGGTCGCAGATCGCGTTCTCGGCCTCGTGACGGGGCGCATGCGATCGGTTCGCGCAATCGCCTATTCCTTGACGGCCGTCATGATCGCCACAGCCTTCGTCATTCCGTCGACCTCAGGTCGCGCAGCTTTGATGATCCCCGCCTTTCAGGCGATCGCGGGACGCTGTGGAAGCGCCCGGTTGCGAAGGGCCTTCGCGCTGCTGTTCCCCACTGTTATCCTGCTCTCGGCCATTGCATCGCCCGTCGGCGCCGGTGCCCATCTGCTGGCGATCGAAATGGTCGGCCGCCTCTCGGGTGTGAAAGTAAGCTATCTGGAATGGATCGCTTTCGGCCTGCCGTTTGCGGCCGTAAGCACCTTCCTTTCGGTCGAATGCCTGCTCCGGCTTTTCCTGTCGCCGGTCGAACGGCGGATGACCCTTTTGCAGCCAACGACGGTGACTAGTGGCGGTGCCGGATTGGCACGGCAGCCGATACTCTGGATCGCCGGCGGGGTTGTCACCGCGTGGCTGACCGAACCTGTCCACGGACTTGATGCCACCGTTGTCGCTCTTGGCGGCGCTCTCTTGGCCACACTTCCTAGAGTAGGCTCCGTGGCGTTTGGCGATGCAATCAAGAGTGCGGAGTGGAAGCTGCTCTTGTTTCTGGCGGCGACGATCTGCTTGGCAGACGGCCTGACGGCATCAGGCCTCAATCGGTGGTTGATCGAGACGACTGTCGATCCGCTGCGCGGCACCGGCTTGGGTCCGTTGGCGCTTATCTCCTTATTAGCCTTGCTTGGGCTTTTCAGTCATCTCGTGATCCACAGTCGCACGGCGCGTGTCTCGGTGCTGCTGCCCCCGGCGCTGATGCTCGCATCGACAGCGCGGCTCGACCCTCTCCTGGCAATGTTTGTCCTCGTCTCGGCGACCGGCTTTTGCCAAACCCTCGCGATCTGCGCGAAACCGGTGGCGCTTTTCGCGGGGGTCGACGAGGAAGGCTACGGCCCGAAAGACCTCGCCTTGCTCAGCTCAATCCTGCTGCCGATGCAGTTCATCCTCATCGTCGTGTTCGCGGTCACCGTGTGGCCAGCCACCGGAGCCCTGCTCAACACGCTCCATCTGCAACTTGTTGGAGAGCCGTAGAATGTCGAAAAAGAAAGGATTGACGAAACGAAGACGGCTTCGAGTATTGGTCGCACCCTCCGGCTTTAAGGAGAGCCTCGGCGTTCGTGATGTCATCGCTGCATTGGCGCGCGGCGTTCGCAATGCCGTTCCGACAGCAAAGATCCTGGGCCTTCCAATGGTGGATGGCGGCGAGGATTTTACGCGGACCCTTGTTGAATTGTCTGATGGCGAGCTGCATTCCGTCACAGTGACGGGACCGGTGGGACAACCCGTGGCGGCCAATGTCGGTTTTCTCGGGCGAAGAAAGAAACGGACTGCAGTTCTGGAAATCGCGGCGGCTGCCGGGCTCCGGCTCGTCCCCACTGACATGCGTGACCCGACCCGCACTACAAGTTATGGGGTTGGTGAGTTGATTCGTTTTGCGCTCGATCTTGGCGCGGAAAGAATTCTGATCGGCTGCGGTGACTCGGGTGTCAACGATGCAGGAACCGGCATGGCCCAAGCATTAGGCGTGCGTCTGCTCGATGGCGGCGGCCGTCCCATTTCGGGGAGCGGCTCGGCCCTCTCATCGCTAGCTCGTGTCGATCTTTCCAGTCGTGATCATCGCCTTTCGAATGTTCGTATCGACGTCGCGGTAAATCCCTACAACATGCTGCTCGGCGAGAGAGGCGTCGCCCGGGTGTTCGGCCCGCAAAAGGGTGCAACACCTGACCAGGTGGTTTTGCTCGAGCAGGGCATGGAAAATGTCGCTCACGTCGTTCGCCGCGACCTCGGCGTCGACGTGACGTCGCTTGTCGGCGGAGGAGCTTCCGGGGGACTCGGCGCCGGACTTCACGCCTTTGCTGGGGCCCGGCTGCATCCGCGCTTCGACCTGATCCTGCGGTATATGGATCTCGATCATCGGCTGTCAAACGCCGACATCGTCATGACAGCCGAGGGTGGCCTGGATGGTCAGACGAGCTTTGGAAAGATACCAGCCGAGATTGCCCGGCGCGCGAAACGTCACAATCTGCCTGTCATCGCCTTGGCCGGAACGATCGGAGCAGGTGCAGAGGCGACCCACGACATCGGCATCGATGCCTTCTTCAGCATTCTGTGCCGACCGTGTTCCCTCGAAGACGCGATCCGTGACGCCGACACGCTGCTGGCGAACGCTGCCGAGCAGGCATTCCGGCTGATGCGGGCGACGCGTGCTTTCAAGTTCAGATGACGGAGCGTGTCAGCCAATGGCCGCGATGTCGCCACGCTGCGGCCCTGACCGGCTCGAAGTCTATGTCGAGAACCGAATTTCGCGCTGCCCGGTGGGCGGGGAAGCCGAAGTCCAACCCAAACTTCACCCGATCGTGGTCCCCGCCTCCACCTTCCTCGCTTCCTTCATGTTAGGCAGGAGGACCGTCAGCAGCCCGAGCAGCGGCAAATACGAGCAGACCTGGAAGACGAAATCGATGCCCTTCATGTCGGCGACGACGCCAAGCACGGCGGCCGCGATGCCGCCCATGCCGAAGGCGAAGCCGAAAAAGATGCCGGCGATCATGCCGACCCGGCCGGGCACCAGTTCCTGCGCGAAGACGACGATGTTCGAGAAGGCCGAGGACAGGATCAGGCCGATCAGCACGGTGAGAACCATTGTCCACTCGAAATTGGCGTAGGGCAGGGCCAGGGTGAAGGGCAGCACGCCGACGATCGAGAACCAGATCATCGCCTTCTGTCCGTAGCGGTCGCCGAACGGGCCGCCGAGCAGGATGCCCAGGGCCGAGGCGCCGAGGAACAGGAACAGCATGACCTGCGACATCTGCACCGAAACGCCGAATTTATGGATGGCATAGAAGGTGTAGTAGCTGGACAGGCTGGCGATGTAGGCGTTCTTGGTCAATACCAGCAAGGTCAGCACCGCCAGCGCGCCCAGGACCTTGCGGCGCGGGAAAGGCGAAACGAAGCGTGCCGCCTTGCGGGTGCCCTGTGCGGCGCGCAGGCGGCTGTACCAGCCGCCAACCTGCCACAGCACGATGATGCCGATCAGCGAGCCGCCGGCAAACCAGGCGATGCTGGTCTGGCCGAAGGGCACGACGATGAAGGCTGCCAGCAGCGGCCCCATCGCTTGGCCGAAATTGCCGCCGACCTGGAACAGCGACTGCGCAAGACCGAACCGGCCACCGGAGGCGAAGCGGGCGATGCGTGAGGATTCCGGGTGGAAGATCGCTGAGCCGATGCCGATCAGCGCGGCGCCGATGAGGAGCAGCGAGTAATGTCCGGCATAGGCCAGCACGACCAGCCCGATCAGCGAAGAAGCCATGCCGTAGGGCAGCGAATAAGGCATCGGCCGCTTGTCGGTAATCATGCCGATCACCGGCTGCAGCAAGGATGCCGTCACCTGGAAGGTAAAAGTCAAAAGGCCGATCTGCCAGAAATCGAGACCGTAATTGTCCTTCAGCAGCGGATAGATCGCCGACAGCAGCGACTGCATGATGTCGTTGATGCAATGGCAGAAGCTCACCGCCAGGATGACGGTGAAGGCCGTCGCCTGAGCTGAAATGTGGCTGGCCGCTGCCGGCTTGGCGTCGGCGGTTGCTGTGGTATCGGTCAAGGCAGGCTCCGTGGTCTTTTTGGCGGGCGCTCCCGCAGGCGGTCTTATAGGGCGCAGCCTTATACGTTGCTTGTCACGCGACTTCTTTCGTGGTTTGGTCCAATAGTTTCGCAAGTGGGCCATAGCTGATGCCGCATGGCAGGGAAATGTTCAGAGCGGGCGACACCGATTTCGGGCTGTTGCATGAGCGTCGCTGGCAATGGCTGGAGCAGGCCGTAGGGCCGGCAGTGGCGCTGCCGACCGAATATCCGGACGGCTACCATGTGCCACCGCACCATCATAGCCGCAGCCAGTTGCTGCACGCGCTGGTCGGTGTCGTGCTGGTGAAGACGCGGCATGGGCGCTGGATGGTGCCTCCGGACCACGCGATGTGGATCCCCGCCGGCACCGAACATTCCGTCGAGATGCTGGGCGACGTCAGCATGCGGTCCGTCTATGTGATGCCGGAGGCCATTTCCGGCCTGCCGGACGGGTTGCGTGTCGTCGGCATCACCGACCTGATGCACAGCCTGATCGTCGAATCGGAAAAGCTGCCGCAAGGCGCCGAGCTGAAGGGGCGGGGCGGACTGATCATGAAGCTCCTGCTGCACGAAATCCCGAACCTGCCGGAACGGCCGCTCGGCCTTCCGTTCCCGTCCGATGCAAGGTTGGCGACGCTGTGCCGGCGCTTCGTGTCGGCACCGTCACCGCATGCGACGATCGACGAGTGGGCCGCTATCGTCGGCATGAGCCGCCGCTCTTTCACCCGCGCGTTCCACCGCCAGACCGGATTGTCGCTGTCGACCTGGCGTCAGCAGGCCTGTCTGTTCGCGGCGCTGCCACGGCTGGCCGACGGCGAGCCGATCACGAGGGTGGCGCTCGATCTCGGCTATGACAGCGTGCCGGCGTTCATCACCATGTTCAAGCGCATGCTGGGAGCCTCGCCACGCGGTTACATGCGGGGCGCCCGTGATGCTGGCGAAGGTGTGCGACGAACAAGTGGTCCGGCTCGGCCTGAGGCGCAGCCCTGAAGGGCGTCGCGTTCGACCGGCCTCATGCGACGCGCTTTGGGTTCTTGTTGTATGCATGTCGTTATCGCAAAACCGCTGCACAGTTTTGCGCGACACGCATTAATCGAACAGGCTCGACACCGATTCCTCGGTCGCCGTGCGCGAGATCGCCTCGCCCATCAGTTCGGCGATGGAGATGACGCGGATATTGGCGGCGTCCAGCACTGCCTGGGTCGGCTGGATGGAATCGGTGATGACCAGTTCCTGCAGTTTCGAGGCGCCGATGCGGGCGATGGCGCCGCCGGACAAAACGCCATGGGTAGTATAGGCGGTCACACTGGTGGCGCCATCGGCAAGCAGCGCATCGGCCGCATTGCACAGCGTGCCGCCCGAATCGATGATGTCGTCGATCAACAGGCAATCCTTGCCGCGCACGTCACCGATGACGTTCATGACTTCCGATTCGCCGGGGCGCTCGCGGCGCTTGTCGACGATGGCAAGCTGGGCGTCGATGCGCTTGGCGAGCGCGCGGGCGCGGACCACGCCGCCGACATCCGGCGACACCACCATGACATTGGCAAGCTGCTTGTATTTCGCCTTTACGTCGCGGGCCATGACCGGCACGGAAAACAGATTGTCGGTCGGGATGTCGAAGAAGCCTTGAATCTGGCCGGCATGGAGATCCAGGGTCAGCACCCGGTTGACGCCCGCCCTGGTGATCATGTTGGCGACCAGCTTGGCCGAGATCGGTGTGCGGCCCGAGGCACGGCGATCCTGCCTGGCATAGCCGAAATAAGGAATAACCGCAGTGATGCGCTTGGCCGAAGAGCGCATGAAGGCGTCGATCATGATGAGCAGTTCCATCAAATGATCGTTGGTCGGGAACGAGGTGGACTGCAGGATGAAGACGTCCTCGCCGCGCACATTCTCCTGGATCTCGACGAAGATTTCCTGGTCGGCGAAGCGCCTGACGCTGGCCTTGCCCAGCGGAATGTTGAGGTAGCGGGCGACTGATTCGGCCAGCACCCTGTTGGAATTGCCCGCGAAGAGCTTCATGCACCGTTCCTGGCGAAGGATTGAGAGACTCCGATAGCACTCCAGCCTCTTAGTCGGGCTTTTAGCGGCCCGCGCCGGTATTGCAAGCGTCGTGAATGGGAATCCGCCGGCTAATCTCAATAAACGCTTACGGCTTGACGATGCGGCGATAGGTCCACTTCGACGCCGACGGAATCGGCATAGCTCTATCTTTCAGTCTGAGTATGATCTTTTCCGAAAACCGGATTTCACTTTCGGAATTATGCTCCAGGTCAGCCGGCGCCGCCGCCAAGCCAGGTGGCGAACTGGTCGATTGTCTGGTCGGCAATTGCCTGCATGGTCGCAGGCGCGACCGCCGTCCAGCCTTCGCCGCCGCCAACAGACGGCGCCTTCTGCTGGCCGTTGATGCGATGCAGCCGGTTGCCGGCCGGGTCATAGATGTCCCAGACATAGATGACGGTAGTGTCCTTGCCTTCCGTCATGGTCGAGAAATAGCCCTTGAGCACATGTGTTGGGGTCTGGTCGGTGCTGCCGGCCAAGGTGATGCCGCGCTGCCTGGCGCGTGTCTGAAGCTCGGCGGTCAGCGGTGTCGCGGCTTCTACCGAGGCGCCGACGATCGGCGCCACCTGCAGCCGGGTCCGCGCAATGGCAGCCGCGCTTTTGGCGGGCGGCACGGCTGCTGCAGCGGAAGGCTGCGCCGTATCTGCAGTTTGCGCGGTGCCGGCAGGCTGAGCCGGAGTTGCGGGGGGCGTCGCGGCACCTCCGGCTCCGGAGAGGGATTGCGTCGATTGCGGGGCAATGGCCGAGGGTTCGAGAACGTCCTTCGCATTGGTGCAGGCCGCCAGTGCCAGCGCCACGAGCAATGACACGGTCGTCACATGCGATCGTCTCATTAGCCTGAAACTCCTTGGCGACGAACGCCCCTTACACTCTTTCCATTATGGATTCACTGCACGATCAAGTCGAGATCATGGCGGGACAGCGGCTTCGGCTGGGATTCGGTGGTCAGATAGGTGCGGCCAAGCGTCATCGCGGTTTCGGTTTCGGAGTCCATGATGATCATATGGGCGAACAGCGTCATGTTGGGCGCAATCGGTTCGGGATTACCCTGATAGAACATCGGCATATCCATCCAGGACGGGGTGAAGCGGGCGCCGAGCGAATAGCCGCAGGCATTGAGCCGGTGCTTGGTCAAGTTGTGGGCTTCGAGGGTGCGGGCATGGGCGTCGAACACGTCGCCGAACGTATTACCGGGCGTCATCGCCTTCTCGACTGCAAGTAGCGCGGCGCGGGCGGCATCGAACAATTCCTGGTGGCGTTTCGATACCTTGCCGGTCAACACCGTGCGCATCATTGCCGCATGGTAGTGGTGGAAGACACCGGCCCATTCGAGCGTCAGCTGGTCGTTCTTGGTGAGCTTGCGGCGACCGGCCTTGTAGCGGCAAAGCAGGGCGTCGACTCCGGAGCCGATGATGAACTCGTTGGCCGGATAATCGCCGCCGCCGGCAAAGATCGCACCTTGCATGGCGGCGAGGATCAGCGCCTCATCGCCACCCTGCTTGATCAGCGGCAGTGCTGCGTCCAGCGCGTCGTCGGCCAGATTTGCGGCTTTTTCCGCCTTGGCGATTTCTGCCGGGCTCTTGAATAGCCGTAGCCGGCTGACAATGCCGGAGGCATCCGCGATCTGCCCGAAGGTCTGCAACTGCTCGTCGAGGCGCCGGCCATTATAGGCGGTCAGGCCGTGGGTGTCGTATTCGACGCCGATCCGGGCGCCGAGCAGGTCAAGCTCGTTGAGCAGATTGCGCAGATCTACCGCCGGATTGGCGCCGTTGCGGTCCGTCCACAAAACGATGTTGTCGATGATCGAGGTGTGGCGCGCCTGGCGCAAGTCGGCCGAACGCGTCAGCAGCACCATCGAGCCGTCGGCCTTGACCACCAGGCACTGGAAAAAGCAGAAGCCGAAGGTGTCGTAGCCGGTTAGCCAATACATGCTTTCCTGGGCAAACAGCAGGACGGCGTCGAGCTTCTTTTCGGCGATCTCGATCATCAGTCGATCGCGCCGCGCGTCGAATTCCGAGCGTTCGAAATGCAGCGCCATCAGTCAGCCTCCAAAACGATTGCCGAAACCTGCCGCCCGTAGTCGGGCTCGTTGCGATGCGTGCTGCGCCGATAGGAGTAGAAAAGCTCTTCCTCGGCATAGGTGCAGCGGCCAAGTCCTTCGGCATTGACGCCAGCCTTGGTCAGCCGGTCGACCGTGTAGCGGTTGAGATCGAACATCGCGTGTCCGGCATTTGCGGAGGGCGCGAAATAGCGGGCACTGCCAGCATCGGCGTCGACGAAACGGGTGACAAATTCCGGTCCGACTTCGTAATTCCGTGGGCCGATCGAAGGACCGAGCACTGCGACGATGCGGTCGCGCCGGGCGCCGAGGCTTTCCATTGCCGCGATGGTGTTTTCCAGCACTCCGGTGAAAGCGCCTTTCCAGCCGGCATGGGCGGCGCCGATAATGCGCGCCTCGGCGTCGGCGAAGAGGACCGGTCCGCAGTCGGCGGTCGAGGCACCGACGGCAATGCCCGGCCGGTCGGTGACAATTGCGTCGGCCTTGGGCCGCTCGCCGGCAAAAGGCTCCCTGGCAATGACGACGTCCGGCGAATGAACTTGGTGAGCGGTCAGCAGATGGTTTGCAGGCACGCCCATCCATTCGGCGACCCGGCGGCGATTCTCGCGCACCAGCGTCTGGTCGTCGTTCGAGCCGGTGCCGATGTTGAGGCCCCGGTAGATGCCGCTGGAAATGCCGCCGACGCGCGTGAAGTAGCCGTGGCGGATGCCTTGCGCCGTTTCCAGCAAGGGCGACCGAACGGGATCCGGTTTGGTCTGATTCAGCATGGCGGCTTTGTTGTCCGTATGGGCGATTTCGTCAAGCGAGTTGAAGGGCGCAGTTGAAGGCTGGTCAGTTTAAGGCTGGCGCAGTTGATGTCGGCCGCTAGTCGGAGATGGGAGAGTGGGAGAGGCGGCAGCGAAAAGTCAATCCATGCTTGGAAACGGCGGAACGGCAATGCCGGCGGGGAGGACGGCAAGCACCTTGAAGAGTTCGCCCATGGCCAGCGGGCCGGCGAGGCGCTCGACGTCGGCCGCGATCTTTTCGCGAGCTGCCTCATCGGCATTGGCGCCGAGCCGGCCAGCTCGTTCGAGAAGCCCCATCTTGAGCAGGAATTCACCTTGCGTTGAGAGGTGGGCATCGAGGCTGTGTGCCCGAACGGTTGCCGCGAGGGCAGCGAAATCGACATGGGCTGTGAGATCGGCCCGCCCCGGATTGGCCAGCACGTCCTCATGACGGTGCTTGCGCAAGGCCTGCAAGGTGTCGCCGATCCCGGGCTGGAGGTGACCGTAGTCGAGAAACAGGCCGGCGCCGCCAAATCCGGCAAGTCGCCCGGCGATGGCCGCCATCAGGGCGGCGCGGGCTGGCGCCACCTCGACGATCGCACCTTCCGGCGCATTCTCGGCACCCTCCGGCAGCAGCATCGGGTCGAGCGAGCCGGCGCCGACGAAAAAGCGCAGCCGGTTCGCATCGTCGAGACCGATCATCCGCTCGCGCCAGCCGGCTCCGGCGCGGACGAACTGGCGGATGGGCACCGCGTCAAACAGCTCATTACCAACAATCAGAAGCGGCGCCTGCGGTAGTGTGTCCACGGCCTCATGCCAGGCGACGGTGGCCGACGTCCCGGCAAGCGTTCGTTTCTGGACCTCGGTCAACCGCGGACTGGTCTCGATCAAGGCGAACGATGCGCTGGCGGTAAGCGTCGGATCGAGCCGCGAAAGCGTGCGCAGCATATCTCTCATCAGCGTGCCGCGGCCGGGGCCTATTTCGGCGATGGCGACCGGCGTCGGCCGGTCGATCGCCAGCCACGCCTGGTAGAGCCAGATGGCGACCAGTTCGCCAAACATCTGGCTGATCTCCGGCGCGGTGACGAAGTCGCCGGCGGCGCCGAACGGCTCGCGTGTCGTATAGTAGCCGTCCAGCGGATCGAACAGGCAGAGCGCCATGTATTCGCTGATGGGGATCGGTCCCACCGCACCGATCAGCTCGGCGATGCGGGTCTTCAGCCGCGTCATGCCGGCTGCGGTTTTGTCACCGGCTTGGCTGTAGCCATCGCCCAGATGCCGGCCAGCACCATCGGCAGTGACAGCACCATTCCCATGGTCAGCCAGCTCGTGCCAAGGAGGTAGCCAAGCTGCTGGTCGGGCTCGCGAAAGAATTCGACGAAGATGCGCGAGGCGCCATAGCCGGCGATGAAGGCGCCGCCGACGAAGCGCGGCGTCTTCAGCTTGAGCCGCGAATGGGTGAGGAAGCGCAGGATAAGGAACAACACCAGCCCTTCGAGCAGCGCCTCGTAGATCTGGCTCGGATGGCGTGCAAATGGACCGCCATTGGGGAATTCGAATGCCCATGGAACGTCGGTCGGCCGGCCCCATAGTTCGGAATTGATGAAGTTTGCCAGGCGAACGAGGCCAAGCCCCACCGGCACGCCGGCGGCAACCACGTCGAACAGCGACCATGTGCGGATGCCGCGAGACCGGGAAAACAGCGTCATTGCGACAATGACGCCGATCAGACCGCCATGAAACGACATGCCGCCCTGCCAGACGGCGACGATATCGAGCGGATTGGCGATGTAGCGCGGCAGGTCGTAGAACAGCACGTAGCCGGTGCGTCCGCCGAGCACCACACCGATGGCTGCCCAGACGATGAAGTCGTCGAGGTCGACGGGCTTCATCGGCAGGGTGCCGTCGGGCCACAGTTTTGGGTTGGTGACGAGGCGCTTGGCATACCACCAGGCGAACAGAATGCCGACGATGTAGCCGACGCCGTACCAATGCACCGCCAGCGGTCCGATCCGGACGATGACCGGGTCGATGTTGGGAAAGGGCAGGGCGGCCAGCGGCAGCAAATATTCGCTCAACAGGGTCTCCGGGTTCCCAATCAGGTTCGGGCGCGGACCATGCGGCAGGCTTTTGGCGGGGTCAAGGCAAGCATATGCTTGCATTCCGAATCGCGCGCCACTACGTCAATTCGACCAAGCGAGGATTTGCCATGGCGACCGGACCGAACCGCATTCTCGATGAATTCGCCAAGCTGATGACCGATGCAGCCGGTGCCGCGCAAGGCGTGCGGCGCGAGGTGGAGACCGCCTTCAGGGGCCAGGCCGAGCGCATACTCAACTCCATGGACGTGGTGCAGCGCGAGGAATTCGAGGCCGCTCGCGACATGGCGGCGAAGGCCAGGGAAGAAAACACCCGCCTCGCCGCTCGCATCGAGGCGCTCGAGGCCAGGCTTGCCGAATTGACCGGTCAACCAGCGCCTGCGGCTGCGTCAAAGCCGCGTGCAAAAAAATAACAAGAAATAAATCGTTAAACTTTTCCACAAAGCCGGATCGCAAAAAGCGCTTTGTCGTGAATCGCTTACCGGTACTGCGTGAATCTTTGTGACAGTGCCTTTCCACATGCGAATGACGCAGTGCGAAAAATTTGGCTGGTCACGCGACTCCCGATCAATAGACTGAATTTGTTGCATGATTCGGAGCAGGGTCATGCGCCGGGCGGTGGGGTCCGGTCCGGGGTCTTTGCGTTGACGAAGTCCTGGCCGTCCGAGTTCTAGGCAGAATTGTTCGAGTGTGCCTCTCCCGCGGAGCGTGTGGTGGCGCTCCCAGAACGACAGGAAGCATTTCATGGAACTTCTCGAACTCGAATTCTCCCGCGAAATCCATCCGGTGGATGTTATCGAGCAGGTGGCGCACAACAACGATTGGTCCTTCGAGCGGGCCGGCGACGACGAGATCTCGATCTCGGTTGCCGGAAGCTGGACCGACTACCACGTTTCATTCTCCTGGATGGAGGACTACGAAGCGCTGCACCTGGCCTGCGCCTTCGACATCAAGGTCCCGGAGGCGCGCGCGCTCGAGGTGATGCGGCTGCTTTCGCTGATCAACGAGCAGATGCTATTTGGCCATTTCGACCTCTGGGAGCAGGAAGGCGCCATCATGTTCCGCCAGTCGCTGCTGCTGGCCGGTGGGGTCGAGCCGTCGAGCCAGCAGGTCGAGGTGCTGCTGTCGTCGGCGCTGGAAGCCTGCGAATGCTATTTCCAGGCGTTCCAGTTCGTCGTCTGGTCGGGAACTTCGGCCAAGGATGCGTTGGCCGGCGTGCTGTTCGAAACCTACGGAAACGCCTGACCGTCGATGGTTTCGAGCAACGCGCGAAAACCCGAGATCAGCTTTGCCGATTTCGACCGCGTCGACATCCGCGCCGGCACGATCGTCGAGGCCGAGCCTTTTCCCGAGGCGCGCAAGCCGGCGATCAAGTTGAAAATCGATTTCGGTCCCGTGATCGGGGTGAAGAAATCCTCGGCCCAGATCACGAAATACTATACGCCCGAAGCCCTGATCGGCCGGCAGGTGTTCGCTGTGGTCAATTTCCCGCCGCGTCAGATCGGGCCGTTCATGTCGGAAGTGCTGACGCTCGGCTTTCCCGATGAAGAGGGCGCGGTGGTGCTTGGGGCAATCGAACGCAAAGTGCCGAACGGCGGGCGGCTGTTCTAGCTGCGCTGTTGTTCACGCAGCCAGTTTACGCGTGGTACCCAGCGCTTCTTCGACCGTTTCCATGAACATTTCCGCGCAGGCCTTCCAGCTGTAGCGCATTGCGCGTTGCCGCGCCTCGGCGCGGTCGACGTGAAGGGCGGCGAGCGCTGCTTGCCGCAGGTCGTCCGACACCGCGCCGCCGATGCCGTCACCCACAATATCGATCGGTCCAGTGACGGGATAGGCTGCGACCGGCGTGCCGCTGGCCAGCGCCTCGATGATGACGTTGCCGAACGTGTCGGTACGGCTGGGGAAGACGAAAACATCGGCCGAAGCGTAGATCTCGGCCAGTTCGTCGTTCGGACGATGGCCAAGGAAATGGGCATCGGGATATCTGGCCTTCAGCTTCGCCAATTCCGGCCCTTCGCCTACGACCAACTTGCTGCCGGGCAGATCGAGGCCTAGGAAGGCCGGCAGGTTCTTTTCGATCGCGACGCGGCCGACGCAGAGGAAGATCGGTCCGGGAAATCCCAGGTCCTTTCTTTTGTCCGGCCGAAAATGATCGGTGTCGACGCCGCGCGTCCACGGCCGGAGCTTGGTGAAGCCGCGGGCCGCAAGATCGTCGGCAAGCGACTGGGTGGCAACCAGCGTGCCCTGTCCTGAATTGTGGAAATCACGCAGCCAGCGATAGGCCCATGCTTCAGGCACCGGCAGGCGCGCGCTCAGATATTCCGGAAAACGTGTGTGATAGCTGGTCGTGAACGGGCGGCCGGCGTTGCGGCAGTAGCGCCGGGCCATAATGCCGAGCGGTCCTTCGGTGACGATATGGATGTGGTCCACCTTGCGTGCCTCGATCAGCTGCGCCACGCGGTGCGGCGTCGTCAGCGCCAGCCTGATATCGGGATAGGTCGGCAGAGGCAGGGTGCGAAAGATATTCGGCGTCAGGAAGTCCGTCTCGATATCGAAGGATTTCAGGGTCTCCGAGAGACGCTCCAGCGTGTGGACGACGCCGTTGACTTGCGGGCGCCAGGCGTCGGTGACCATCAGGATGCGCATGGCGGTCCCTTGGCGGCAAGCTTGATTGCCTCGCCGCGACGCCTGAGCGGCGACCACGCCGCAGCTCGGGCGTCGCACCAGCGCACCTGGGCAGGCGCGGGGTCGAAATGAGGCCGCAGGGCCGAATCAATCAGGATCGCGCGCTTCATTGGCGCTCTTCACCATGGTTTCATGACGGGCCGATGAAGGCCCGGGTGTCGCTGCCGTCAAGCGGGGACCTTGATCACCGCCCGAAGGCCGCCGAGCGGGCTGCGTTCGAGGACAATGTCGCCGCCATGGCTGCGGGCAATGTCTCGTGCGATGGAGAGGCCAAGGCCGGTGCCGCTGGCGTCGAGGTTGCGGGCCTCGTCCAGCCGCACGAACGGCTTGAATACATCCTCTCGCTTTTCGGGCGGAATTCCCGGGCCGTCATCGTCGATGGTGACGAGCAGCGAACCGCGCCCATGATTGGCATTGATCTCCACCGTCTTGGCATAGCGGAATGCATTGCCGACGACGTTGGACAGCAGCCGCGCAAAGGCATTGGGGCGCACGTGCACATGCGGATCGCCGACAAGCACGGTCGACAGCTTGCGCTTGCGCAGCGCGGCTTCCTCGCGAAGCTTGTCGAAGAAGGCTTCGAGATCGAACTGACCGGCATCTTCCGAAGCTTCGCCGCGTGCAAAGGCAAGGTAGCCTTCCAGCATCGACTGCATGTCGTCGATGTCCTGATCGAGTGCCTGGGTATCGGCCGCCTTGGTCCCGGCAAGCGCCAATTGCAGCTTGAAGCGGGTGAGGATGGTCCTCAGATCGTGGCTGACGCCGCTCAGCATGGCGGTGCGCTGCTCGAGCTGGCGTTCGATGCGTTCGCGCATCTGGATGAAGGCAAAGCCGGCGCGGCGGACTTCCTCCGCGCCGCGCGGGCGAAAATCGCGCGGCATCGGCCGGCCCTTGCCGAAGCTCTCGGCCGCCTCGGCCAGCGTCAGAATCGGCCGGATCTGGTTGCGCAGGAAGGGAATGGCTATCATCAGCAGCACCAGCGAGGTGCCGACCATCCAGATCAGGAAAATATGGGTGTTCGATGCATAGGCCTGGCTGCGGCGCACGAAGACGCGCAGCACCTTGTTCTCGAGCTGGACGCGGACCTCGACGATATTGGAATTGCCGACCGTATCGATCCAGAACGGACGGTTGATCTGGCGGGTGATCTCGGACGAAAGGATCTCGTCGAGGATCGAGAAGAACGGCTTTGGCCCGGGAGGCGGCAGCGGGTCGGGCGGGAGGAGGTCGACCTTCAGCTGCATGCGATCCTGGGCGATGCGGATGACGTTGGCGTAGTCGGCGTCATGCGGATAGGTCTCTATCAGGTCGATGATGGCGGCGATGTCGCGCACCGTGGCCTGCGACAGGCGTTGCGTCACGGTCTGCCAGTGGCGCTCCATGAAGACAAAGGCGACGACCGACTGCAGCATGATCATTGGCGCGATGACGATGATCAGCGAGCGGGCATAGAGCCGCTTCGGCATGTAAAGCGACACCAGGCGCCAGAAACGGTTCCAGGCGCGCGGCACGGCCTTGAGCGCCCGCGTCGCGCGGGCGCTGAAGCCGCCATCTCCCGGCCGTTCGAGTTGCGTGGTCGCCATTCGTCCTTTCGCTCACCGGGACCCGGCAAAGGGCCGCTGTCGGCGGCATTCTATTCCACGCTGAGCCGATACCCAATACCGCGCACGGTCTGCAGCCAGACCGGATTGGACGGATCGCGTTCGATCTTGCGGCGCAGCCGGTTGATCTGGACGTCGATCGTGCGCTCGCCGACCTCGGATTCATCGCCGACAAGCTCATGCCGCGGTATCGTTTCGCCGGCACGCGCAGCGAAGATCGCCAGGATTTCCTGCTCGCGGTCGGTCAGCTTGAGCGCCTCGCCGCCGCGCTTCAGCTCACGCCTGGCGATCTGGAACGTATAGGGGCCAAAGACCAGCTGTTCGACCTTGGGCGTCGTCGCGGGGCCGCCGCGGCGCAGGATATTGTTGATGCGCAGGATCAGCTCGCGCGGGTCGAACGGTTTAGGCAGATAGTCGTCGGCACCGGCCTCGAGCCCGGTGATTCGGCTGTCGGTTTCGGACAGTGCGGTGAGCATCAGGATCGGCACGTTTTTCTCGGCCCGCAGCGCCTTGGTGAGATCGACGCCGCTTTCACCCGGCATCATGACGTCGAGCACGATCAGATCGAAGTCGAGGCCGGCGAGCTTGCGCCTCGCCTCGCCGGAATTTCCGGCGACGGTGACGCGAAAACCGTTTTCGGTCAGATACTGTTTCAGAAGATTGCGGATACGGGTGTCGTCGTCGACCACCAGCAGATGCGGCGCGTCGTCTTCCGGTGCTGTCGGATGATCAACCCTCTCAATGGTCTCCATGGTTTTTCCCTGACATCTTTGCGGGCACAATGTCGATCTGCGCCCTTAGTTCCGGATTTACCATCGCTTCAAGGAACCGTTCGATAACGGCGCGTTCGGTGGCTCCGGAATCTTCCAATGCAGCATGGATGCGGCGCGACTGTGGCCGCGCCAGTGCCAGCGCCAGAGCACGGCCCTTGGCCGTCGGATAAAGCTCGCGCTGGCGGCGGTCGCGGGGGCCCTGCAATTGCACGATATGGTCGGTGTCGATCAGTTGCTTGAGCACGCGCGCCAGGCTCTGCTTGGTGATCTTGAGCACATCGAGGAGCTCGGCGACCGTCAGGCCGGGCCGGCGATTGACAAAATGCAACACCCGATGATGGGCGCGGCCAAAACCGTAATCGGCCAGGATCTGGTCCGGATCGGAGGTAAAGTCGCGATAGGCGAAGAAGAACAACTCGATGATGGCGAAATCAATGCCGTCCTCGTCGGTGATCGCTGTCCTGATCGGCTCTGCGGCTGCGTGGCTCGTCATCTTTTCTCCGTGTGAAGCAGGAAATTATGTCAGCACTATTGACGTATTTTCCGCGCGATGGTAATTTTTGGCAAGCTTTTCGGCGGATTGCGAACGAAAAGGCAAGCGAAGCCGTTTTTTCCGGAACTTCCTGAGTTTGCCAGACCTTAAATATCCGCCTACGCTTTGAGACAATGGCCGCCCGCAGCGGCCGAGGCGAAACACGCAACGACACAATGATGTGCGGGCTGCCGCCCGCGGGAGGTTACCATGGCATCCGTTCCCTTCGACCAACTGGACGGCTTTATCTGGATGAACGGCGAATTCGTCAAATGGGCCGACGCCAAGATCCACGTCTTGACCCACGGGCTGCACTACGCCAGCGCGGTATTCGAGGGCGAGCGCGCTTATGGGGGCGAAATTTTCAAGCTGACCGACCACACCGAACGCCTGCATGAATCGGCGCGCCTGCTTGGCTTCAAGATACCCTACTCGGTCGCCGAGATCGACGACGCCTGCCGCACGCTGTTGAAGAAGCAAGGTTTCCAGGACGCCTATGTCCGGCCGATCGCGTGGCGCGGCAGCGAACAGATGGGCGTTTCCGCACAGAACAGTCGGATCAACTGCGCCATCGCCATCTGGCAGTGGCCAAGCTATTTCGACCCGGCGCAGAAGCTCAAGGGGATCCGCCTCGACATGGCCGAATGGCGCCGCCCCGACCCGCGCACCGCACCGTCGAAATCGAAGGCGGCCGGCCTCTACATGATCTGCACCATGTCCAAGCATGCCGCCGAGGCCAAGGGCTATGCCGACGCCATGATGCTCGACTGGCGTGGCCAGGTGGCGGAAGCGACAGGCGCCAACATCTTCTTCGTCAAGGACGGCAAGATCCATACGCCCAAGCCTGATTGCTTCCTCGACGGCATCACCCGCCGCACGGTTATCGGCCTTGCCAAGGACCGCGGTTTGGAGGTGATCGAGCGCGCCATCATGCCGGATGAGCTTGAAGGCTTCCAGCAGTGCTTCCTCACCGGGACGGCAGCCGAGGTGACGCCTGTTTCGGAGATCGGTCCATACCGATTCGAGGTCGGCGAAATCGCCAAGACGCTGATGAATGACTATTCTGCGGCCGTTCAGCCCAAGCACGCAATCGCTGCAGAATAACGAAAGTCACAGCTTTTTTAACTAGTAAGGGCGGTTTTCGGGCCGCCCCTTTTATTTAAGCGCTTCTGCATTTGACTTTCACACAATTCGGCGTCTCATGATGGGGTCGGCCCGGGAGGCTGGCAGCTATGGAGGGACTGGAAATATGGATATGAACACGCTTCTTCCGATCATTATTCAGGTGATTACGGGTATCATCGGTGGTCAGGCGGTTGGCGCGGCTATCAAGACTGCGGCGATGGGGCAGCTTACCAAAATCCTGGGCGGCGCTGTCGGCGGCGTCGGCGGTGCGGCCATCCTCAACAGTCTGCTGGGTGGCTCGGTCGATCCGGCAGCCGCCGCCACGGCGGCAGGGGCCGGCAGCGCGTTGAACATTTCAAATATCGTTGGCGGTGCCGGCGGCGGCGCCATCCTGACCGGCATCATCGGTGCGGTCATGAACGCGATGAAGAAATAAGCTTTGACGTTTCAGGTTTTCAAATGGGCGGCTTCGGCCGCCCATTTCGTTTGCCGTTTGTGGGAGCGGTGGACGCCGTTCGCGTGTGTCTCTACATCAGGGCCTGGTTCAAGGTTGGAGCTCTCCTGACGCGTTCGAGGGGACGCGCAGCGCTCCGACAGCGTGAAAGGACGAATATGGGTCAGCTCAACGCCGGCATCGTGCCGGTCACGCCGTTCCAGCAGAACTGCACCATCCTCTTCGACATGGACGACAGGCAAGGCGTTGTCGTCGATCCGGGCGGCGACATCGACAAGGTGCTGGCGGCGCTCGAGGACAATGCGATCACTGCCGGCGCGATCTGGATTACGCACGGCCATATCGATCATGCCGGCGGGGCCATGGAGTTGAAGGAGGCGCTCGGTATCGAGATCATCGGTCCGCATGCCGCCGACCGGCCGCTGCTCGCCAATCTCGAGAACCAGGCAAAGCGCTACGGCATCACCGATCCCGTGCGCAACTGTGTCCCCGACCGGTTCCTTGCCGAAGGCGAGACCGTTTCGTTCGGCTCGCACGTGTTCGAGGTGCTCCATTGTCCGGGCCATGCACCCGGCCACGTCGTCTACTATAGCCGGGCTGCGAAGTTCGCCCATGTCGGCGACGTGCTGTTCCGCGGTTCGGTCGGCCGCACCGATCTGCCGGGCGGCAACCACGCCGCGCTGATCGCCTCGATCAAGGAGAAGCTTTTGCCGTTGGGCGACGACATCGGCTTTATCTGCGGCCATGGTCCCGGCGGCCGTTTTGGTGAGGAGCGGCGGAGCAATCCTTTTCTGGTCTGAAACCGCTTGCCGGAAACAAAAAGCGCGGCCTGTGCGACCGCGCTTTTTTCCGACGGGAAACTGCCTCCGCTAATTGGCGGTGCAGAAATGCTGTTCGCCGTCATAGCCGGTGAACGTGCCGGTACGGGCGTTGAAGCTCCGGTAGCGGTCCGAGCAGTATTCGTACCAGCCGCGGGTCCACGGCTCCGCATAGCTTTCGGCATAGGCCACTCGCGGCTGCACGTAATAACGGCGCACCGGGGCAGGCCTGTAGTATTCATCATCATAGGCCGGGTCGTAATAGCGGGGCTGCGGGCTGGCGAGCGCACCGCCGATCAGGGCACCGGCCGCAAGGCCGAGCACGCCGGCCGCAACGGCGTCGCCGTGGCCGTGGTGGCGGCGGTGATGGCGCCATTCGTCGGCATTGGCCGCGGGCAAGGTCGCAAGCGTGGTCGCAACGACCGCGGCGGACAGGATGGCAGTCTTGAAAATTCGGTTCATGTCAGTCTCCTTCGTGCCGGCCCGGGTCGTTTCGGGGGATGCGGTCCGGCTTTAACGAAGATTAATATGCGACCGTGGCTGAACGGGGGCTGAACGAAATTTGGCCAGGCGGTTCATCTAACTGGGCGGTTCAAGCGTGCGGCAAACACCGCAGGCCAGACCGGCCCACGTCCATTCTGCCCGGGGTGGTTCAGCCGATCGACAGGTTGACGGCTTTCGGACCCTTGCCGCGCTTGTCCGGCTCGGTGTCGAATGTCACTTTCTGCCCATCCTCGAGACCGGGAAGACCCGACGCCTGCACGGCCGAAATATGGACGAAGACATCCTTTGCCCCGTCGTCCGGCGTGATGAAGCCGAAGCCCTTGGCGTGATTGAAGAATTTGACGGTGCCGGTCTGCGGCATGGGAAGCTCCTTTGATCCCACAAGTCCAGTCTCGGGCCGGCAAATGCCCGGACGGAAATTTGTCCTTTATTTTAGTGCCATCGGCAAGAGAAAGTTTTGCGGGTGCCGGCAAGCATCCCCGGAACACAAAAGGCGCGACGAAAACCGCCGCGCCTTCATAAAACTCACGTCACACCAAAGCCTTGCAGCATCCTCACACCCCGAAAGGACGCGCAGCACGCCGCCGTTCAGGCGGCGCGGAGATTGACCGCTTTCGGACCCTTGCCCATGCGGTCGGGCTCGACATCGAAGGTGACCTTCTGACCGTCGACGAGCGTGCGCAGCCCGGAAGCCTCGATCGCCGAGATGTGGACGAACACATCCTTGGCGCCGCCATCGGGCGTGATGAAGCCGAAGCCTTTGGTAGCGTTGAAGAATTTAACGGTGCCGGTCTGGGCCATTGGGGAAACTCCTTCACCCGTGTCAGTCTTGGTGGTTCCGCCCGCCGCCTGGCGCCGTGGGCAAGTCCCGGTGGTTGCTTCGGCAGTCATGCATTGGCGCATGGTAAAAACCCCCGCCGAAAACGGGGCTGTCAGAGATTCACAGTATCGGGGAAAGGTCGTCCAAAACGTTCCGCTCTCCGGGTCGCAAATGCCCGAACACAAAATTTATCGCACGGAAACGTGATGCTTGCAAGACACAGCCGCGGGCGGCCCCAACAGGCGCATCCCGACGCATCGCACCGATAGTCCCGGTTCTCTGCGCGGTCATCGGCCAGACTTCACCCAGGCATGGTCCAGCAAGCGGGGCAGGTGCTGTCTTGGCTTGCGCCGGCATACCGCCCTGGCTCGCCAGTTGCAAACAGGGGTTGCATCTGGCGGCGGAATGACGAGGATCGGCCTGACCCAGGCACCATTTGTGCAGGCAGGAGTTTCGAGGGAGGGAACATTCATGCGGTTTCTTGCGGCAATCTTTCCGCGGCAGGTTTTTTCCATCCTGTTCCTGTCGGCAATTCTCGCAGCCTGCACCGTCGTGGTGGATGATGAGGGGCCGGGGCCGCGCCCGCCACGGCCGGGGCCGCAATTCTGCACCAGGCAATATGACCCGGTCTGCGCCCGGCGCGGCGGCGACCGCCAGACCTTCGCCAATGCCTGCCTTGCCGAACGGGCCGGATACCGCATCATTCGCGAGGGCGAGTGCCGCGGCGGTGGTGGTGGCGGTGAGGAGCAGACATTCTGCACCCGCGAATACCGCCCCGTCTGTGCCCGTCGCCATGGCGAACTGCGCACATTCCCCAACGAATGCGAAGCCCGCGCGGCGGACTATCGCGTCGTCGATGACGGGCCCTGCTAGCGCACCGACCTACAGCCTGGCCGGATAAGCACCATCTGGGGCCGGCGTACAGCTCAGCGCCGTTCCCTTGAAGATGCGCAGGCGACGCGGATCTGCGGCATCATCAGCATGTGAAGCAGCGTTGCGGCGCGTCGGCTCAGTTGGCCGGGTTGTCGACCGGTTCGAGATTGTCTTCCGTGGTGACCCGCTCATAGGTCTCCTGATCGCTGCGGATGCGATATTGCGGCGAGCCGTCCTTGACCGGCAGCCGGCTCTTGATCTGGAACAGCTCCGCGGTCTTTTGGGCAAGGCCGGTGCGGCTCTTCATGCGGACGGTCTGGCCGACGGTGAAGATATGCGCCGGCGTGTCCGTGCGCCGCGCATTCTGCTGGAAGCGGATCATGTGACATTCTCCTGGTCGTGCCGAAGCGCTGCGTCGAGCTCGGCATGGTCAATGGCGACAAGCTGGCTGGTCGCGCTTTTCACTGTCCTTGCCGGCAGATGGATGAAAGTGGCGACGCGGCGCCAGGCAGGCCAGGACATGCCGTCGATCAGTTCTTCGTCGTGGTCGATGTCATAGTCGCCGGCCGGCTGCATGCCATCCAGCCCGCCAAGCACGAACGGTGCCGCGAAATGCGCTATGGAATGGGTGGTGCGAGCAGACATTCTTGTGCGCCTCGAAGTTCTCGCTTGTGCCTTGAAGTTCTCGTGCCTTGAAGTTTCTTTCCGGCCTGCCCCGGAAGCGGAGCCTGCATTGCGGTACCAGGTGTCGGCGATTTGGATAAGTTTGGCGGGCCGAGAATCCCTGACACCGCGGGGCCAAGCATGACCCAAACGGTTTCATACCTCTAGTCTGAAAATACGACTTATTCAAGAAGTTTTCGGCCTCTTACCCCTACCAACGTCAAATTACTTTTCTATAGTTATCCGCAGAACGATGATACGGTCCCGGAGCACCTCGAAAATTATTTGAAGAACTTCCGAAAAAATTCCTCCGGCATTTGTATTTATCTAGCAATGGAAGGAAGAGAGTCATGAACTCCGCAAGAACACCGGATGTCCCGACAGTTGCAGTCAGTCCTGTCGCAAAGCCGATAAAGGTCTTGTCGCCGCGTCTCACGATAAGAAGCGACGAGGCGGCAAGGCGAAGGATTGCCGACACCGACGGCACGGCGCGGCGGGCGCGCCAGCTTGCCGAAAGCAACCGCCTGATTTGACGCGCAAGCCATGACGCTCAATTTTCCCAATCCCAGCCGCTCCTATGACGCGGCGGCCAAGCGCATTCGTTTCGTCGGCCATGACGGCATGCTCGAAGTCCCGTTCTTTGTCGAGGTCGCGGCACTTTCGGCGGCAAACCCGGCTGCAAGCGGAGCCGAGGCCGAATTTCTCAGCGCCTTCGACGCCAAGCGTTCGTCGATCCACGAGATTGCGCGCCAAGCCTACTCGCACGGCCGCAGGAACATGTATGTGCTGACGCCGGCCGACTTCCGCTAGCTCGGTGGGTTCCGAGGTTCGCTCCCTTGCGACCGCCTCTGCTCTTGCACGCGCCGCAGCGATGGCCTAGATCGCGGCAGGCGGACAACACGGCAGGTTTCCCATCAACAGAGATCCGAGACAACCGGCAGGCGCACGTTACGGCTCAGGCGGGCAGCCACCACTGGGGCTCGACCAGTACGTGCAGCAAGCGCTGCAGTTGCACCAGGCGGGGCGCCGGCAGGAAGCCGAGGCGCTTTACCGACAGGTGCTGGCGCAAAAGGCCAACCACCCGGCTGCTGCGCATTTCCTCGGGCTTCTGCTGCACCAGACCGGGCGCAGCGCTGAGGGGCTGGCGCTGATCGAACAATCGGTGCGTCTGCAACCGAACAATCCGGATTTCCTCAACAATCTCGGCACCGTGCTGCGCGACCTCGGCCGGGTCGCGGCCGCCGCCGATCTCTTCCGCAAGGTGGTGGCGATTCGGCCGGACCAGTTGGCGGCGCGTGACAATCTCGGCTCGTCGCTGAGGCAGCTCGGCCAATTCGAAGGCGCCGAGGATATTTATCGCGGCACGATGGGCCGTAACCCGTTCCATGTCCGCGCCCGCGTCGGGCTTGCCGAAACGCTGCAGGAAGCGGGCCGGCTGGATGAGGCACTGGCTGTTTTTCGCGAGGCGCTGACGATCCGGCCGAAGGATGCCGATCTTTTGCACGGCCTGGGTGTCGGGCTGATGGAAAAGGGCAATCTCGACGAGGCTGCGGATCTTTTCAGGCAGGCGCTGGCTGTGGACCCCGGCATGGCGAGGGCCTGGCTGATGCTTACCCAGGTCAAGCGCCAAAAGGAGCGCGACGCCGAGCTTGCCCGCATGGAGGCGGAGCACGCCAAGGCGCCGCGAGGCAGCCTGGCGCGCATGCAGCTTTCCTTCGGTCTCGGCAAGGCCAATGACGACCTCAGGGAGTATGGCCGCGCCTTCGACTATTTCGCCGAAGGCAACGCGATCCGCCGCCAGGGCATCGACTACGACGCCGGCAAGACGCGCGGCGAGTTCGAGGCGATGAAGGCGGTGTTCGACAAGGCCTTTTTTGAAAGGCACAAGCCGAGCGAGATAGCCGAGGACACGCCGATCTTCGTCGTCGGCATGCCGCGTTCCGGCACCACGCTGGTCGAGCAGATCATCGCCAGCCATCCGCAGGTCTATGGCGCCGGCGAGCTCAGCATATTGAAGACGGCGGTCGGCAAGCAGTTTCCGCTCAGCATGAAGGGCGGCTTTCCCTGGGGCATCGCCGACATGCCCGACAAGGCCTATGCCGAGGCCGGCCAGGCCTATCTCGACATGCTGCACGCCCGCTATCCGGGTTCTCGACACGTCACCGACAAGATGCCCGGCAATTTCCTGTTGGTCGGTTTCATCCACATGATGCTGCCGCGGGCCAAGATCATCCATTGCGCGCGCGATGCGGCGGCGACCTGCCTGTCGATCTACAAGGTGCACTTCCGCGGCGACAGCCATCGCTACGGCTACGATCTCGACGAGCTCGCCGATTTCCACAATCTGTACACCGACATCATGGCGCACTGGCATGCCGTGCTGCCTGATGTCGTGCACGACGTTCGCTACGAGGATTTCGTCGCCGACCAGGAAGGCCGGTCGCGGGCGCTGATCGCCCATCTCGGCCTGCCGTGGGACGACGCCGTGCTGTCGTTCCACGAGACCGACCGGCCGGTGCGAACGGCGTCGGCTGCGCAAGTGCGCCAGCCGATGTATCAGGGCTCGGTCGACCTGTGGAAGCGCTATGGCGACCGGCTGAAGCCGCTGCACGACAAACTTGATCGAGGGGCGCCTACAGCTCGATGAAGGGCTGAAAACCGCCAAAGATCATGCGCTTGCCGTCGAATGGCATGGTCTCCCAGTCCGACTTGAGGCGCGGGTCGGCCATCACCTTGGCCATCACCGCGTCGCGGCTCTGGCGCGATTCGTAGACCACCCATGAGAAGATGACGACCTCGTCGTCCTTGGCCTGTACGGCGCGCGGGAACGAGGTGAGCTCGCCATAAGGGACGTCGTCGCCGACGCATTCGACGTAGGCAAGAGCACCGTGCTCCTTCCAGACGGCGCCGCCGGTTTCCGCCAGCTTCTTGTAAGCATCGAGCTTTGCCTTCGGTACGGCAAGTACGAAACCGTCGACATAGGACATCTGATTTCCTCCATGCGATCGTTTTCCTCTCCCTCTGGAGCGGGAGAGGTGATTTCAGACACAGCCTGTGTGGAATGCTAAGCTGCTTTCACCGGTGCGTTCATTGCCCATTCGACGCCGAACGGATCACGCATATTGCCCCAGCGATCACCCCAGAACATCACTTGCAACGGCACGACTTCCTCGCAGCCCGCCTCGATGGCCCGCTGCCACCAGGCGTCGATGTCGTCGCTGCCGAGATGGAGCTGCATGGTGTAGCCCTGCGGCTTCACAGCGGCCATTCCATGCTCGGGATAGAAGTCGGAAAGCATCAGGGTCGAACCGTTGATGTGGAGATGGATATGCATGGTACGGCCCTGTTCGTCCGGCGGATAGGCAAAGACCTGCTCGGCACCGAAGGCCTTTCGGTAAAATTCGGCGGCTTTGAAAGCGCCATCCAACTGAAGGTAGGGCGTCAATCCGCCAAGCACTTTGGCGGCGGGCTGGGTCTGCGGCTGGTCATTCATGTCATGCTCCTCTTTGCGTCTGGTTTGCCTTTGCGAACCACAGGACGAACGGAACGGCGACGATCCTACACGGCCGATGGTTTTTTGGATTCGAAATGGCGCCTGCCGCGACGGCCAACTGCCACCTTTCAACCTTCGATGCGAATCCGCGGGCTGTTTTGCGCGTCGACGACGATTTCCGGCCAGCCAATATCTTTGCGCAGCTCGATCGGCAATGAAAGGATGGCGCGTTCGCTGCGATAGCGGGCGCGAGCCGCCGAGTAACGCGTCACGGCGTGACCTATGGATGACAGAATAGACATGATGCTTTCTCCTCGATTGGCGCCGGCATCACCGTGTCGGCAACCCAAGGACGTGGCATGCGATCATTATCCGACAGGCGCCGGAATTTTTTTCCGCAAGCCTTCAGCCGCCGGCTTCGGCAACCTCCCGGAAGAACTCCTCCGGGCTGTCGATCTCGGTCAATCGCCGTTTCTCGATCAGCCAGAAGCGGTTGCCAACCGCGCGGATGAAGGAGCGGTCGTGCGAGGCAAGCAGGCAGCTCGCCTGATGTTCCAGCAATTCCGCTTCCAGTGCTTCCTGACCATCGATATCGAGATGATTGGTCGGCTCGTCGAGTAAATAGAAATTGGGATTGGCGAGCCTCAGCGCCAGCATCATCAGCCGCGCCTTCTGTCCGCCCGACAGCACGCCGATCCTGCGCTCCTGCATGTCGATGCTGACGCCGGCGCCCGCCAGCAGCGAGCGGGCGCGCTGCTCGCCGACATCGAATCTGCGCGAGAGCATCGCCAGCGGCGTGTCGTCGCCGCCGATGCCCGACAATGCCTGGTCGCTATAGCCGAGCACCGTCGACGGCGGCACCTTCAGGCTTCGCGCCGCCGTTTCCGGCTCGACGATGGCGTTCCGGATCAGGCCGATCAGCCGTGACTTGCCGACGCCGTTACGGCCGAGCAGGACGATGCGGTCGCCTTGGCAGATGTGGCGCTTGCCGGTGCTGAACAGAACCGTGCCGTCAGGTGTTCCGACCACCAAATCGTCGAGCGTGATCAGTACCTTGGCATGGCTGCCGCGATTGGCGAGCTTGATCGCGCCCGCCGATCTTTCGCGGTGTGCCGGCGCTGCCGCTTCTTCCAGACGCTCTGCCCGCTGGTTGAGCTGCTTGGTCTTGACCGTCAAAAGGTCGCTGCCGGAATTGATGCCGATATTGTTGAGCTTGGCGGCCTGCCGGCGCAGCTGCTGCGCCACTTTCATGTCGCGCTGGAATTTGCGCTCGGTCGAGGCATCGACTTCGCTCAATGCGTCCCTGGCTCGTGAATAGGGCAGCGAGAATACCGGCGACTGTTCGGGGCGCAGGAACAGCGTCCGGTTGGTCGTAGCATCGAGAAAAGCGCGGTCGTGGCTGGCAATCACCAGCGGCACCTCACGTGGCAGCGCGTTCAGCCAGGTCTCGACCTGGCTGATCTTGCCGAGATCGAGGTGATTGGTCGGCTCGTCGAGAAGCAGGACGTCGGGGTCGGTGACCCAGACGCGGGCGATCAGCGCCAGCCTTTGCCAGCCGCCGCTCAAGGCACGCATCGGCCGCGCTCGCATCGGCTGCGGCACGTCGAGCGAGTCGAGAACCACGTCAACGCGCCATTGCTCGCTTTCGGCCTGCTCGGCCGGCAAGGCGTCGGCCACCACCTCATGAAAGCTACGCCCGGCCAAGGCTGCGGGGACGACTTGCTCGACATAGCCGACGCGCAGGCCGCGCGTGCGTGTGATGTCGCCGGAGGTCGGTTCCATCTCGCCGGTCAGGCATTTGAGCAAGGTCGACTTGCCGCGGCCATTGGCGGCAACGATGCCGAGCCGGTCGCCGGTGCCGATGGTGAGGTCGAGGTTGGAAAACAGCGGCGCATTCAGGGTGACGCCGAGGGATTTGAGGCTGATCAGGGCCATTTTGATTTCTCTGGTCTTGCCGGAGCCCGGCTCATGCACTTTGACGGTGCACGTGCCAGCCATTAGGCTCGGCATTGCGCACCACGAAGGGCAGACCAAAAAATCGAAGCGGGGAAAAACCCGGACCGTCCCTGGTCAGCCCTGCAAGCTAGCTCGCAGGGCAGAGACAGGGCCGCGCTGACGGTGGTGAGAAAATAACACGCAGCCCTCCTTTCAAGACGTTCGAGTTGTAGAAACTGGCTACACCAAGGGTAGGGCCGATGGCAAGTGGCTAGGCTCCCCCTTCTCCACTTGTGGGAGAAGGTGGCCGCGAAGCGATCGGATGAGGGGTGCTCCAGCTTGGCACCGACGGCGATCCGTCCAGCACCCCTCAACCGTCTCGGCGCTGCGCGCCGATCCACCTTCTCCCCCAAGGGGAGAAGGGAAGCTCGCTAGCGTCCCGGCCGTCCCGTCTTGCCGGGACGGCGCTTTTCGCGGCGGGCGTCGGCGGGGTCTTCGTAGGAGCCGATGCCGGCGCGCTGGCGGACAATTGGTTTACCCGGATCGCCGTGTTCCTTCGCGCCCCCCTCTGCCCTGCCGGGCATCTCCCCCACACGGGGGGAGATCGGCTGTGGTTTCGCTGGCACCTTTCCTTCGACCGGCTTTTCCGTCCGCCGCACGGTCATCTCGTCGAGCGAGTTCTTCTTGAATAGCGGCTTGGTCGGTTCGCCCGGGATGCCGAAGTCGGAGCCGTGCGCCTCTTCGGCCGACTGCTTCTTGAACAGCGAACGCGACACTGCGCCGGCCGGGGTCGGCATATCCGTGCCCGGCCCCATGGCGTCGAGCGAGGGCTTCGAAAACAGCGGCTTCTTCACCGGCACGGCGCCGTCGGCGCCCATCTCGTCGAGTGCCGGCTTGCGGAAGAGGTTGGGCCGGGCCGCCTCTTCGGCCGAACGTGCCTCGTCGAGCTTGCGGAAACGCTCCTGTTCCTCCGATGTACGGTGTTTGGCCACGCCCTTGTTGTGCTTGCCCTTTTCGCGGCCCGAGACCGGGCTTTCCATGTCGGCATATTTGGCCAGCGGATCGTCGGAGATGGACAGCTCCATCTCGCGCAGCCGCTTGATCTCGTCGCGGATACGGGCTGCCTTCTCGAAATCGAGATTGGCGGCGGCATCGCGCATCTGCTTGTCCAGGGCGTCGAGATGCGCTTTCAGATTGTTGCCCATCATGGCGCCGGCGCTGTCGGTGAACTGCGAGATATCGGCGCGGACATGATCTTTTTCGTAGACCGAGTCCAGGATGTCCGAAATGCGCGACTTGACCGATTCCGGGGTGATGCCGTTGGCCGCGTTCCACTCCATCTGCTTTTCGCGACGGCGGTTGGTCTCGGCCATTGCCCGCTCCATCGAGCCGGTGATCTGGTCGGCATAGAGGATGACCTTGCCGTCGACGTTTCTGGCGGCGCGGCCGATCGTCTGGATCAGCGATGTCTCGGAGCGCAGGAAGCCTTCCTTGTCGGCGTCGAGAATGGCGACGAAGCCGCATTCGGGAATGTCGAGGCCTTCGCGCAGCAGGTTGATGCCGACCAGCACGTCGAAGGCGCCGAGGCGCAGGTCGCGCAGGATCTCGATACGCTCCAGCGTGTCGATGTCGGAGTGCATGTAGCGCACGCGAATGCCCTGCTCGTGCAGGTACTCGGTCAGGTCCTCGGCCATGCGTTTGGTCAGCACGGTGACCAGCGTGCGGTAGCCCGCCTTGGTGGTCTCGCGGATTTCGCCGACGACGTCGTCGACCTGCGTCTTGGCCGGGCGCACTTCGACCGGCGGGTCGATGAGGCCGGTCGGGCGGATAACCTGTTCGGCGAAGACGCCGCCGGACTGTTCCATCTCCCAGGCGCCGGGCGTCGCCGAAACCGCGACGGAGAGCGGGCGCATGGCGTCCCATTCCTCGAAGCGCAGCGGCCGGTTGTCCATGCAGGACGGCAGGCGGAAACCATACTCGGCCAGCGTTGCCTTGCGACGAAAGTCGCCGCGATACATGCCGCCGATCTGCGGTATGGTGACATGGCTTTCGTCGATGAAGACCAGCGCATCGTCGGGGATGTATTCGAACAAGGTCGGCGGCGGATCGCCCGGCTTGCGGCCGGTCAGATAGCGCGAGTAATTCTCGATGCCGGCGCAGGACCCGGTCGCCTCAAGCATCTCCAGGTCGAAGCGGGTGCGCTGCTCAAGCCGCTGCGCCTCAAGCAGGCGGCCAGCCTTTTCAAGCTCTTGCAGGCGATACTTCAGTTCTTCCTTGATCGACTTGATGGCTTGATTCAAGGTCGGGCGCGGTGTGACATAGTGCGAATTGGCGTAGATCTTGACGCTCTTCAGCTCGCCGGTCTTCTGGCCGGTCAGCGGATCGAACTCGGTGATCGCCTCGATCTCGTCGCCGAACAGCGAGATGCGCCAGGCGCGGTCCTCGAGGTGGGCCGGGAAGATCTCGATCGTGTCGCCGCGCACCCGGAACGAGCCGCGGACGAAGTTGATGTCCTGGCGCTTGTATTGCTGGGCGACGAGGTCGGCGAGCAACGCGCGCTGGTCGAGCCGGTCGCCGATCTGCATCTGGAAGGTCATCGCCGTATAGGTCTCGACCGAGCCGATACCGTAGATGCAGGACACCGAGGCGACGATGATGACGTCGTCGCGCTCAAGCAGCGAACGCGTCGCCGAATGGCGCATGCGGTCGATCTGCTCGTTGATCGAGGATTCCTTCTCGATGTAGGTGTCGGTCCGGGGCACATAGGCCTCAGGCTGGTAGTAGTCGTAGTAGCTGACGAAATACTCGACGGCGTTTTCCGGGAAGAATTTCTTGAACTCGGAGTAGAGCTGCGCGGCCAACGTCTTGTTGGGCGCCAGGATCAGAGCGGGGCGCTGCGTCTCCTCGATCACCTTGGCCATGGTGAAGGTCTTGCCCGAGCCCGTGACGCCGAGCAGAACCTGGGTGCGGTCGTTGCTGTTGACGCCCTCGACGAGATCCTTGATCGCGGTCGGCTGGTCGCCGGCGGGCTCGAAATCCGAGACCATCCTGATGGCGATGCCGCCTTCGGATTTTTCCGGCCGGGCGGGACGGTGCGGCGTCCACAGCACGCCGTCCTTGTGCAGCGGATTGCCGGATTCGATCAGCGCCGACAGCGCCGCGACGGTGGCGGTGACGCCGCCGGAAGCCATGGTCTCGGCTTCTTCCAGGGAGACATCGAGGCCAGCGACAGGGTTGAGACCGGCCGCAGTGCGCTCCCGCGCCGAAGCCGCGCCGCCCATCGAGGTACCGCGTGCCGTACGGCCGGGGGAAGAGGAGCGCTCGGGGATTTTCTTGGCAGACTTGGCGCCTTCCCTCCCCCTCGAGGGGAGGGTGGCGGCGGAGCCGCCGGGTGGGGTCGGTGCGGCAGTACTCGACGTTCCTTTGCGTCCCGCGCTGCCTCCGGCGACCCCCTCTGTCGCCTTCGGCGACATCTCCCCCTCGAGGGGGGAGATTTGGCGCCCTTCCTTCTCGGCTTCCTGCTCTATCTGCTCGGCCCAGTCGGCGATCGAGCCGGTCAGCGGGGCGCCGGTGAACTCGGTCTGCGGCGCCTCGGCAAAGCCGCCCTTGTACAGGGGCTCCGACGCATCGAGGAAATCGGTCAGCGGACTGCGCCGCTTGGGCGGCGAAGCGCGCTCGTCATTCGCCGGCGGCGGCGTTTTCTTGTCGGAGAGTCTGGCCATGGCCCCGAATATGGGAGGTATCGGCCAAAATGGAAAGAGCGGAGTGGTGAAGGGTGCCGCGCGCAATTTGGCTGCTGACAGCAGGCTGTCAGGAGCAACGTCGAAGTGCGCCGCTCAATTAAACCAAAGCGCGAACGTCAGAAACCCGGCGCCGCCGAACTGGCGCTGGATCTGGTTGAACTCCTCGCTGGTGAGAGTCTTGCCGCGCTCGAGATAGGGCGCGATGGCCGGGCCGGTGATCGACAGCACCAGGTCGAAGGGCTTCGGCTCGTCGAAGAAGCGCTTCATGTTGATGCCTTTGTCGGCGATGCGGAAATGCGGCAGCAAGGTGCGGCCTTCCAGCAGATCCTCGGCCATATCAAGGGCGGCGAGCCAGGCCTGCACCTGCTGCTCGCCGACTTCGAGGCCGGTGAGCGGGCTGGCGCCTTTCTGCTGCGGGCCGGGCAGCCATTCACGGTCATTGTCGGTCTCGGCGCGGATGGCTTTCCAGTCCTCGCGCGACAGCCGGATCATTTCCATGAGATGGCGGCGTGCCGCTTGCCGGCGCTCAGGCTCGACCACTTGCCAGTTAATGAGATGCACCAGGGAGATGAAATCGGCTAGGCGCCATTCGGACGTCAGGATGCCGCCATTCGTGCCACCGTCCAGCGGCACGAGCGTATCCTGCAGCGGCAGTTTTGCGCGCGGGAACAGCATGTGGAAGGAGCCGTCGAACGTGTTTCTGAAATCATGCGCCAGCCAGAAGTCGGCCTGCGCCATCAGGAACTCGGCATAGCCCTGCAGCCAATAGCCGTCGGCGCGGTCGAAGCGGAAGGTGAGGGCTGGTGCGGCCGCGTCTGCCGCACCGCCGCCGCGTGACAGAGATGCCATGATCGCCGCGGCGCTTTCGTCCGGCGCGATCGTGCCGTCCTCGTTGAGGTCGATGCCGAGGCGGGTGAGGTCGATGACCATGCCGATGTCGGCGTCGGCGGGTACCGAACCCAGCCTGGCTGCGGATTTCTCCAGCCGGTCGCGGAAGGCGACGAGAATGGCGCGGAATTGTTCGTAGGTCAGCGGCTCGGGATTGGCATTGTCCGGCACCGGCAGCCGCATCAGCGGCAGCATGAAGGATTGCGGGCTGTCGAAACCGTGGCGGTGCAGACCGCCGGCCAGGATCTCCAGCGCGGTGAAGAATTCGCCGGCGCCGGCGGCGTAGGCGGCTGCCGGATCGCCTGGCGCGGCGGCTTCCAGAGCGGCAAGAGCGCTGTCGCGTTCGGCTACGATTTTTGCCTCGAACAGGGCCGCCGCTTCGGGAGCCGCGGCGCTGGGTAAAGCCAGCGGCAGGAGAAGAATGATGGCGCACGCCACCAGCCTGGAAAAACGCTTCATCGTGATCGCCCCTTTTGTCGCTCCGCAGTGGATCATACACGCATTTGGTTCGCTGCGCCTGTGGCCCTGTGGTTCACCCACAACAGTCGACGCTTCAATCAATCCGGCGGACGGTCTACACAAGGCAAACGATTGGACGTCGCGTGTCGAACTATCCGCTTTCCTATAAACTGTCCTGGCTGCCACGCTTCCTCCGGCCTTCGCTCGACGGCGACGCGCGCGGCTTTGCGCCTGCGGCAGCGACTCTGATCGAGCCGCCGCCGGCACGGGTGGTGCGGTTGGCTTTCGTCGGCGATATCTCGGCGGTGGCCAATCGCAGCGCGCCAGACTGCGATCCGGCGATTGCGGCACTGCTTGCCTCGGCCGATCTGGTGGTCGGCAATTGCGAAAGCCCGGTGGTGGAGCGGCCGAGCGCTGTTTGGGGCACCAGGCTCGGCACGCACCACGCGATGAGCGAGCGGTTCCTTGCCGAGGCGCTGGCCGCCGCCGGCATTTCGCGTGAAAAACTGGTGCTGTCGCTGGCCAACAACCATGTGCTCGACCAGGGTATTGCCGGCTTCGACGAGACCGTCGCCGCGCTGGAGCAATTAGGCATCCGCACGATCGGCAGTGCGGCTCCGGTCGAGCGGTTTGCGGTTGGTTCGCTGACCATAGGCCTTGCCGCCTTTACCTTGTGGCGCAATACCGACGAGGCTCAGTTGGCGGGCCGAGTCTCGATGCAAACCGATCCGACGCAATGGCCGCACGCTGCCGTTTCGGGTGTCGACCTCCTCTGCGCGGTGCCGCATTGGGATTGGGAATTCCGGCATTTTCCACGTGCGAAGACGCGGGCAATGGCGCGACTTCTGGCCGAACATGGCGTCGGCCTGATCGCCGGGCATCATGCCCATGTCGTGCAGCCGATCGAGCGGATCGGCAAGACGCTCGTCGCCTATGGGCTCGGCGATTTCATCGGCACCGCCTTCGCGCGCCAGCCATGGCCCGGCCGCATCGGCGCCATTCTCGTCGTCGACATCAGCGACGATCCCGGCACGCGCGGGGCCATCGCCGCCTACCGGCTGCATGCCTTCATGCGGCTGCGCGCCGGCGATCACGAGCGGCTGATGCCGGTTGAAACGCTGGCGGGAAAATCCAGGCAAAGGGTTCTGGCCCGCCTCGATGCGATCTTCGGTGCCGGGCGCTGACAGCTGCGCTGACGCGGTCCACCAAACCGGCTATCATGCCCAACGCGGGCGGGCTTGTGGGGCGGGTGGGTGATGGAAACTGCGGATTTCATGCCGAGCAAAGCGGTGATCGCCGGCCTCAGGAAGGACATCGAGGCCTACGAGGCGCAAAGGGCTTCGGCCTATCGCCGGACGCGCTGGCGGGTGCCACTTTTCATCGGATCGGTGGTTGTCTTCGTGGCGCTGGTGGCCTGGCTCTTCAACGGGGTTGCCGACCCCAACGAGCAGTGGTTCTCGACCCCGCATGTGTTCCTCTATATCGGCGGGTTCCTGGCGGCGATCCTGCTCTATCTCCAGGCGATCAGGCCAGCGCGCAAATTGCAGCAGACGTTCCGCAACAGTTTGCTGCCGATCGTCTTCGGCTTCATCCAGGACGTGCGCTATCAGCATGGCGTAACGCCGAACTCCTTCGATCGGCTGCCGCGCGAGACGATTGGCGTGTTCAACCGTTCGTATTTCGAGGACGTCGTCTCCGGTCGGTATGAAGGCTTTGCGTTCGAGCTCTATGAGGTGACGCTGCTGGAGAGGAACGGCAAGACCACATCTCAGGCGTTCAAGGGCGTCATTATTGCGTTCGACACCATTGCGCCGTTCCCGGGAATCTTGGTGGCGGCGCGCCGTGCCAATATGGTGGTAGGTTTCTTCCGAGGCATGTTCGGCAGCAAGACGGAACAACTGTCATGCGGCGTACCCGAACTCGACGCCGCCTACGAATTCCACACCGACAACATCGAAGCGGCGCGGCCGCTGGTGACCGGCCGGCTGGCGCAGGCGCTCGAATGGCTTGGCGAAACATGGCCGAAGGAACCGGCACGCGTCGCGCTCAACGGCAGCGACGGCTTTCTGCTGCTTCCGCAGACGAAGAACTTCTTCGAACTGCCGGACATCTCTGTGCCGCTCGACTATGCCAAGCATGTTGCGCCGATGATCGCCGACATGGCCACGATCCTGGCGACCGCGGCACTGGTCCGCAAGATCGGCGTGAAGGATGTAGAAGCCGGTTGAACTAGAATTCAGCCGTCAGCAATCGAAGCCATAGTTCTGGCGATAATAGTCGGCGTCTTCCTTCGACATTTTTTTGAAGAGAACGCAGACAGTGAAACTTCCCACCCGGCGGCCGTTCTTCATGTAGCCCCAGTCGGAAATATCGTCCCGGCTGAATTCGATCTCCTGGCCTGCCACGACGTTGTGCACGGTCTGCGGCTCGTTGTCCAAGGTTCCTGCAAATCCGGCCGCCGTCCGGTGGAAGGGAAAGACCCAGAAATGTTCAGTGGCGTCCCCGTCCCTGACCACGACTTTCAATTGGAAGTCGGCCGTTCCGGATGGCGGTGCGTCGGCCAATACCAGGAAGTCGTCGAGACTGGCACGCGCCTGCTCGATAGCGGCCGCCATCTCCGGATCGTCGCCAGCTACGCTGACGACCTTGTCGTCGCCTTGACCAGGAGTCTGCGCGTCGGCTGATGCCGGAGCAAACGCAAGCAACAGGGCAAGCGCGATACGGGCTGCAAGCTTCATGATGCGACTGCTTTCGACATTTTCGCCAGGCAAACCGGATCATCGTTCGCCGAACGTCTGATTGGCAACTGGTTTTTGTCTCCATCAGGCGCTATTCCTGGGGCAGTGGGGTGGGGCTATGGTCGAAGAACGCAAGGGGTTTCGCCTGTCGCGGCGGCTGCTGCTGGGTACGACCGTGGTCGGCGGCGCGATGCTCTGGGGCGGCACGACCGTGGCGCGGCTGGCGCGCGGTCCGTCGGGGCAGAAGAATTCCGGGCGCATCGCCGACATTGACGGAATCGACCTGGCGCAGAAGCCGCTGGAGGGCCCGCCAGCCTACGATCCGGCGCTGCCATGGCTGACCAAGGGCGGCAACATCAACGATGCCAGCGGCCTGTCGATGACACCGGTCTACGGCGTTATCGAAGTCAGCAAGGAAGACCACATCGCGAGCGCGCTGGCCTTTGCCCGCGCCAATGGCCTGAAGGTCTCGGTCGCGGCGGTGCGCCATTCGATGGGCGGCCACGCCTTCGACGACAACGCGCTGGTCCTCGACATGCGTAAATTCAACAAGGTCAGTATCGACCCGGCTGCAAAGACGATGACCTTGCAGCCGGGCGCGCGCTGGCACGACATCCAGAACCTTTTGCACCCGCACTTCGCGGTGAAGGCGATGCAGTCGACCGACATCTTTTCGGTCGGCGGCTCGCTGTCGGTCAACGCGCATGGCATGGACCACCAGGCCGGCTCGGTCGCCGGTTCGATCCGATCGATGCGGGTGATGCTGGCGGACGGTTCGGTGACGACCTGCTCACCGGCCGAAAATACCGAGCTGTTCCGCCACGTCGTCGGCGGCTACGGCCTGTTCGGCGTGGTGCTGGAGGCGACACTCGACATCGTCGACAACGCCGTCTACCGGACCTCGCGCGAGATCATAAAATCGGACGATTTCCCGACGTTCTTCGCCGAGGTTCTGGAGCCAAACAGGGCGATCGGTCTGTTTTATGGGCATCTGTCGACTGCGCCGGGCAATTTCCTCGAGGATATGATCGTCTACCGCTATGACAAGGTCGCCGACCAGCCGCCGGCCGACCAGCCGGCAATCGGTGAACCGGGTTCGGTCGGGCTCAAGCGGGTGATCATCAACCTGGCGAAATGGGGCAGCCTGTTCCAGGAGCTGAAATGGTTCACCGAAAAGACGCTGGAGCCGCAATTCGAGAGCTGCACGGTGGCGCGGACGACGGCAATGGGCGAGGGCGAGGCCTGCCTGGTCACCCGCAACAACCCGATGCACGATTCAGTGCCCTATCTGTTCAACGATCTGCTCGACGAGACCGACATCCTGCACGAGTATTTCATCCCGCGGGCGGCCTATAACCCGTTCATCGCGGAAGCGCGCGAGATCCTGCGCAACCAGACCCTGCCGGTGCTCAACGCGTCGGTACGCATCGTCCACAAGGAGGATGTGGCGCTGAATTATGCGCCGGAGCCGGCCTATTCGCTGGTGCTCTACATCAATCAGCCGACAAACGCTGACGGCAATGCCAGGATGCGGGCGCTGACAAGGGCGCTGATCGACGTGACGATCAAGCATGGCGGGCGTTTCTTCCTGCCCTACCAGCTCCACTACACAGGCAAGGGGCTGCTTGCCTCCTATCCGGAACTGCCGTCCTTCCTGGCGAAGAAGCTGCAATACGATCCGGGCGAGCTGTTTTCGTCGATTTTTTATCGCGCCGTCAAGGCACTGATCGGCACGGCCTGAAGCGGCGGCTACAGACCGTCAGGCAGCTTCGCCGCCAGCCAGTTCGCCGAACGCCTGGCGAAGCCGATTGTTGCCGATGCGGCGCGGCCGAGATCGGTCTTGACCACGGCGTACCCGGCCTTCGTGCGGTAGACCACGGCGCGGCCGCCATCGACCGCCGCTTCGTAGGCGACCGGCCGGACGGCTTCTGTTTCCGTCGCGGTCACTTGCGTTCCGACCGCTGCACTGGGCCGATGGCTCAGTTCCGGTGGCAGCGGGTCTGTCGCGGCCGTACTGGCCGTCGTCAATTCAGGCTCGGAAGCGGTCGCAGCGAGCTGCGATGACGAAGACGAGTTCTGTATCCGGCAGATGCCGGAGACCAGCGGATAGTCGAAATTGCGCTCGTGCAGCATCTGGCTTTTCATCGCCGCTTCGCATTCGGCGATGGTCGACCATTTGGCGGGCGTCTCGCCGATATATTCGCAAAGCCTGGCGTCGCAATCGCAGCCGACGATGGTCATGGCGACAAGGGCGGTCTTGATCACGGTCGTGTCCCTCCGAGTTGCCTGGCACATGTGCGCAAGACAACGTGTCTACGGCATCATCAATCGTTGCGGAACAAGGCGGGATTTGGCCGCGATTGTGGAATGAGCGTGACGGAGCATCACGCAACGTCCTGCCGAGGCCGACTGTGACCGAAAGGCCTCAGTAATCGTAGACATGCTCGAGCCTGGCGCCCGCCGTCATCAGCGCCGGCAGCACGATGTGCAGCTTGCGCACGGCGACGGTCAGGCCGGTGCGGCGCGTCGAAGGTTGCGCCGGAAGCGGGTAGCTGAACAAGGTGCGTGCACCTTCGGGAACATTGATCTCGTCATTGGAAAGCATGGTGACCATGATCTCGTCATTGCCGCCGATCTCGACGAAGGAGACGCCCTTGCCGATCAGGCGCGGGATCATGTCGGTGAACACCTGATAGCGTCTGGTGACGAAGATCGCGCCGTCGGCGCCGAGATCGCGCTCCAGCAAGGTGTCGGGTTCGTTGCGCGTCACCTCGCCGACCGGACCCTTGGCCCAGACATGAATATCGAGCAAGGCGGGATCGGTGGTGGCGGCGAGCGCCGACTTGATCAGATCGGCATAGCCCTGCTTGATCGTGTCGGCGAGGCCGAAAGCGAGCTTGCGTTCGCTGGTGCGGACGGCGCTGTCGTCCGCTGCCGGCTGGACGGCAAACAGGCCGGCACGCTTTTCGGCATAGGGAAACTGGTACCACGGCACCTGGTCGAGAAAACCGGCATAATCGGCCGCCACCTTGGCCTGGTAGATGTCGACGGCGGTGCGCTTGCCGGCTGTCGCTTCGGTGACGCGGCCGATCGTATTTTCATAGGCCCACTGGATGGCGTGCTCGATCGTGTGGCTGGTGCCGATGACCACCAGCATCTGGTGGTTGTCGAGGTTGAACTTGTAGGTGGAGCTGGCGCGGATGACCATCGCATAGTCCTGCCAGAAGCGGCCGATATAGGAGAGATAGGGAAAACCGCTCGGCTGGTTCTTGTCGACGAAGCCGGCATATTCGCGGGCGGCGTAGACGATGGCCCATTCCGGATAGGTAAGAAAGGTCGATTCCTCCGGCCGCTGGTAGCCGGGGATCTCGGCACGGATCTTGTCGGCCAGCGCCTTTGGCGGGGCACCCTCGGCGACGCCCGGCAATGGCGTTGTGTCCAGCGACGGCGTCGTGAGAAAGCCGTAGGCCAGCCCGGCGATCGGGATCAACACGACAATGACGACGAGCCAGAGGATCGCCTTGATGATGCGCTTCAGCCAGCGGAACAGGAACATGGCCGGTCAGGCCGTGGCGAAATGGTCGTACACACGTTTCGACAGCCAGAACCCGACGTAGACGGCGAAGCCGCCGATGACGATGTGCGGCAGGTTGGCGAAGAAGCGGGCCGGGAATTCGATGTCGTTCAGGGAGCGGAAGCCGTTGATGAAGATGCCGCCATCGAGGCAGCCGGAACCGGTGACCAGGCCGAGCACGCCGTCGAACAGATAGACCGAGCCGAACAGCTTGAAATAGAACACCGCCTGGCGGTGCGAGATGAAGGCGGCGGCCAGCGCCCAGACGCCGGAGAAGGCGTGCAGCAAATCGTCGTACCATTGCAGCGAGAACAGGCCGAACAGATTGCCGCCGGCGTCGTTGAAAGCCGGCACATAGCCGATGGCAACAACGCCGAAGAACAGGAAAGCATAGGCAACAGCAAGCTTCTGGATGAGCGTCATGAAATGTCCCCCTGCCGTCAGCCCCTTTAAACGGCCCCCGACGACAAATGGATAGTAGCTGATTTTGGCGCAGCGTGAAGCGTCGCCGGCAAAATCGTCAGGCGGGGCCACAAAGACAGTCGGCGCCGGGATTTCTCCCAGCGCCTCCCTGTCAGATCAGGACACGGTCGCGGCAGCAACTCCCGAAAGATGTCGCGCCATGCCGGCCTTGATTTTGACGGTCCTGCCAGTCGCCACCCGAGGGCAGCGTCCGTTCCGGACCACGCCGGTCTCCACTCTTGCGAGCTTTGCCCAGCGCGCCATCGAAGGTTTTTGCCGTCCTTCATGGCAGCATCGGTCCGCCGTCGGCGTTCGCACGCTTTCCGCGGCCCCGTAGGTCTCGGCGTCCATCCCTCCAACAAGCAAGCCTGTTCTCGTTCAGGGCCGTACGGGCCTCAGGAAATCCGCCGTTCCGCTTTGCCTTTCGGCGTGGCGATCGGTAGCCGCCTGAGATGGGTTTTAACGTACGTCGGATAAGCGTTTGGCGGAACTGCCGCATGCCTGTGGATAGCGGGATTATCGGGGACTGACCCTGCCAAAATAGCGACTTTCCGATCTCTGCCGCCGCCGGTCAGGATTTGCCGCCTCGATGCCGAAGCCGCATTGTCGGGTAATCGACCCTTGCCCCGCAGGCCGGCGCGGGCTTCAATGCCGGCAAATGATTGGAAGGCGTGTTCGATGGCCTTGGGGAGGCAGGCTTGAAGGTCGCGGTGGTTCTCAATCCGATCGCCGGCGGCGGCAGGCTCAAGCGGCATTGGCCCGAGGTTGCGGCTTCGCTGAAAAGACATTTCGGTGATTTCGAGCTGCGTGAAACGCAGGCCGAGGGGGATGCCGAACGGCTGGCGCTCGACCTTGCCGCCATCGGCTTCGAGCTGGTGATCGCGGCCGGCGGCGACGGCACCGCCAGCGAAGTCGCCGACGGGCTGCTGAAGGCTTTCCGGGAAAGCGGCCGGACGGCCGAACTCGGGCTGCTGCCTTGCGGCACCGGCATCGACTTTGCCCGCGGGCTCGGCCTGTCGAACAATGTCGATCTGACGCTGAAGCGGATTGCCGAGGCCAAGCCGCGCAAGGTCGATGCCGGCTGCATCAGCTATGTCGACGACCATGGCGCACTGGCCAGCCGCCATTTCATCAACATCGCCAGCCTCGGGCTTTCCGGCGCTACCGACCGTGCCGTCAACGCCGACAGGCGCAAGGGCAAGGTTTCGGCCAAGGCACTGTTCTACTGGCGCACGGTCTGGGAATTCCTCCGCTATCGGTTCCAGGAGGTTGCGATCACCATCGACGACGGTGCCCCGGTTGAGGCGCGCATGGCATTGGTGGCGGTGGCCAACGGCAAATTCTTCGGCGGCGGCATGATGATCGCGCCCGACGCCGAGCTTAACGACGGCGAGTTCGACATCGTCATCCTGCGCGCCGCCGGCAAGCTGAAGCTGATCTGGGACATCCGCCTGCTCTATGGCGGGCGGCACCGCAACCATCCTGCGATCACCATCCTGCGCGGCAAGAAAGTGGTTGTCGAGCCGCTCGGCGATCTGCAAAAGAACGCCGCGCTGATCGACATAGACGGCGAATCGCCGGGTCGCATACCAGCGACTTTCGAGATCCTGCCCGGCGCATTGACGCTGAGATATTGAATCAAGCTGTTAAGTCTTTGATTCAGTTGACTGCGGCTCTGGTTCCGGCGATCTCTCCAATCGACTGAAATCGATTGATAATCCGGCCAATATCAACTTGCGAGTTTAGCCGGGAAACCGGGTGCGCGCAGGTCGGTGCCGACGGCATCCTCGAGCAGTTTCACGATCATCGTCGACCAGGCGCTGCCGCCATAGGCCTGCTTGCCTTGCCTGAAGATTGCGTCGACGCGCGAGGCAAGCTCGAGCGGAACGCCGAATTTTTCACCCATGCCGAGGGCGAAGCCGAGATCCTTCAACGCCAGGTCCATGGTGAAGCCGATGTCGTAGGAGCCGTTCAGCACCAGCTGGCTTTCGGTCTCATGGACGAAGCTGTTGCCGGAGGAGGCGACGATGGCGTGATAGGACTGGGCAAGGTCGAGCCCGCCCTTTTTGGCCAGCATCAGCGCTTCGCCGGCGGCGACCAGATGGATGAAGGCCAGCATGTTGGTGATGACCTTGATCACCGCCGCCGAGCCGACCGGACCCATCAGGAACGAGCGCGCGCACATCGCCTCGACGGCAGGGCGGTGGCGCGCATAAAGCGCTATGTCGCCGCCGACCAGCGCGGTGATCTGTCCGACGGCTGCCAGATGCACGCCGCCGGTGACCGGGCATTCGAGCGTCTCGACGCCTCTTGCCGAGGCGAGGGATGCAAGGCGCAAGATCTCGTCTTGGCCATTGGTCGACATCTCGATCCAACTGCCGCCTGCGGGCAGGCCTTCGAGCAATCCGCCGGGGCCGGCCAGCACCGCCTCGCTGACTTTTGGCGAGGGCAGGCAGGTGATGGCATTGCCGGCGCGGCCAGCGGCATCAGCCGGGCTGTTGGCGGCATCGGCACCAAGCATCACCAGCCGCTCGACGGCCGCCTGGTCGAGGTCGAATACGGTGACGGCAAAGCCGTTGTGGATCAGGTTGGCGGCGAACTGGCCGCCGAGATGGCCAAGACCGACGAAGGCATAGCTCTGACGCGCGCTCACGGCATCAACGGCGTCTGCAGCATCTGCAAATGCAGGTCCTTGCCGGTCCAGGGATGCGCCTCGCAGACGGCTTCGTCGAGTTCGACACCGAGGCCTGGCTCCTTCGACGGGATGACGTTGCCGTCCAGCCATTCGATCTTCTTCTTGAGCAGCTTCGCGTGAAAACCGTCCCACTGTTTCAGCGATTCCAGAATGAGGAAATTGGGCAGCGTCACCGCAAGCTGGATGTTGGCGGCGCCGACGATCGGTCCGCAGTAGCAGTGCGGCGCGACCTGGATGTGGTAGGCTTCGGCCATGGCGGCGATCTTTTTGGTTTCGAGAATGCCGCCGGAGCGGCCAAGGTCGGGCTGAAGAATGGTCGCCGCACGGTTCTCGATGACGCGGGCGAACTCAAATTTGGTTGTTAGCCGCTCGCCGGTGGCAATCGGGATCGAGGTCGCGCGGGCGACCTGCGCCATCACCTCGGGCATGTCGGGCGGCACCGGCTCCTCGAACCACAGCGGATCATAGGGCTCGATGGCGCGGGCGAGGCGCAGCGCGCCCGATGCGGTGAACTGGCCGTGCGTACCGAACAGGATGTCGGCCCTGGTGCCGACCGCCTCGCGGATCGCCTTAACCATGCGGGCGGAGAGGTCGATGTCGACGAGGCGCGGCTGGTGGCCGTCGAAGGCGGTGTAGGGGCCGGCTGGGTCAAGCTTGACCGCATTGAAACCCTGCTCGACATATTCGAGCGCGCAGGCGGCGGCCAGATCTGGGTCGTTGTAGACGTTCTTGCCGCGGGCGTCCTCCGAATGGACGCTGCCGCTGTGCGGGTAGAGGTAGGTATAGGAACGCAGCGTTTCGTGTACCTGGCCGCCAAGCAGCTTGTAGACCGGCTTGCCGGCCTCCTTGCCGATAATGTCCCAGCAGGCGATTTCCAGCGCCGAGAAACAGCCCATGCCCGACACGTCGGGCCTCTGGGTGAAGCCGGATGAATAGGCGCGGCGGAAGAAGGTCTCGATATCGTGCGGGTCGCGGCCGATCAGATAACGCTCGGCCATGTCCTCGACCATTTTCGCCGTGACATGGGCCGAGAAGGTGGCGTTGTAGGCCTCGCCATAGCCGACGACGCCGCCATCGGTGGTGAGCTTGACGAAGATGAAATACTTGCCGCCGATGCCGGGCGGCGGATTGCCGACCACCCAGGTCTTGACGTCGGTGATTTTCATTTCTGATCCTCCAGAACCAGTTCGGCGCCCTTCCATCCGGTCATGATCGCGGCGGCGTTGGTGTTGCCGGTTATGTTGTCGGGAAAGATCGAGGCATCGATGACGCGCAACGCCTGGATGCCGTGTACCTTGAGGCGCGGATCGACGACGGCGTGCGCCGCGTCCGGCCCCATGCGGCAGGTCGAGACCGGGTGATAGACGGTGCCCGAGCGCTTCCTGAAATCCTGAATGAGATCCGCGTCGGAGGTGATCGAGGGACCGGGCAAAACCTCTTCCTCGATGATCTCGGCCATCGCCGGCATCGAGGCGATCTTCCTGACGAATTTCACCGCCGCCAGCATTTCAGCGACGTCCGCCTCGGTCGAAAAGGCATTGGCGACGATTTTGGGATAATCGCGCGGATTGGCGGAACGGATCATGATTTCGCCGCGGCTCGACGGACGGCAATTGGACAGCCCGATGGAAAAGCCCGGCCGTGGATCGGGCGTCAGGATCGGGCGTTCGCCGCTCTTCGGAATGACGGTTGAAAACGCCTGGAAATAGAGCTGCATGTTGGGCCGTGCCGTGGCCGGATCGGTGCGAAAGAAGCCGCCGGCATTGTTCATCGACAGCGACAGCGGGCCTGAGCGCAAAAACACGTATTGCATGCCGACCAGCAGCTTGCCCCACCACGGGCGCAGGATCTGGTTGAGCGTCGGCAGCCTGCCCTTGAACGTGTAGTTGATGCCGACATGGTCCTGCAGGTTTGCCCCGACATTCTCGTTGGCGTGAACGACGGGAATGCCGAGCGCACCAAGAAGCGCCGACGGGCCGACACCGGAAAGCTGTAGCAATTGGGGCGAATTGACCGAGCCGCCCGACAGGATGATCTCGCGGCCGGCGCGGGCGGTTTTCGTCGCGCCATTCTGGAGATATTCGATGCCGACGGCGCGTTTGCCCTCGAACAGGATTTTTGTCGCCAGGGCGTTGATCTCGACGCGGACATTTTTGCGCTTCATCGCCGGGCGCAGGAAGGCGCGCGCCGCCGACATGCGGCGGCCGTTCCTGGTGGTGATCTGGTAGATGCCGACGCCTTCCTGCGAGGCGCCGTTGAAATCCGGGTTGAGCGGCAGGCCGGCCTGGTTGGCGGCGGCGAGATAGCGCTTGGTGAGCGGATGGACGGAGGTCGAGCAGTCGGTGACATGCAGCGGCCCGCCGACGCCGCGCCATTGGTCGGCGCCGGCCTGGTTATCCTCCAGCGCCTTGAAGGCGGGCAGCAGGTCATCGAAGCCCCAGCCGGGATTGCCGGCCGCTGCCCAAGCGTCGAAATCCTCGCGCGCGCCCCTGATCCAGACCATGGCGTTGATCGAGCTCGAGCCGCCGAGCAGCTTGCCGCGCGGCCAGTGGTCGGCATTGCCGGCGAGGCCGGGATCCGGCTCGGCCTTGTAGTTCCAGTTGACCGCCGGGTCGAAGAAGGTCTTGCCGTAGCCGAGCGGCATCTGCACGTAGAAGCGACGGTCGCTGCCGCCGGCCTCGAGCACCAGCACCGAGAAGCGGCCCGAGGCTGACAGTCTTTCGGCCAGGACCGAGCCGGCCGAACCGGAGCCAACGATGATGAAGTCATAGGTCTGCATGGTGGATGGGCCGGCTCCGGAATTCAGCTCTAGCCTAGACTTGAGCGCGGCGCGGCGTCGCCGGGTCTTCCGGCATCCGATGTGAAAAAAGCGACTGGCAACTTCGTTTGAATTTCGACTTTCAGCGCCAAGAAGATTGATGAAGACCTAACTTGCCCACGCATCGAGTTGATTGAGGACAGCAATGGCTGGATAGGATTTCCGGTTGGGATAAGCACGCCTGTAATAGGCATTCCAATAGCTTGTGGCCTTGCTGCGCATTGCACGCATTACGTCTCGGTTCTGTCGGACAAAACTGGCATAGGCTGAAGCGTCCAGATCAGGTACTGCGGCGTAGATGTCTTCGGCGATTTCGACGACATATTCGCCCAACAGCAGAACGACGAAGGCGATGCTCCAACTTTCGTTCAGCGACAGGATCACCTTGGCTGATTTCTGCCGCAAAAAGCCATCTGTCGATCGTGTCAGCAGGCAATGCGACGGAAATGAAAAGCCAAGGTGATGCTCTCGCACGCTTGGCAGAAAATGTAACCGATAAGGAATATAGATGACCGCTCCATCAGAAATGAGATGTCGGGACGTCGTTCGGTAAGTGTCGTCGACAAAGGGCGTCAGCTCCTCCTCTGCCATGGTGGTCAACATGCTGAATGGGAAAGCTGACTTCGCAGCGCCCGAGAACGGCTTGCGTCGTGTGAACCAATCCGCGTTGTGCCTCTGACCAAAAGTTGAAAACGATCCGGCTTCATTTCGAAGTGCCTGAGCTTCCTCGCAAGCGATCCAAGCATTACAGGCGATGATCGGCAATCTGCTTGAAATCATAGCGCATGATCGGGCGGGTCGGCGTTCTGCGAGCGACGACCCTGAACCCGGCGCGCGCGAAGGTGGAGGCATATCCGCTGCCGGAAGCACTCGGCGATACGTCGGCCTCGAAAGGATAGGCTTCGAGCGCAGGCACATTTGCGCGCCTTGCGATTTCCAGAGCCTCTCCAATCAGCTGGGATGTTACGCCTCGCCTGCGGTATCTTTTTCGCACGTAGAGGCAGGACAAAGACCAGACCGGCTTGTCATCCACGCGCTTGAGCTGCCACAGCCGATCGAGCCAGGGCAGGGCATCTCGCGGTGTCACCTGGCACCAGCCGACAGCTGTATCGCCGTCGAAAGCGAGCAAACCCGGAGGCGGACCATGCTGGACGGCCTGCCGGAACGCTGCCTTGTTTTCCTCGCCGGGTCGCTTTCGATAAGAACTGCCGATCCGTCCGTACATACACCAACAGCGACTGCAGACGGCGCTGTCACCGAACAGGTCCTCGAGCGCCGGCCACAGATCGGGCGTTAATGGGCGAAAGCCAAGTTCCATGTCAGCCGTCATCCGCTATTGATATTGCCCAGTCTAGCCTGCACTGCGCGCTAGCGCATCATAGGTTGCGGTCCATGCGGGGATGTTCAAACCGGGGTTTCACTCAGCATCCCTGTCGTGCTCCATCTCAGCGCAGAAAACCAACCACGGCCTCCATGAACTCGGTGGGGTACTCGACATTCGACAAGTGGACCGCGGGCAGGACAACCAGTTTCGCGCCGGGCACCGTCGCCGCGATCAACTCGCTATGGCTGGCGGCTGTCACAGTGTCGTGCCGGCCGGCGATCACCAACGTTGGCCTGGAAATCAGCGCTACGGTTCGGCGAAGGTCCGCATCGCGAACCGCCGCGAACAGACCAGCCAAGCCTTGCCGGTCGATGGCCAGCAGCATGGCGCGAAATTCTTCGATGACGGGCTCGTTGGCCGCCAGCATACGCGCAGGAAACCAGTTGCCCAGGAACATCTCGGCGGTTTCGGACATATCCGGCGCCTGCAGCACGGCGGCAATCCGCTCGTCAAACTGCTTTGCCGGTCCGAGGTAGGACGAGGTGTTGCTCAGGATCAAGCGCTCGATCCGCTCGGGCGCGTGGATGCCGAGCCACTGCCCGACGAAGCCGCCCAACGACAGACCGAGGAAGTGTACGCGTTCAATGCCCAGGGTGTCGAGCAACTCGATCACGTCGCGGCCAAGCCGGTCGAGCGAATAAGCGCCGGCCGGAACGCTCGACCCTCCGTGGCCGCGAAAATCATAGCGCAGAACACGGAAATGGTTCGACAGCTCGCCGACCTGCATGTCCCACATCCGCAGCGTCGTGGCGATGGAATTCGACAGCATCAGCACGGGCTTCCCGGCGTCGCCGTCGATGCGGTAGGCGATGCGTGTGCCATCGCCGACGGTCACGAAATCCAGCTCATTCATGGTGAATACACCTTCCTTCTTGGAGCGTTGAATGTGGCAAAGCCTAGCTGCGGCGCGCTTTTGAGGATATTACAAAGATAGGACTATCTCTGTAATAGAAGCTGACATGGCCGAATTCACTTTGCACGACCTGCAATGCTTCGATGCGGTGGTCCGCTGCGGCGGCTTTCAGCCTGCGGCGGCCATGCTGCATCGCTCGCACCCGGCTGTGTTCGCAGCCGTTGCAAAGCTGGAGCGGCAACTCGACCTCGTTCTCCTGGATCGCAGCGGCTATCGCGTGCGCCCCACCGAGGCAGGGCTGTCGTTCCATCGCAGGGCACAATTGCTGCTGCGCGAGCTCGAGGGCTTGCGGCTTCATGCTGCTCAGCTGTCAATGGGCGAAGAAAGCGAGATCCATGTGGTGATCGGCGACCTTTGCCCGCGTCCGCAGGCATTGGGCATGCTCGGACGGTTCTTCGCCCAGTGTCCGGGCACACGCCTGCATCTGCACTTCGAGGCGGTGGGCGGCCCGTGGGAGCGCCTCTTCGATGACGAAGCCGATTTGATCCTGCACTGGATCGACAAGACCGATCCGCGGGTGGAATGGATCGATCTGTGCAAGGTGCCCTTCGTCCCAGTAGTGGCGTCGGGCTTTCTACCGGAGCGGATCAAGCACCCCATCACGCCGGATCAGATGCACGCGTTCACCCAATGTGTCATGCGCGACACGGCCCGCCATTCACCGCAACAAGACTACTTCATGATCGAGGGTGCGCCGCAATGCATGGTGGCCGACCAGGGGATGAAGAAGGAAATCATCCTGCAGGGCCTCGCGTGGGGCCACATGCCCCGCTTCCTGATCGAGGATGAGCTGCGCGACGGACGCCTGCAATCCGTTGCCGGCCGTCATCTGCCAGGCCGCACCGAGGAGTTGGTGGTGGCGCGCCGCCGCGACCGGCCGCACGGGCCGATCTCGAACCGTCTGTGGGATCATATCGAGCAAGAGGCGCCGACGTTGCGTCGAGCGCTCGAACCCCGGCAACCTGTCCAGTAGGCGGCCAAGCCGGGGCTCAGCGAGGCCGTTCGGAGGGCCAACCACCTGCTGCTCTTCACTGACGTAATCCACGCCTCCGCGCTGCAATTTGCGCATCCGGAATGGGCAATCGCCTTCGACGTGGACCAGGAGGCCGCAAATCGCCACACGCAAGAAGGTGCTCGACATGGTGTCGGCGGATGGCCTGCTCGTCGCAGGCATGCACCTGCGCTTTCCAGGCAGGTCATGTTATCCGCGAGGGCAACGCCTATGCCTACGTCCCGCTCCGCACAGCATCTTTTCAACACTGTCGACCGATAGCCGAACTTCAGGCCGCGACCTGTCCAGTGGCGCGTTGACCTGTCCGTGCCATGACGATACGGGATCGGGCCAATCGGCTTCGAGAGGATTGGCCAAATGGTGCATTACGCGGACGGGCGGCCGATCGGCGATCTGACGCTCAGGACGCTGGCCATGCCTTCCGACGCCAATGCGGCAGGCGACATTTTTGGCGGCTGGGTGATGGCGCAGATGGATCTCGCCTGCGGCATCCGCGCCGCCGAGCGCGCCAAGGGCCGCGTGGTGACGGCGGCGGTGAAGGAAATGTCCTTCGCCAAGCCGATGAAGATCGGCGACACGCTGTGCATCTATACGCATGTCGAACGCGTCGGCCGCACCTCGATGACGCTCAAGGTCGAGGCCTGGGCGCAGCGCTATCTCTCCGACCTGATGGAGAAGGTCACCCATGCCGACTTCGTCATGGTGGCGCTGGACGGCGAAGGCAAGCCGAAGGCGGTTCCGGCCGAAGGCTGACCCGGCCTGATTCCAGAAGACGGATTTAAACAGCCGTCTCTCCCGCGCGGGGGATGCGGACAGCGATCCCGCGTGGTCTTTGGCTAACGGGTTTCCCGCATGCGCGCCTGCAGCGCGACCGACGGGATATTGGGAGGAAAGACAATGCGTCAACACATGCTGAACGCTGCCCTGGCGGGTGCCTTTGCAGCCTTGCTCTGCCTGTCGTCCGCAAGCGCTTTTGCCGAGGTCAAAAAAGGCGATCCAGGTGCCACCTGCACGTCGGAAAACCGCACCATCAACGGGCAAGCGGCCAAGTGCGAGATCTGCTCGGCGACGAAATGCGACACCAGCGGCACGACGGTGAGCAATTGCCGCAAGGAGACGACCACGACCTGCACGATTGGCGGCAGGGTGGTCAGTCCCAACCCGAAATGGAACCGGATCGAGAAGCTGCCGAAGACCAAGATGCAGTTACAGCAGTAGCGCTCATCCGGAGGCTCCCGGGCAGGTTCAAACCTTTGCAGCACAAGGGTTCAGCTGTGCATGGCGTCGAACTTCTCGCGCGCCGCCTTGACGCGCTCGGTGTTCTTGCGTGCCCATTCGCCGAGCGCATCGACCGGCACCAGCAGTTCGTAGCCAAGATCGGTCAATTCGTAGTCGACCCGCGGCGGGATGGTCGGGAACACGGTGCGTGTAACGAAGCCGTCGCGCTCGAGCCCGCGCAAGGTCGTGGTCAGCATCTTTTGCGAAATCCCGCCGACCGCGCTGCGCAACTCGTTGAAACGCAGCGGCCCGTTGCCAAGCTTGCCGACCACGAGCACCGTCCATTTGTCGCCGACGCGCTGCAGGATTTCCGAGATGGCGCGGCAGTCCTCGGTGCGGTGCGGGTGCCTTGGTAACAAAAAAGTGCCTCCTTGCACATTGAGCGGCCAGTTACTCATATAGCTCAGGTATCTAAACGATACCAGTATTCCTGTAAGGAGAGCCCCTCTATGTCAAAACCCAAAATTGCCATCGTCATTGGTTCGACCCGCGCCGCGCGCTTTGCCGACGTCCCGGCCGAATGGATTGCCAAGATCGCCAAGTCGCACGCCGACATCGACGTCGAAGTCGTCGACCTGCGCGATTTCCCGCTGCCGTTCTTCGATGAGGTCGCATCCTCCGCCTGGGCGCCGTCGCAGAACGAAGTGGCGCAGCGCTGGCAAAAGAAGGTCGCCGGATTCGACGGCTTCATCTTCACCGCCGCCGAATACAATCATGGCCCGACGGCCGTGCTGAAGAACGCCATCGACTACGCCGCCAACGAGTGGAACAAGAAGCCGGCCGGCTTCGTCGGCTATGGCAGCGTCGGTGGCGCGCGCGCGGTCGAGCAGCTGAGGCTGCATGCGGTCGAGTTGCAGATGGCGCCGGTGAAGTCCGCCGTACACATCTCCTGGGCCGATTTCCTTGCGGTCAAGCAAGGCGACAAGAAGCTCGATGAGTTCGAGCACCTCAACCAGGCGGCAACCGCGCTGGTCAACGACATTGCATGGTGGGCCAGGGTGCTGAAGACGGCGCGTCAGGCCGATGCCGTCGCCGAGGAAGTCAAGGCGGCCTGAGCACAGGTTCGAACAGTCCTCCCAAGGATTAATTCTCCCAAGCATTGGGGCGGCGCATGCGCCGCCCCTTTTGTTTACACGGCATGGGCGTCCTGCGCTTGCCGTGGTCTGATGATGCAATCGGCAAGGCGGTCCATCTCATTCAGCTCGTCGGCGTGATGCTGGCCCCACTGGCAAAGTGCCAGCAGGATCGGTTCGAGGCTGAGGCCGAGCCGCGTCGCCGAATATTCGACGCGCGAAGGTATCTCGGCAAAGATCTCGCGGCGGACGAGGCCGTGCTCTTCCATTTCGCGAAGCTGCTGGATCAGCACTTTCTGGGTGATATCGGGCATCAGCGCCTGCAGCGCCGACAGCCGCCGGGGCGCGTCGAAGAGATGGTACAGGATGATCGCCTTCCAGCGCCCCGAAATCACTTTCAGCGCGCGCTCCGCCGGCAGCATCGGCAGTCTCTTGATCGGCTTGGCCATGGTCACCTCCCGGTCAGCAGCGGACAAATTGGTGTGTAGTCGAAGCCAGGCAGATAGTGGCAAACAGCGGCCGATGCCAACAGCTATCGGTGCATGCGATGAGAGCCATTCAACTGAGCCGCTTCGGCGGGCCCGACGTTCTCGACATAGTCACGGTGCCGAAGCCTGAGCCGCAAGCCGGCGAGGTCCTGGTCCGCGTTCATGCGGCCGGGGTGAATTTCTTCGAAGTGCTGATGCGCGCGGATCGCTATGCGGTGACGCCGCAACTGCCGATGATCCCTGGCGTCGAGGCCGCCGGGATCGTGGAGGCGCTTGGGCAGGGGGTGGACGCTTCCTTGCTCGGCACGCGCGTCGCCGCGCCGTTGTTCGCCTCGAGCCGCCCGTTTGGCGGCTATGCCGAGTATGTGACGATCGACGCAAGCCTGGCCGTGCCCTTGCCGGATTCGCTCTCGTTCGAAAACGCGACGGCATTGATGGTGCAAGGACTGACGGCATTGTATCTATCGCGGCAAAGCCCGCCCGCCGGCAGATCGGTGCTGGTCGCCGCTGCCGCGGGCGGCGTCGGTTCGTTGCTCGTCCAGCTTGCCAAGCGCGCCGGCGCAGGCCGTGTCATCGCGGCAGCCGGCAGCAAGGCCAAGCTCGACCTTGCTTTGTCGCTGGGAGCCGATGCTGCCGTCGACTACAGCAACACGGATTGGCCGGTGCACGTCCGGGCGGCGACAGACGGCGCCGGCGTTGACATCATCTACGACATTGTCGGCGGCCCGCTGACGGCGGTTGCGCTGGAGGCTCTGGCACCTCGCGGAGAGTTGGTGTTTGCAGCACTCGGCAGATACGCGCTCGGCGCCCCGGAGATGGAGGCGATGATCGGCCGCAACCAGTCGCTGAAGGGTTTTGCCCTGCTGCCGTTGCTGTCTACGGACGGGCTCCGTGACGGCCTTTTGGAGCTGTTCGATCTGGCCGCTGGTGGTCAGCTTGTGGTGACCAAAGGTGGCCGCTTCCCGCTCGACCAGGCCAGCCACGCACATCGCCTGCTGGACGAGCGCGGCGCGACCGGCAAAGTCGTCTTGATACCTTAGTAGGTGCTCGGCAAGGAGCCGAGGATCCGGGCTTGTGCCGTTCCGGCCGTCAGCGAACCCGGTAGAACGGATTAGGCAGCAGGAACAGCTTCTCGGCATGCCCACCGAACAGGTCGGATGGCTGGTCACCGACATTGGCAATTATCGTGTAGCCGGCCTTTTCGATTTCGGCCCTTATGGGTGCCTTGAAATCTGCGGCGGAGCCGTATTTGGCCCCAGGCTGGACCATGTAAAGGTGCTCGTAGCCGACATAGCCGGCCGACTGCAGGTTCTGTTCGGTTGCCTGACGCTGGTCCTCCGGACGTCCGGTGATGAAGAACACCGCGACTTTCGCCGTTCGCGCCTGCCGGAAAACCTCCAGCACCGGGTCGATCGCCGGATCCTTCGCAAGCTGATCCCAGGCGGCCCAGCCACAGGGACCGTCGATTGCGATGTCGCAGGCGCCGCCGATAGGGCGGCCGAAATTGTCACGTGTGATCACTTCCCAGTTGGCCAAAGCCGTCTCGTCGATATCGAGCACCAGTGCGGGGCGAGGCACCTCCATTGCGCGTTTGATGACCCAGTCGCCTGCCTGCTTCGCCACAGTGGCCAGGTCGCGGTCATAGTCGCCGGAATCATGATAATTGGCAGCCGCCAGCATCGCATCGCCGACATTGGCTGGCTGGGACGGGCTTGTGAGAAGGAGCGAGTCGGAACGTGCCGGCGCAGGAACATTTGTGCCAATCATCAGCACGATTGCCCCGACACGCGCAATTCTATTCCAGCCAATCGCCCGCATCACGGGACTTTGCGGTCACGGGAAGTCGGCTGTCAAGCGAGGTCTTCCACAGGTCCTCGAGACCGCGACGCTGAATTGGACATTCCAGATGCCGAATGTCTCTATGGGTTGCTGCACGCTACACGATTTCCGCCGTCGCGGTCTTTGCCTCCGAACAGGTGACGCACCGCCGGAACCGCCGGTCGAAATGCGTCACCCGAAAATCATGGCCGTCACGCGCTTTGCCGTGCCCTACGCCGCCTGAACGATCTCGACCAGTTCAACGTCGAACACCAGATCGCGCCCGGCCAACGGATGATTGCCGTCGAGCTTGACGCTGGTGTCGTCCACGCCGACGACTGTTACCGGCATCGGGCGCCCTTCCGGGGTTCTGACCTGCAATCGAGCGCCGATATCGACATTGATGTTGTCTGGTACGCGGGCGCGGTCGACGGTCATGACCGCTTCGGGGCGGTGGGGGCCATAGGCGGCGTCGGCGGGAATGGTGACGGTGCTTTTCGCGCCCACCTCCATACCCTCGACATGGGTTTCGAGACCGGCGATCACTTGTCCTTCACCCAACGTGAATTGCAGCGGTTCGTTGCCGGAAGAATCGAACTGAGTGCCGTCTGCCAGGCGTCCATTGTAATTGATGCGCACGGTGTCGCCATTCTTGGCCTGTGTCATGATAGCCATCCTTTGAAAGTTTCGAGGGGCCGGCCAAAGCTCACGGTCCCGTCCTCGATCATCCACGCACTTAGGTGCGCGGCGCGAAACGCTAAAACTAGGGACCTGGCTGCCGATGTAAACCCCGATTGAGCGACGCCGGCATGACCCGCCGGCGTTCGTCGCCTTCGGCAGCAGTGCACCGGTCTAGCAGTCATGCCGGCTCAGCCCATCCAGGCGGCGTGCAAATGGCGGCTAGATCAGGTTATGGCCGCCATCGATGCGGATCGTCTCGCCGGTCGTGAAGTCGCTTTCCATGAGGTAGAGGTAGGCGGCGGCGACATCCGCAGCGGTCGGAATTTTTCTCGATGGCAACCGGGCAGCCATGTCGGCAAAGAAGCTGGATTTGGCTTCTCCAACAATGTCCCACATCGGTGTGTCGACCCATCCGGGCGACACGACATTGACGCGCGTCGGGGCCAGTTCGAGCGCCAGGGCGCGGGCGAAGTAGCTGAATGAACCGGCAATCGCGGAGACGACCGAGCCTCCCGGCACCGGCGGCCGATCCTTATTTATTCCCGAGGTGAAGGTCATCGAGCCGCCGGCTTTCAGGGTGCGCACAGCATGCTTGGAGAGCATGACGGCGCCAATCAGCTTGTTATCGACGAAGCCTCGCACAGCCTCCATGTCGGTACTGCCGATGGGATCGCCGGGCGGCAGTGTTCCGGCGGTCGATACGAGGTGATCGAAGGGACCGACCTCGTTGAACAGGCGAGCGACGTCCGCTTCGTCGGTCATGTCGGCGACCACGCTGGTCACGCGGCCCGCATTGAGCGTCCGTTCGGCAGCCAGCAGTTTCTCGGGCGAGCGTCCGACGATCACGACCTTCGCTCCGCCGTTGAGAGCAGCTTCCGCGACGCCGAGACCGATGCCGGAACTACCGCCGACGACGATGACTTTCCTGTCCACGAGCGATGTCATGAGGGTTCTCCGTTCGTTGCGATTGCGGTGAGGGTCAGGCCTTGCCGGCATAGGCGGCTTCGAGGTCGGCGATGATGATCTTGCGCATCCCGTACATCGCCTGCCGGACGCGGTTGGCCTTTTCGCGGTCCGGATCGGCACCGAGCCGCGGCAGGATTTCCGGGATGACCTGCCAGTAGACGCCGTATCTGTCGGTGAGCCAGCCGCAGGGTTGTGCCCTGCCGCCGCCGGCGGTGAGCGCCTCATAGTAGTAGTCGGTCTCGGCTTGGTCCCTGGTCTCGATGTAGAGCGAGAGCCGCTCGTTGAAAGGCGGCTGCGGCCCGGCGTTGAGCGCTGTAAGGTGCAGTCCTTCGAGCTCGAAATCGAAGGTGGCATGCGGGACCGTCTTGTTGGTTCCGGACACCCAGTCGGTGTATTCGATGGTCTGGAGCGCTTTGCTGTTCTTGAAGACCGAGAGATAGAAATCGCGGGCTTGCTCCGCGTCGGTGTTGAACCAGAGGAATGGGTGGATGGTGGCCATGTCCGTTCTCCATTAATTCCTTGCGACAGCGATCTTTTGCGAAGAGCCTGTCCGCTGTTGCTTTCGTTCAGGCTAGCGGTGGTCCGACGGCCGATAGACCGAGCCGTCCCAGTCGCGGGCAAATCCGAGGTCTTCGAGCCGGCGGGTAGAGAAGCGTGCAATCTGCCGCCCGGTCCGGCGCCGGCTGCTCGAGGCGAGGATGCGGCCGGCCATGCCGGTCAGGACGTCGACGATGGCTTCAACTCGTTTGGCGTTCATGGTGCTCTCCCAGAGTGGCGGCAGTTTTGGTTTCAGCAGTTGCCCCGCGACTTTTGTCAGCGAGAGTATCAGTCACATCAAATCGCCTTTTGAAGCGGCGGTGAATGACTGACTACGCGAGCAAACATGCAGTGTTCCGGCCTGGACGACAAACGACTTATCGGCGACAATGTGTGAGCATTGCTCACACATAGGTCTCGGTCCATGCCCCGGAAGCTGCCTCCCCTCACCACCTTGCCGAGCTTCGAAGCGGCGGCGCGCCTGTTGAGTTTCTCCAAGGCGGCAGAGGAACTTCATGTCACCCACGGTGCGATCAGCCGGGCGATCAAGAATCTTGAGGATCAGCTCGGTGTGCAGCTGTTCGAGCGCGGTACGCGTTCGGTGAGTCTGACAGCCGTCGGCGAGCCCTATGCGCGGGCGGTGCGCGAGGCGCTCGCCCAGTTGGCCACCGCCACCGCTGCAGCAACAGCCCGCTATTCGAGCTCGACATTGAACGTCAGCACCTCCGATGGCTTCGCGGGAAGATGGCTGGTGCCACGCCTCTACCGCTTTCACCGTGCGCATGGCGACATCGATGTGCGGGTTTCGACGAGCGGGAAGCTGACCAACTTCCTCGGCGACGGCATCGATGTCGCCGTCCGTTATGGCAATGGAAACTATCCGGGGCTCACGTCAGAGTTCCTCACCGGCGAGGAGGTGTTTCCAGTGTGCAGCCCAAAGCTTCTTGAGGGTGCACATCCGCTCCGCACGCCTCAGGACCTCAAACACCACACGCTGATCCGTGACAGCTTTCCGATCGACTGGGCGACCTGGCTGGCTAGCGCCGGGGTCGAGGGCGTGGACCCGCAGAGCGGGATTACCTTCGACTCTGCCACCTTTGCCATGGAGTCGGCCGCACAAGGCGAGGGGGTGGTGCTCGGCCGGACCATGCTCGTTGCGGCCGACCTTGCCGCCGGGCGACTTGTCCGCCCCTTCGGCTACGCCCTGAAATCCCCCTCCAGCTTCTATTTCGTCTACCCGCCGGAGGCGATCCGTCAGCGCAAAGTCAAGGCTTTCAGGGATTGGCTGCTTTCAGAAGTCACGCCGCAAATGGACTGACGGGAAGGCCGAGAGAACAGGATCGTCTACATCGAGTGGTTACTATCGGCTCGCCCGAAACGCGGTGACGATCCAGGCACGCGAGTCGAAAAGCACACCGTCCGCGGTCAAATGCGCGTCGAGCAGATCGCGCAACTGCCGCAGCGCCGCGTCGACATCCACATCCGCGCGGGCGAGCGGATCCTTGACCAGTTGCAGGCCAAGCAAAGCGTCATAGGCCGCATCGATGTCTTGGCCGTAGAAGACCGGCTCATGCACTTCGGCAAAGTCGACCGAAACGAAACCGGATGCACGCAAGATCTCCGCGGTGATGGCGGGGTCGCCAAGCGAAAACGGGGTGGCGGCGCCCCCCGATATGGCGGTCCCCGGCGCAATCGCCCGCTGAATGGCAGTCGCCCACTCGTTGCGGCCCTCGCACTGCCATACCATCCACACAAGACGTGCCCCTGGTCGCAACGCCCGGGCGATGTTGGCGAACGCCGCCGCGGGGTCGGCAAAGAACATCACTCCAAACCGACTAATGCACAGATCGAAACCGGCGCGCGGAAATACCAGCAATTGCGCATCGCCGCGCTCAAAGGCGACGTTTCGCAATCCCTCTTTCGCGCTACACTTCCGGGCGATCTCGAGCATCTGCGCCGATACGTCCACGCCGAGCACGCTGCCTTCCACCGCGACACGGGCAGCATCACGAGAGGATTGTCCCGAACCGCATCCGATATCGAGCACGCGATCGCGCGTTCCCACCTTGACCGCAGCCCTGAAGACCTCGTTGTGCCGTCGCAGTTCGGCGTCGTAAAACGCAGCGCAGTTCAGCACCATCGCACGCCTGCCTGGAGATGATGGGCCGGCAGCATTTCCGGCCGCTCTGCCCTGATCTTTTCGCGTCGGGCCACCCGAAACTGTCAGCCGCGCCGCGCCGCCTCGATCGCTGCAACGTCGATTTTCTTCATCTCCATCATCGCCTCGAATGCGCGCTTTGCTTCATCGCCGCCGGCGGCCATCGCTTCGGTCAGCACGCGCGGCGTGATTTGCCAGGAGATGCCCCATTTGTCCTTGCACCAGCCGCAGGCACTTTCCTGGCCGCCATTGCCGACGATGGCGTTCCAATAGCGATCGGTCTCCTGCTGATCGTCGGTGGCGATCTGGAAGGAGAAGGCTTCGTTGTGCTTAAACGCGGGCCCGCCATTGAGGCCGAGACAGGGGATGCCGACGACCGTGAACTCGACCGTCAGCACGTCGCCGGCCTTGCCGGACGGGTAGTCGCTGGGAGCGCGGTGGACGGATTTCACCGAACTGTCGGGAAAAATCTCGGAATAGAAGCGGGCCGCAGCCTCGGCGTCCTTGTCGTACCAAAGGCAGATCGTGTTCTTGGCGATTGTCATTGCTGGTCCCTTTGCTTTCGAAATCAATCTGGGCTTTTGAAATCAACCCGGGTTGCATCGGCGTTGCACCGGACATGGAAATGCGCTCGTGCCATCGACGTTCCGACAGCAGCAGCTGCCCGGAATCAAGGTACCACGACTGCTGCTTTCAGGACCAGATGCGGGCAGTGACTCGAACCGGCGATGGTCCGCCTGATCCGACCGGCGGCCTCACTCTTTGCGTAGGGCAGCGCCGCTTTGCTCAAGGTCGCGCTGGCTTTCCGTTGGCGCGCCGTTGCCTCAGAAGGCGCATGAGCAAGTTCCGTCTGTCCTTGCGCGGGACGAGTTCGATATCGCTGACAAGTTTTGCGCCGCCCTTGTGCCGCTCCAATGTGATCTTGCGGCTGTGGAAGGCCTCCAGCTCGGCGCGGTGCGCTACGCTTATGATGGTGACCTTCGGCAATTCGCGAATAATCATCTCCATCATCTTGTCCTGGCTCTTCTCATCGAGTGCCGACGTTGCCTCGTCCAGCACGATGATATCGGGGCGGTGCAGCAGAAGACGCGCGAAGGCGAGGCGCTGCTTTTCGCCACCCGACAAGGTCTGGTCCCATGGCGCGTCCTCCTCGATCCGGTCGTTGAGGTAGTCGAGCCCCACCTTGTCGAGGGCAGCCTTGATCTTATCCAGCGTCCAGTTGTCGGCGGCGCCTGGATAGGCGACAGCGCGGCGAAGCGTCCCGGTCGGGATGTAGGGCCGTTGCGGCAACATGAACAACCGTCTGTCGGCGCGGATGTTGACGCTGCCGCTACCCCATGGCCACAGACCCGCGACGGCCCGCACCAGCGTACTCTTGCCCGAGCCGGATTCGCCGGCGACGAGCACCCGCTCGCCTGGTTCGATCACGACCTCGGTTTCCTTGACCACGGCGGTGCCGTCGTCGAGCGACACGGAGAGATTGTTCAGGCTGAGCATCGCATTGCCGCCGGTCTCGCCGCGCTTTATGCGTCCCAGCGTGTTGCTCTGTTCCGCCCGCTCGAGCCCGTCGAGCGACATCATCAGCGAAGCGATGCGTCGAGCACAGGCGTTCCAATCGGCGAGACGGGGATAGTTGTCGACCAGCCATCCGAACGCGCCCTGCACGATGGCAAAGGCCGAGGCAGCCTGCATGACCTGTCCAAGTGTCATGCTGCCTTCGAGGAACTTTGGAGCGCAAAGCAAGACCGGCACGACAGGCGCAAACAGGCTCGACCCCTGAGACACCAGCGCCGTGCGCATGTGCTGGCCTGCAAGGAGCGCCCATTGCCTGAGCACATGGGCAAATGTCTTGTCCATGCCGCTGCGCTCCTCCTCCTCGCCGCCGAGCAATGCGATGCTCTCGCCGTTTTCCCGCACGCGCGTCAGCGTGTAGCGGAACTCGGCTTCCGCCTGATTTTTTTCCTCGGAGAGGTGGACGAAATGACGGCCAATGACCGCCATCGAAGTGGACGTGATCGCGGAATAGAGCACCGCGGTGATGACCAGGAAGCCGGGAATGGTGACGGTCGAACCTGCAATCGTCAGGGTCAGGGCGCCGCCGATCGTCCACAGCACCACGATGAAGGTCGAGGCCGACAGAAATGCGACGATGACACCGGCGATGAAATCGACGGGCGATTCGGTGGCAATCCGCAAATCCTCGGCGATGCGGGCTTCGGGGTTGCTGTGATCGCCGCCGACGAGGTTCAGCTGATAGTAGCGGCCGCTTGCGAGCCAGCGCGCGATGACCGCGGTGGTGAGCCAGGAACGCCAGCGGCGCTGTATCCTCATGCGAAAGAAGACTTGTGCCACCACAAGGCTGGCGCTTCCGATCACGAGTGGCAGGAATACGGCGCTCAGCCAATATACGGTGTGGGCATTGCGTTGCTCAATGGCGTCGAAAATTGCGCGATTCCAGACATTGATCCCATACTGGAAGCCGACATTGGCGACGATCAGGACCAACAGCCCGATCGTCAACGGCCAGGCGACCCTGTCGCCACTGCCGCTCCAGTAACCGCGCGCGCTGATCCAGAAGCGCTTAAGCAGGTATCTCTTGCGCGCCCGCTCGGCCTCTTCAGGTGTCAGCTCAGGATCGGGTTCGGTGACATCCGGCGGCGGCGCGGGCTCGCCGACGACCTCTGACGCGACTTCGACAGTCGATTGTTTCTCGCGGCGCGACTTCTCGGCATCGCGCGTTCGGGCGCCGTCAACCGATTTCAGCTTAAATTTAGCCTCGGGCATCCGGCGATAACGGGTTAAAAATCAGAAGGTTTCATAGCGTCAGCCGCCGAGTCTCGCGAACTGTAGCCTCAAGAAGTGGCGCCAACGTCAGTTGAGTGCTGCCCATCCAGTCAAAACGATGAGGGCCAACGTGAGCAGCGCGCCAGAGACGTACAAGATCGTCCTGACACTACCCCCCTTGGCGGCGTTTCCACCACGCAGGTAGATTCCCAGGTGGAGGAGGCGTATCGCCAGGTGGGTCTAGACCAATGTCGCCAAACTGGCCGCTCCAACACCAACCATCATCGCTGGCACTGCGGGCACGATCAAGGGCGCCAGTGCCTCGACCGAATTCATGTGAACCCGGTCGATCCTATAGCGCCGGTTGTCGTCGTCTGCCGGGACTACCGGTCCTGCCAGCGCTCCTGCAAACCTCTGGACGAACCCGAGTAGACTGCCAACACTACCGATAGCAAACAGAGCGCGAGCACGCCGAGAAGACTTAACCAATAGACTTCCATGTTGTCTCCGCTCCCTGGAATCGCAGTGGACCAGACGGTGCTTGCGAGTCATGCTCGCAAGGGCGCGGACGGGTCAGGCCGCCACACCGGGGAAAAGGCCCTGGAACCGCCGCAGGTACAGCGGCCAGCCTTGATCGCTATCAACCCCCACGCGCACGCCCTCCCAGCCTTCGCCATGGCGCTCGAGATTCCGGTGCTCGATCTCGACCCGGGTCCGGTTCTCCGTCTCAGGCGTGAACCTGACTTCCCATTCGCTGGTTTTGTTCAGGTCGCTCTCAATCTGCCACCGAGGACTGATGTCCCAGCTCAGAACGAGCCGGCCGGGGGGATCGTAAGCCAACACACGAGCCCAGTGGCACTCGCTGCCGTCCACGCCGCGATCGTAAACGTGGCCCCCGACCCAGGGTTCGAAGATGGTCTCTGTGATCGGCACGGCAAGAAGATTGTGCTCGCGAGGTTTGAATTTCCCGAAATCCTCGGTGAAGACCTTGAAGGCACGCGCGATAGGTGCCTCGACAACGACGAAATGCCTTACGGGCGCGGTTGCAGCATGCTTGCTCATGGCTGGTCCTTCTTTGGATGCTCGACGGCCAGTTTGTAACCTGCCAGGGTCTTGCTCCAGAACTCATCGATTTCCGCGCGCAGACTTGCCAGGCCGTTCGGATCGATACGGTATATTCGTTCCTTGCCTGAGCGCGCGTCGGCCACGAGCCCGGCATCCTTGAGTACTTTCAAGTGCTGAGAGACCGCCGGCCTGGTTACAGGCAGCACACGAGCAAGTCCGTTGACCGAGCAAGGATGTTCGACCAACAGTTCGAATATCGTGCGCCTCGTCGAGTCTCCAAGCGCTGTCCAGTGTTTCGCGTTAGTGGCCACTAACGCGAACTTAAATCGATGGGCCTGCGCTGTCAACCTGGAGGGGTCGACGATGCGGAACCACAGCCCCGGTCGGACCCTGTCGGTTAACGGGAAAACTGTTGCTCGCGTTTTCGGAATTGCTCACGTGCCGTCGCTGGATTCCGGAACAAGGGTGCGATTTTGCCGTTGAGCCAGAAACTGGAAGCGACCCGCATGTCCGAATTGCCGAATGAAGAGATCGAAGGGCGGCTGAACGCCCAGCGCGAGACTCTGGCGCTGGTTGTTGCGCTGCTTGCCAGCAAGGATACGGCACCCGAGCGAATATGGGCCGAACTGGAGGCCCGTTTTCAGTTTCAGAACAGTCAGGAGGACCCTGGCGTCCTGCCAAGCCGCGCATTCGCCATCGAAGCTGCGAAGATGCGGGAGTTCAAGCTGATCGCCGAAGAGGCGCAGGCGCGCAATGCGGAATGGAACGGCAGGGACAAGCCACAGGGCGCCAGCTGAAACCCCGGAGAGTGGATGCAGGACCGGCTATTTTACGATGACTGAGCAAGCGTCAGCTTTGCTGCAAAAGTGTACGCGCCAACTCTTGCCATTCCTCGTCAAGCGTTAAGGTCGACGGCGCCGCGTTGCTGCGGCGATACCAATATTCCGCATTCGACTGGTCGCCTTCCTTGCGGTGGAGATAGGCGTGCACGTGCATGCCCGCCGTATCGTCGCGCTGCTGCGCGCACTCGTGCGCCTTAGCCCAATCGCCCTTTGCATCCCACCACAGCGCCTGCAGGGCAGGGCTCAAGCCGGCTGGCGGCTGTGGTTTCGCAATCGATTCCCTGAAGGCTTGCAGATCCATTTTCCACCTTAGCGACGGTGCAGGCGCCGATAATAACCGCGCCGGCAGCCGACCGCTAGCGCGCATCGGGCGGTATGGCCGGAATGGGTGTCGGCAGCGCTGAGCGCGGACGGCCGATAACCGCGCGGCCGGAGGCTTGATTCGATGGCGTGCATGAAATAGTGCGCGCTACGACACCATGATGCCTGGGACGACGAGGATGAGTAGCGAGCCGATGACAGCCTCCGACCAGCCGCGCCAATTCTACCACGGCACGCGGGCCGACCTTAAACCGGGAGACCTGATCGAAGCCGGCCACAGCGCCAACTACGGCGCGCGAAAGCAGGCAGCCTGGGTCTATCTAACCGGCACTCTGGATGATGGACCATCTCGAACGGCTGAGGGCACAAGGCATCGAGGCAATCGATTGATCGCTGAGTCCTGCGATTGCCAAGCTTGACCTGGCTGACGGTCGGCAGTCTCATTTCTGCGTCGCAGCCGCCGCAAAATACGGCTCCACGTCCGCAATGGGGCCGCGAGTTGTCGTTGCTTGCAGGGCTGGAGAGCGGATGCTCCTTTTCATCTGGCCGCGAACGTGATGATCTCTGGGCTCGAAGGGCCAAGTGGGCTGCCGTCAAAGTCGCCGAATTGCTGTTCGATCCGTAGCCCCGCGTTCCCCAGCAGGCTCGATAAGGCGTCCGTCTCGAGGAATCGCAAGGTGCTGCGACTAACTTGCGGAAGGCTCGGATGCTTTCCGCCGAACCTGTGGGTGAATGTCACCGTCTGTCCATCGAACGGCACGATCACCTCTGTTGTGATCTGCACCAGCGACCCGTCAGGCAGCTCAACGACGACCGCATTTTCGGGTGTCCAGTGCTCCCACGCCCGCACCGAAGGGTTCCGCGTTTCGAACGCGAAGCATCCGCCTGGGACAAGGGCGTGTCGGACAGCCGCCATGAAATCCCTCAGGTCTTCGTCGCTGACAAGGGCCTGGAATGCGTGCCCCGTCATCACAATGAGATCAAATTCGGCTGTCCAGCCGGCCGATTGGAGATCGCCGAGAACCCATTCGATATCCGCGCGCGTTCGTGCGCGATTCAACACGCCGGGTGCTGGGTCGATGCCGCAGAGCCGCCCTGAATGTCCGGCCAGGCGTGCCTCGTGAAGGAGGGTGCCCGTTCCACATCCGACATCAAGCACCGCGTCTGCTGTTAGAATGCGGGGCAGGTAGAAATCATAGTCGTCGCGCGCAGATCTCGGGTGCCAGGCATCGTAGACGGCAGCGAGATATGGGTCGGCGAAAAGGTGGTCGACCATAGGCGGTATTCCCAATCAACTTTGACTGTGCGAGCGGTGTCGCCGCGAGCATATAGCCCATAAGTAGCGTCGATCCTTAGCGCACGACCTCGCGGTGGCCGCCGGGCAGGCGGGTGGCGATGAGCTTGTCGATGCGGCGGCCGTCGAGGTCGACGACCTCGAAGCGCCAGCCTTGCGCGTCGACACATTCGCCGGTCGCCGGCAGATGGTGCAAATGCGACAGCACATAGCCGGCGACGGTTTCATAATCGCGGCTCTCAGGCAGGTCGATGCCGAGGACCTCTGCCATCTCGTCGGCCTGCATGTAGCCGGCGAGCAGCCATGAGCCGTCCTCGCGCTTGACGGCGTTTTCCTCTTCGCCGGCGTCGAGATCCGAACGGAAGACGCCGGTGATCGCTTCCAGAATGTCGGCCGGGGTGACGATGCCTTCGAAATGGCCGTACTCGTCATGCACCAGCGCCATCGGCACGTCGGATTCCTTCAGCGTCGCAAGCACGTCCAGCGCGTCGGCCTGGTCGTGCACGATCGGCGCAGCCCGCACGTGCCGGCGCGGGTCGAGAGCGCGGCCGCCGAGCATTGCGGCCAGCACGTCGCGGGTCTGGACGACGCCGATCATGGCGTCGACGCCGCCGTCGCCGGCCGGCAGGCGCGAATGCTGGGTGTCCATCAGCAGCTTCCTGATGGCCGCCTCGTCGGATTGCAGATTGATCCAGTCGACTTCGGTGCGCGGCGTCATCACCGCGCGCACGGCACGGTCGCCGAGCCGCATGACGCCGGCGATCATCCGCCGTTCGTCGGATTCAATGGTGCCGTGGTGCTCGGCTTCGGCGACCAGCATCTTGATCTCCTCGTCGGTGACCTTATCCTCGCTCTGACCGCGCTGGCCAAGCAGCCACAGGAGGGCGCGGCCGGAAAAATCGAGCAGGAAGACCAGCGGCGCCGAGACGCCGGCGAGGATGGTCATTGCCGGGGCAACCCTGACGGCGACCCGTTCGGGGTCGCGCAATGCGATCTGCTTGGGCACCAGTTCGCCGATGATCAGCGAGCCATAGGTGATGAGGGCGACGACGATGCCGACGCCGAGCGGATCGGCGAGGCTTTCGCGGATGCCGGCCGACGCCAGGGAGGTGGCCAGCCGCTCGCCGAGCGTGGCGCCGGAAAAGGCACCGGACAAGACGCCGACCAAAGTGATGCCGATCTGCACCGAGGACAGGAATTTTCCCGGATTGGCGCCGAGCGCCAGGGCCCGGCCGGCGCCCTTGACGTTGCGGTCGATCATCGTCTTGAGGCGCGCCGGCCGCGACGAGACGATGGCGAGCTCGGACATCGACAGAAGGCCGTTAATGCAGATGAGGACGACCACGATGGCAATTTCAGCATAAAGCATGCCGGGTCCATAGCATTGCCGCGCTGTTTTCGAAAATAGGACGGTCGCGCTTTTTAAATTTAGCGAGCCGGGCAATCAGGCGGCACTCCTGCCACATCCCAGGGCGGCGCGGCAAAATGCTCGATCAGGGCGTCGACGACGACGCGCACCTTTGGCGCGAGATTGCGTGTTACCGGCCAGATGGCATGCACCACGGTGTTTTCGACAAGACTGTCCGACAGAACCATTTCGAGCTCGCCGCGCCTGATGCTGTCGGCCGTCAGCCATGTCGGCAGATAGACGATGCCGCAGCCGGCCAGTACCGCATCGAGCATCGGTTCGCCGTGACCGAGCACCAGCCGCGCCTTGGGCGCGAATTTTTCGAGACGGCCGTCGGCGTGCCTGACGGTCCAGGGATGGACCGTGCCATCGCGGCCGTAGCCGATGAGGCTGTGCCTGGCCAGGTCCTCGATCGATTGCGGCCTGCCATGGGCGTCGAGATAGGCGGGGGCGGCGCAGACGCCCGAACGCTGGGCATAGATGCGGCGCGCGGCGAGCGACAAGCTGTCGTCGAGGTCGCCCATACGCACCGTCAGGTCGATGCCTTCCTCGATCAGGTCGACGCGCCGGTCGTTGAAGGAGATTTCCATCGTCAGATCCGGATATCTTTTGGAAATCTCGAACAGCACTGGGGCGACGCACCGGCGGCCGAAGGCCAGAGGCAGGTCGACACGAAGCCGGCCGGAAGGCACCTGCTTGCGGGAAGCGAGCAGCGACTGGGCGGCATCGATCTCGGCCAATGCCCTGACGCAGGCTTCGTAATAGCTCAGGCCCTCGCTGGTCGGGCTGAGGCTACGGGTGGTGCGGTTGAGCAGGCGAACGCCCAATCGCTGTTCCAGCTGCGCGATCGACTTGCCGACCGCCGATTTGGTGACATGCAGCCGCGCGCCGGCGCCGGTGAAGCTGCCGGCCTCCACCGCGTGAACGAATGCGACGATGCCTTGCAAATTGGCTGATTCCAATGAAGCGCCCCTATTGTAGAGTTTTGCTCCTTAATCTGTTGCAGAACATGCCACATGGAAGCACTTTTCTCCATAGTGAAACGGCGTAAATGTCTCGCGCAATCATCAACCACGGAGCGCGAACCAAATGAGCACCGAAAACAGATCCTGGCAGATGAACGGTTTCGGCCTGTCCAGGTTGAAGCCGGCTGATGGAAAGCTGCCCCAAGCCGGGCCGCATGATCTTCTGGTACGCGTCACTGCGGTATCGCTGAATTACAAGGACAGGATGATCGTCGATGGCGTGCTGATACCGGACCTCAGCTTTCCGTTCGTGCCGACATCGGACGCGGTAGGCGAAGTAGTCGCCATAGGCAGCGAAGTCAGCCGCTTCGGCATTGGGCAGCGCGTGCTCGGCCAGGTGATCGCCGACTGGCCGGACGGCGACGCCCCGCCGGTGCTGCACAAGCATACGCTTGGTTCGTCACTGCCCGGCATGCTGTCCGAGCATGTGCTTTTTGATGAGGATGCCGCCGTGGCGGCGCCGCCGTCGCTCAGCGACGTCGAGGCATCGACGCTGCCGATTGCGGCGCTGACGGCGTGGTTCGCGCTGGTCGAGGCGGCCAAGCCGATCCCGGGCGAAACCGTTCTCATCCAGGGCACCGGCGGCGTGTCGCTGTTTGCGCTGCAATTTGCCGCCGCCTTCGGCCTGCGCGCCATCGTCACCTCGAGCAGCGACGAGAAGCTCGAACGGGCGAAGGCGCTCGGCGCCTGGCAAGGGATAAACTATCGCAGCCGGCCGGCATGGGACGAGGCCGCGCGTGAGCTGACAAACGGCGCCGGCGTCAGCCACGTGCTGGAAATGGTCGGCGGCGACAATGCGCGACGCTCGCTCAACGCGCTGGGCGCCGACGGCCGGCTTTCGGTGATCGGCCTTCTCGGCAGCATGGAACTCAATTTTCCGGTCCTGCCGTTCATACGCAACCGGATCGTCGTACAAGGCATATCGATCGGCCACCGCCGCGCTTTCGAGCGAATGAACCAGGCGATCGAGACGCTCGCGATCAAGCCGGTGATCGACAAGGTGTTTGGCTTCGACGAGGTGCCGCAGGCATTTGAGCGTCTGGAGACAGGACCGTTCGGCAAGATCGTGATCACCGTGCCCTGAGCCCGTCGGGACGAAATGGCTGTCAGACGGGAAGGCCGATTGCGCGCCTACGGCAGTTGCAACAGGACCCCGATGATGGCCCTGCCGTCGGTGAAATAGGGATCGCCTTCGCCGTTGCGCCCGGTCTTCGTGGCGCCGACGCCTGGTATCTCGCTGGTCGAGATCAGCATGCCGGCGGCGGAGAGGTCGTGCATCAGCCCGTCGCGCTCGGCGTCGACGTCGGGGCCGATATGATGGGTGATCGCGCCGGTGTCATGGCTGAGGCCGACGCCCCGGTCGAAGCTTGCCGAGCCGAGCCAGAGCGGCCGGCCGTCGTCTCCGGTCGCATGGGTCTGCCAGAAGCGGACGTGGTGGCGCCGGTCGGCGCTGTCGCCGACCGGCTTTTCGAAGGCTAGGTCCTGGGCGCGGCCTTCGAACAAAAGCCGGCTGACCGGCGCGTCGGGATAGGGGCGGTTGAACAGCACGCTTTCGCCGATCTCGATCGCGGTCTTCAGCGTGATGGCGTCTGCCGTATCCCAGCCGGCGACGGCAAAAGCATGGACAACCTCCTTCTTGGTGCCGACAAGGCCGACATTGATCGGATCGCCCGGAATGCCTTGCGGCGTGTGCGTCACCATCTCGAATTGCTGATTGCGAAAATTGCGGTCCCGTAACGTCCAGAACTCAGGCGCGGCGAAATAGGCGAGCGAAAGATAGGCGGCACAGCATGCCACCAGCCAGGTCGTTGCACGTCGTCGAAGGCTCCGTTGGCTCAAGAGGCACCACCCAAGCGTCTGCGCACCATCTTAACCGGCGCAGCAAGTCTTGGGCAGGGGCTGCAATCAGCGGCAGGCGCGATAGCCGTTCTTGCGGTTCTTGATGTCGAAATGGAAATGGTTGCGGTGGTCGTAGTTATAGCCGGGGCCGAGCACGGTGGTGAAATACTGGCAGCCGTCGGCGCGCACATTGTTGAGGAAGCCGCGCGTGCGGAAGGCGAACAGGCCGGGCTTGCGGACGTCGATGTCGTCGCCATTGTTAAGCTCGATGCTCATCACGTCGAGCGCATTGCCCTTGCCGTGTTCCGACAAAACACCTTCGCCGGCAATCCTGCGGCAGGAATAGCTCGAGCCCTGGTGGATGGTCTTGACGCCTGAGAAATAGCGCCAGCGGGCCGACGGCACGAGTTCGTTCCTGGTCCAGCCGGCAAAGCTGGCGGCCATGTCGCAGGTCAGCGTCGCGGCCGGCTTCATCTCGACGCTGCCGATGGCCGAGACCTTGACCGGATAGTCGATGCCGCACTGGCCTTCATGGATCGGCGCAACATCGGTGTAGACGACGCCGAGGCGTTTCAATTCCTTGCGGCAATCGATCTCTGTGGCCGGCATCTGTTCGGCCGGCGACATCGGGTTGTCCAGGCGCGGATAGGCGGCGGTCATATAGGGGTTGGACGGGACGAGACGCTGCATACCCGAATATTGCGGCCCGGAATCTTGCGCGCCGGAATATTGCGGGTCGGAATATTGCGGGTCGGAATTGGGCGGGACGGCAGCGGTCTGGCTGCCGATATCGACGGCCGGCTGCAGCGACAGCACGCTGCCGGTATTGCAGGCCGAGACCGCCGCCACGGCAAGCAGGGCGGCAAGCCTGCCGGCTATGCGCGCGCATTCTGTGTGCCGCGCAGCGGCAAGCGCAGCGCGAAATAGCCCGGCCATCGGAAGGGTTCCTGTCCCCAGATGGCACAGACTCTAAACCTGAAGAGTAAAGGAAAAATCAGCGGCGCTGTTCACGCCTGCGGCCAAATTGCGGCGCCCATTACCGGCGGCCGGCGTCATTGGCAAAACGTGCCGCCATTGCGGCGCGGCTCGAGATCGAAATGGAGATGCAGCGAATGATCGGCATCGCTGCCGGGACCAAGCACGGTCTTGAACGGTCCGCAGGCCGCCTTGCGCACTGCGTTCAGGAATTTCGCGTCCTTTTCCGGCGGCGTTGGCCCGACATCGATCTCTTTGCCGTCGGAAAGCGTGAAGCTGGCGATGTCGAGCGCGTTGCCGAAGGCGTGCTCCGACAGTTTGCCGCCGGCGTGGCGCGGCCGGCAGACGAAGGCGGAGGCCTGGCCGATCGATTTGACATCCATGCCGAACTCGGCCTTTGCGGCAGGCTGAATGACCGAAGCAGCAAAGCGGGCGGCCGCTTCCGCCATCTGGCAATTGAGCTCTGGGTCCGGGCCGATGGCGATGGATTTGCCGAGCGTCTTCAGCACGATCGGGTAGGGGATCGAGCAACCGACCGCCGTATCATGCTCGGGCTTGCGCTCCTCGAAATCGACGCCCATCGACTTCAGCCGCCTGCGGCAGGCCAACTCCTCCGGCGGCATTTCTTTCCCGGCAATGGCGACCGATCGAGGATCTGGAAGGATTTTTTGCTCGGCCTTCTCGTCTGCCTCGGCCGGGTTTGGTGGCGCGACCGATGGGTTTGCCGGCGGCTCGGCCTGCGCCGGCTTTTCAGGCGGCTGCGGTGCGATCGCCGGTGGCTCCGGCTGCTCGGTCTTGGACTGGCCATTTTGGGGCTGATCGTTTTGAGGCTGACCGTTTTTGGGCCGCTCAGCCTCCGGAGCGGGGCGTGGTTCGGGGACCGGGATCTCGGTTGGCGATGGCGATGTGGCTTCCCGGTTGAGCTGGGGAACCGGTGCGGTTTGCGGTAGTTCGGGCGCCTTGGGTAATGCAGGTCCCGCCAGCAGCGACGCCATCGCAACGGCGAGCATCAGTCTGCACAATCTGGAAAACCCGAACGCCGCCATCAGCTCGCAACGGCCAGGATGCAGGGAAGTTGCCTTGGACGAAGGTTCGAGGCGATCACAATCGGTAACCGCGCCGTCACGCGCCGATCGCTTCCAGGCCTTCCTCGAGCCAGTCCGCCAGCAGCGGCATGCCGAGCAGATATTTTGCCGTGCGCTTGTTGGCGCGCTCGCGGGCGGCGGACAGCGCGTCCGTCCATTCCGTCGCGTCATAGTCGCCGCGGCCGACCCAGGCCAACGCAATCAGTTCGGCCGCTTCGTCGACATTGAGATCGTCGATCAGCTCGCGCAATTCTTCTTCGGTGAGATCTTCGGAGCTTTCCTCGGCAAGGCCGTCATGATGGTGGTTGTCGTGCGCGTTGCCGTCGAGCTCTACCTCGTGCTCGGCGCCGTCGGCATAGTCTTCGTTGACGGCGGCGCTGAGCGCCTTCGCCTTCAGGATGAACAGGCGCACGGTGTCGGGACCGATCGAAAGCTCCCAGTCTCGTTCAACGCGTTGCTGCACCGGCCGTCTCCCTGCTTCGTGCTCGGTCGGCCCGATGATAGCGGATTTGCAGCGCTCGTCACGTTATCTTGCGCGGCGGCGTTGATCGTGAGCATGATTTCCGATGCCCTCTCTTCCCGGGATAAGATGGCCTTGCTGGGAGAGATCGCGGTTTTGAGATAGGATGGCATTTTCCGGGGACGAAACGGCTTCGGCCCGGCGTTAGTGTTGCATTGTCAGGTTCAAAGGAGAGTGTAATGCGCAGACGATTGCTGATTTACGCCATGGCCATTGCCGCCCTGCCGCTGATTGCGGCTCCGGCGTTTTCGGCTGGTGAAGGCGGGGGAGGTGGTGGCGGCGGCGGCGGCAATGGCGGCGGCGGCCAGAGCCAGTGCAAGAAGGGGCAGGCCTGGGACAAGAAGCAGAAGAAATGTGTCTCGCCGAAGCAAGGCATGTTGGATGACGACAGCATCTATGATGCCGGTCGCGCGCTGGCGATGGATGGACGCTACGACGAGGCGATCGCCGTGCTCAGCCTCGCCGCCAACAAGCAGGACCCGCGCATCCTCAACTATCTCGGCTATTCGCACCGCCATTCCGGCCGCGTCACCGTCGGCCTCGGCTATTACGAGGAAGCGCTGCGCATCGACCCGAACTACACGCTGGTGCGCGAATATCTCGGCGAGGCGCACCTGCAGATCGGCGATCTTGCTGGCGCCCAGGAACAGCTCCGCGAAATCGAGAAGCGCACGGGCAAGGGATCTCGCGAATACGGTATGCTGTCGGAGCAGATCGATCATTTCATGAGGAGCTGATCCTCCGGAACGCTGCTCATAACCGGCTGTGAGCGATCGCAGCCGGTTTTTTGCTGTGCTGCACATGTTGGCCACAACCGAGATTTGGCATCACGGTACACGATACGATCTTGGAAACCCCCGCTTGACATGGGGTCAGCCGTGCAATCGGTGGATGATTTTTCAAAAACCGACTTTTTGGACGTGAAAAACCCGCGAAGATTGCTATATCTTGCGAAATTGTGGTGAGACGGTTCCGTTAGCCCGAGGCTGCCGGACCGTTTTCTTTTTGTACCATCGACAAGGTCGCTCCCGATTGCGGGGGCGGCGGCAGGAAAGGTCAGGCATTATGAACAAGGTCCCGATGACAGGCGAGGGGTTCGCGTCATTGAAGGAAGAACTGCGCTGGCGCCAGCAACAGGAGCGGCCGCGTATCATCGAGGCGATTTCCGAAGCGCGCTCGCATGGCGACCTCTCCGAAAATGCCGAATATCACGCGGCAAAAGAGGCACAGAGCCTCAATGAGGGCCGGGTCAACGAACTCGAGGACCTGATCGCGCGGGCCGAGGTGATCGACGTCACCAAGCTTAGCGGCGACAAGGTCAAGTTCGGCGCCACCGTGGTGCTGGTCGACGAGGATACCGAGGAGAAAAAGACCTACCAGATTGTCGGCGACCAGGAAGCGGACGTGAAATCCGGCCGCATCTCGATCTCCTCGCCGATCGCCCGCGCCCTGATCGGCAAGGAAGTCGGCGACGCCATCGAGGTCAACGCACCGGGCGGCGCCAGGGGCTACGAGATCGTCCAGGTGCAATTTATCTAGGGGATTGGCGCTGCTCTGCCTTCTCCCCCTGTGGGAGAAGGTGGCCTCGCGAAGCGAGGTCGGATGAGGGGTGTTCCAGCTGGCTCCCTCCGCACTCCGTCCAACACCCCTCATCCGTCTCGGCGCTTCGCGCCGATCCACCTTCTCCCACAGGGGGAGAAGGGAAGGGGCACCTTTCCGATTGAATTGATTGAGCAAATCAGCGGCCACCGGCCTGACCAAGCGTCTGGCGCTCCACAAGCCTTTCGGCTTCCGCCATCACCTCCGGCGGGGTGACGCTGTGACCGGGCCTGGCCAGCAGCGTCGATGAGAATGGTCCGCGCGGGCCGGTCAGGCCGGGCTCGGTAGCGAGGAATATCGCCACCGTCGGCAGGCCGAAAGCGCTGGCGAGATGGGTCAGGCCGGTGTCCGCGCCGATGACCAGCGCCGAGCCGCCGATGACAGCGGCGATCTCGGCAAGCGGCGACCTGGCGACCACCACGGTTTGCGAAACGGCGCCGGCGATCGCTTCGGCAGCCGCCTGTTCCCGATCGTTCGACCAGGTGGTGACCGGTGTCATCCCCTTGTCCACCAGCAGACGGGCGGTTTCGATCCAGTCCGCGACCGGCCATTTCTTGTCCTCGCGGCTGGTGCCATGCAGCAGGAAGGCGGTCTTTTCACCGACAAGAATGGATCTTCCGGCCGGCGGCGCGATGCCGGAGTCAAGCCGGGAAAAATCCGGCTCGTAGCCGAGCGCCAGCCCGAACAGGCGTCTCGTGCGCTCGATGGCATGCAGGCCGCGCGGCACGGGATACCGGTGGTCGTAGAACAAGGTCGCCGACGGCTCCCGAGCGCTCGACCGATCGAAACCGGCGATCGGCGCTGCCGCCAGCCGCGCCACCAGCGCCGATTTCAGCAAGCCTTGCCCATCGAGAACGAGGTCGTAGCGGCAATCGCGCAAGGCGCGGCGCAAGCCGATCACTTCCCGCCATGTGCCGGGCTCGAGCAGCTTCCTGCGCCAGCGCCGGATCGCCACGCTGTGGATGGTTTGGATGGCTCGATGCAGCGCCACAATGCCGGCAAATGCCTCTTCGACACACCAGTCGAAGGAGATATCCGGCCGAGCGTGGCGCGCGTCCTCGATCGCCGGGAAAGTGTGGATGACGTCGCCCATGGACGATGTCTTGATGATCAGCACTTTCATGCGGCGGCCGGCAGCAGCCGCTCCGCCGCCGCCACGACGCGTTCGACCTCCAGCGTCTTCAGGCAGTTGAGATGACCGAGTGGGCAGGTCTTCTTGTGGCAGGGCGAACAGGACAGGCCGAGCCAGACCAGTTCGCGGCGCTCGGCGAGCGGCGGCGTGTTCTCAGGCGAGGTCGAGCCGTAGACGGCGACGACCGGCGTGCCGACGGCGGCGGCGACATGCATCAGCCCGCTGTCGTTGGAGACGGCAAGCCTCGCCGCGGCGATCAGGTCGATGGCATCCTCGAGCCGCGTCTGGCCGGCAAGATCGACGGCGCCCGGAGCCAGCGCGGCGATTTCCGCCGTCACCCCAGCGTCGTTCTTCGATCCGAACAGTGCCACGCCAAACCCTTTCGCCATCATCTCGCGGGCGAGCCCGGCATAGTGTTCGCTCGGCCAGCGCTTGGCCGGACCGAATTCGGCCCCGGGCATGAGTGCCACGAATTTCCCCGCTGTCAGCCCGAAACGGCCGAGCAGCGCCGCCTGGCTGGCTTGATCGACGGCAAGCTTTGGAGTCTGGAAGGCGCCGCCGCGGGCAAGGCTGAAATAGGCCTGCGCGGTGCGCCGTTTCAGGCGATCGGGCAAGGGCACGATGTCGGTCAGCAGCCCGTAGCGCATTTCCCTGAGATGGCCGACGCGGCGCGGAATGCCGGCAAAGAACGGGATCAGCGCCGATTTCCAGCTTCCCGGCAGGACAAAGGCCATGTCGTAGCGGCCGCGCAGCAGGCGGCCGAAGCGCCTTCGGACGCGGAATTCGAACGCGCCGGATTGCAGCGGCAGGTCGATCTGCTGGCGGATTTCGGGCATGCGCTTGACCAGCGGTGCTGCCCAGGCCGGCGCCAGCACGTCGATGGCGGCATCCGGATGAAGCTCCCTCAGCGCCTGGAACAGGCACTGCGCCATCACCATGTCGCCCACCCAGCGTGGGCCGATCACGAGGATCGTTGGGCTTTCAGCCATTCGACATAGTCTCTGACGCCGGTTTCCACTGTGCGGAACTGGCCATTGTAACCGGCTGCGCGCAAGCGGGACATATCAGCTTGCGTAAAGCTCTGGTAGCTGCCCTTGAGGTGGTCGGGAAACTCGATGAATTCGATCTGGCCTTGGCCGAGCGTATCGATCACCGTTTCGGCAATGGCGCGGAACGGCTGGGCCTTGCCGGTGCCGCAGTTGAAGATGCCGCTCGAGCCGCGTTTCCACAGCCACAGATTGACGTCGGCGACATCGCCGACATGGATGAAGTCGCGGCTCTGCTCGCCGGGCCCGAAACCACCATAGGCGCCGAACAGTTTCGGGTTCTGGCCTTGCTCGACCTGGTTGAACAGATGGAAGGCGACAGAGGCCATGGCGCCCTTATGCGCCTCGCGCGGTCCATAGACGTTGAAATAACGCAGGCCCGCGACCGGCGAGTGATCGGTATCGAAAACGGTGCGGCGGACATAGTCGTCGAACAGTTTTTTCGAATAGGCATAGACGTTCAGCGGCCGTTCGCATTGCGGCTCCTCGCGGAACTCGGCGCCGCTGCCATAGACCGAAGCGGAGGAGGCATAGAGGAACGGCACGCGCAGGGCCAGGCAGGCGTGCAGCAGGCGCTTCGAATAGGCGTAGTTGACCTCCATCATGAACTTGCCGTTCCATTCGGTGGTGGTCGAGCAGGCGCCCTGGTGGAAGACCGCCTCGATGCGGCCGAGGTCACCGGCCTCCATCCGCGCCAGAAAATCGTCCTTGTCGAGATAATCGGCGATCTCGAGATCGGCGAGGTTGGCGATCTTGTGGCCGTCGGTGAGGTCGTCGACGACGAGGATGTCGCTGAAACCCTCGGCGTTGAGCGCGGCGACGATGTTGGAACCGATCATGCCGGCGCCGCCCGTGACGATGATCATGAAAGCCTCTGGTACCTTGTGCCGGTTGTAGCCCTTGTGGGATTCTGGCCTTATAGGGGAGGCGGGCCGGGCTGTCGACAAAGCAGGTGGCGGGGCGGCGGATGAGCGCCATAGTGGCGCCGCAAACGTCACGTTTCAGTCGGCCTGCCGGCCGACCGGCGACAGGAGCAAGGTAATGCCGTCAACCGAACTGCTTGTCGCCTTTTTCGCCACCACGGCGATCTTCGCCTATATCCCCGGCCCCGCCATGCTCTATGCCGCCGCGCAAACCATGGCGCGCGGCCGGTGGTCCGGCCTGATGGCGGCGCTCGGCATCCATCTTGGCGGCTACGTTCATGTCTTCGCCGCCGCTGTCGGCCTGTCGGTGCTTTTCCATGCCGTGCCGGTGCTTTACATGGCGGTCAAGCTGGTCGGTGCGCTGTATCTGGTCTGGCTCGGTGTTTCGCTGTTTCGCGCCAAGGCGCAAGGCGACGTTGTCTTGCCGGGAATTCAGCCGAAATCCGCCCGCCGCGCCTTTTTCGAGAGCGTTGCCGTCGAGGTGCTCAACCCAAAAACGGCGATTTTCTTCATGGCGTTCCTGCCGCAATTCATCGATGCCTCGGCAGCGTTTCCGGTCTGGGTGCAGTTCGTCGTGCTTGGAACAATCGTCAATTTGATGTTCTCGTCGGCCGACATTGTTTGCGTGGTGCTGGCCGGCGCGGTGATCGCCAGGCTGCGGCAGTCGAGCCGCCCGCAGCGCCTGATGCGGCGCGCCGGCGGTGCGGTGCTTGTCGGACTGGGCGTGCATGTCGCGTTGCAGAAAAGCTGACGCATTGTCTCGCCGCCGCGATCGGTCGAAGGCCCGCCGTTGCGTCGGCTGAAATTGCGGTATATCGGCATCGCCATGAACGGCCGGCCCTGCCAATCGAATTTCCCGTCACTGAAAATCGGCCCTCCCGCGCGTTGACATGATCAAGCTGCCCTCTCCCGAACCTCTTCACCGCGCCATCTCGCGCTTCGGCGGCGCCACCGTGCTGGTGGTCGGCGATTTCATCCTCGACCGTTTCGTCAACGGCGTGATCGAGCGCATTTCGCCGGAGGCGCCGATCCCCGTGCTGCACGGGCGCGGCGAAACGCTGGCGATGGGCGGCGCCGGCAATGTCGTCGCCAACATCGTTTCGCTCGGCGCTGCCGTCATACCGGTCTCGGTGATCGGCGCTGACGAGGCCGGCAAGAACCTCATGCGCATGCTCGGCGAATTTCGCGTCGACACCGGCGGGCTGGCGCAGGATGCCGATCGCATGACGTCGTCCAAAAGCCGATTCAGCGCGCTCAACCAGCAGGTGCTGCGTTTTGACGAAGAGGAAATCAAGCCGCTGGGCGATGCCGAGCGCGCGACATTGGTCGGGCATTTTCGCGAAGCGCTGGCACGCGCCGACATCGTCATTCTGTCCGACTATGGCAAGGGCGTGCTGCTCGACGGCGTCGCCGGCGAGCTGATCTCGATCTGTCGGGAAGCGGGCAAGCCGGTGCTGGTCGACCCGAAGGGCCGCGACTATGCGCGTTATGCCGGCGCGACGGCAATCACGCCCAACCGCAAGGAACTCGGCGAGGCGGTCGGCCGCGCAGTGTTTGCCGACGACGAAATCGAGGCGGCGGCACGCCAGCTGATTTCGGCGCACGGTTTCGATTTCGTCGTCGCGACGCGCAGCGAAAAGGGCATGAGCGTCATCGGTGCGGACGATGCCCGCCATATCGCCACGCAGGCGCGCGAAGTGTTCGACGTTTCGGGCGCCGGCGACACGGTAATCGCGACCTTCGCGCTGGCTCTTGCAGCAGGGGCTGATCGTGTCATGGCCGGATCGATCGCCAACGCCGCCGGCGGTGTTGTCGTCGGCAAGCGCGGCACGGCGCGGCTGACGATCGAGGAACTCACCGGTGCGCTGTTTCGCTCGCATGGTCCGGTCGCCCACCTGGATGCGATCCTCGATGCCGCCGCCGCCGTGCGGCTGGTGGCGGGCTGGAAAGACGAGGGCTTGAGCGTCGGCTTCACCAATGGCTGTTTCGATATCCTGCATGCCGGCCATGTCAGCCTGTTGCATGCGGCGCGCAGCCAGTGCGACCGGCTGGTGCTCGGCCTCAACAGCGATGCCTCGGTGCGCCGGCTGAAAGGGCCGGGGCGCCCGGTCAACGACCAGCATGACCGGGCCTGCGTGCTGGCAGCACTTGCCTCGGTCGACGCCGTCGTCATCTTCGAAGAGGATACGCCGCTTTCGCTGATCGAGGCGCTGAGCCCCGACATACTGGTCAAAGGTGCTGACTATACGGTCGATCAGGTGGTTGGCGCCGATGTCGTGCAGAAGGCCGGCGGGCGCGTCGTGCTGGTCGACCTCGTCGCCGGCAAGAGCACGACCGGCACTATCGGCAGATTGCGCGCCGGGAACTGAGGGTTTCATGTCCGAACTGAACGATTACCTGGCGCGCTCGGCGGCCGCGATTTCGGCGATGGTCGAGCGCGACCTGACCAGCGAGATGGAGCGGGCGGTCAGCGCCGTCGTCGCCGCGCTTTCGCAGGGCAAGGCGCTGCTGATAGCAGGCAATGGCGGTTCGGCCAGCGACGCCATCCATATCGCCGGCGAGCTGGTCGGCCGCTTCCTCAGGGAGCGCAAGGCCTATAACGTCATCGCGCTGCCGGCCAACGCGGCGGTGCTGACCGCCTGGGGCAATGATTACGGCTTCGACACGGTGTTTGCGCGCCAGGTCGAGGCGCATGGTTCGGCGGGCGCCGTGCTGCTCGCCATCTCGACCAGCGGCAATTCGCCAAGCATCCTCGCCGCCGCAGAGCAGGCGCGCATGATGGGCATGACGGTGATCAGCCTGACCGGCGACACCGGCGGCAAGCTGAAGCCGCTCTCCGACGTCCTGCTCAACGTACCCTCGACCTCGACGCCGATCATCCAGCAGGGGCATTTGTGCCTCTACCACCATTTGTGCGAAATGGTCGAAACGCGCCTCTGCGACGCAGGGTGATCGTCGAACTCTCAGGACCTGGATTCCTCGCCCTCCGCGAAGCGGGGGAGAGGTGGCCCCGAAGCGGCCGGAGAGGGGGCTTCGTAGAGCGCGGTTCCCTCTCCGTCTCGGCTTCGCCGAGCCACCTCTCCCCACTTTCGTGGGGCGAGGAACCTAAGCTGGAATGAAGCCAATCTTCAACGCTGAAGGCAATTTTGTTCTTGCTTTGTGCCGGCAGCTATGCTACTAATTTCGGTATGGTGATGATTCCACCGACGATCCCGCCCGCCGAGGCGGGTTTTTTGTTTCCGGTTTTTTGTTTCGCAGCCGCTTTGCCTGCTCTCTTAAGCCGAAAACGCCACCAGCCCTTCGTCTTTGACCCGGCGGATGGTCAGCGCGGTTCGCACCGTATCGACATTGGGGGCCGAGGCCAGTTCCTCGATGACGAAGGTCTGGAAGGTGCCGAGATCGCTCGCCACGCAATGCAGCAGGAAATCGGACTCGCCCGACACCATCCAGGCGTCGCGCACGATCGGCCAGCCGCGGGTGCGCTCGGCGAAGGTCTTGAGTTCGGCGTCGGCCTGGTGATGCAGGCCGATCAGACAGAAGGCGACGACGTCGAGGCCGAGCGCCGGAGCGTTGAGCAAAGCGCGGTAACCGCGGATGATGCCGGCCTCTTCCAGCCTCCTGACGCGGCGCAGGCACGGCGGCGCCGAAATGCCGACGCGGCCCGACAGTTCGACATTGGTCATGCGTCCGTCCTGCTGAAGCTCGCGCAGGATCTTCCAGTCGATGGCATCGAGATCGGCCTTGATCGGCATGGTGGCTTCCGTGGTGACGCGAAAGAATCTTTCGCGACTTTGTAATTAAACGACTTTGCTGTCTATTCCATCCGCTGGATCGAGGATTTTCGCATCATCTTGCTGCGGGTTGCTTGTCGCTGTCGCCGGCGCCGAAGCTTTCCGGGGACGAACGGCAACTTGCCTTGCTGGCGTCGCAGGCAACACTTACATTACGCGCAACAATCGACGAGAGTTCATGCCACAATCCATGGCTGCTCCCCGCAGAGGTTTTTCATGATCACCAAGCACGCGCCTGTTCTCATCATCGGCTCCGGCCCCGCCGGCTATACGGCGGCGATCTATGCCGCCCGCGCCATGCTCAAGCCGATGCTGGTCGCCGGCCTGCAGCAGGGCGGGCAACTGATGATCACCACCGATGTCGAAAACTATCCGGGCTTCGCCGAACCGATCCAGGGTCCATGGCTGATGAGCGAGATGCTCAGGCAGGCCGAGCATGTCGGCACCGACATCGTCAACGACATCATCACCGAGGTCGACCTCAACGTGCGGCCGTTCCGCGCCAAGGGCGATTCCGGCACGATCTATACCGCCGACGCGCTGATCATCGCCACCGGAGCCCAGGCGAAATGGCTGGGCATCCCGAGCGAACACACCTTCATGGGTTTTGGCGTCTCGGCCTGCGCCACCTGCGACGGCTTCTTCTACCGCGGCAAGGACGTCGCGGTGATCGGCGGCGGCAATTCGGCGGTGGAGGAAGCGCTCTATCTCTCCAACCTGGCCAAGAGCGTCACCGTCATCCACAGGCGCAGCGATTTCCGCGCCGAGCGCATCCTGCGCGAGCGGCTGCTGCGGAAAGACAATGTCCGCATCATCTGGGACACGGTGGTCGACGAGATCACCGGCAGGCACGGCAAGGCGCCGCTGCCGCCGTCGGTCGAAGGGCTGAAGCTGCGCAACGTGGTGACCGGGCAGGAGATGCATCTGGTGGTCGACGGCGTGTTCGTGGCGATCGGCCACGCGCCGGCGGTCGAGCTGTTTGCCGGCAAGCTGAAGCAGAAGCCGAACGGCTATCTGTGGACGGCGCCGGATTCGACCCGCACCGATATGCCGGGTGTGTTCGCCGCCGGCGACGTGACCGACGACATCTACCGCCAGGCGGTGACGGCGGCCGGTCTCGGCTGCATGGCCGCGCTCGAGGCGGAAAAATATCTGGCGGGGATCGAGGTTCACCGCGAAGCGGCGGAGTGATTGTTCGATAAGCGGCTGAGAAAAGCCGCGCAAAAGCCTGATTTTTCATTCAGACGCCGAAAACAGGCGGACGCCAGAAAACAGGACGAGGGGAAATCATGGCGTTGGATTGGGACAAGCTACGCGTGTTTCACGCCGCGGCGGAAGCGGGGTCGTTCACCCATGCCGCGGAAACACTGCATTTGTCGCAATCGGCGATCTCGCGGCAGGTCAGCGCGCTCGAGCATGACGTCGGCGTGCCGCTGTTCAATCGCCATGCCCGCGGCCTGGTGCTGACCGAGCAGGGCGAGATGCTGTTCCGCACGGCGCACGACGTGCTGATGAAGCTCGAAACCATCAAGTCGCGACTGACCGAAACCAAGGACCGGCCCTCCGGCGTGCTCAGGGTGACGACCACGGTCGGCCTCGGCGCTGGCTGGCTGACAGAGCGCGTGCAGGAATTCATCGAGCTCTATCCCGAGGTCAGCCTGCAGCTCATCCTGGCCAATGAGGAGCTCGATCTCACGATGCGCCAGGCCGACTGCGCCATCCGGCTGCGCCAGCCGCAGCAGCCGGACCTCATCCAGCGCCGCCTGTTCACCGTGCATTTCCATCTCTACGCGGCGCCATCCTATGTAAACAAATACGGCAAGCCGAATTCGATCGCCGAGCTGAAAACCCATCGCATCGTCACCTTCGGCGTGCCGGTGCCGGCGCATCTGTCGGAACTGAACTGGCTGGAGACGGTCGGCGATTTCGAAGGCGGGCAAAGGGTGCCGACGCTGCAGATCAACGACATATTGTCGATCAAGCGGGCGGTGCAGGGCGGCGCCGGCATCGCCATGCTGCCGGATTACGTGGTCAGCAAGGATTCCGGACTGGTGCAGTTGCTGCCCGAGACCGAAGTGCCGTCCTTCGATACCTATTTCGCCTATCCCGATGCGATGAAGAACCAGGCGAAGCTGCATGTCTTCCGCGATTTCATCATAGCCAAGGCGCGCAGCTGGTCGTTCTAGTTTGCCAGCGCTGCTTACCGACTTCCGAGCACTGTCCGCTATTGGCGAAAGCTTCGGCGAAAGCGTCCTTCTCCCCGTCACTATACGGGGAGAAGATGGCGGTAGCCAGATGAGGGGCAGCACCAGCCTTTGGTCGTACTTGGCCTGCGATGGGCAGTCCTGATATGCCGCGCCGCCCCTCATCGCCCTGCCGGGCACTTCTCCCCGTATAGTGACGGGGAGAAGGGGACGTATCGCCGGTTTCGCCAATTGTCGGCGTATAGACTAGGAACGCATATCCGCCAGCGTGCTGGCGCCGTAGCGCAAACCGTCGACCAGCAGGGCAACCATGCGCCGTGCCTGGGCAGGGCCGCCGCCATGTGCCGGCATGGCAAGGCTGGCGGCCGCCCCTAACAGATCGCCCGGCTCGATATCGGCTCGCACCTCGCCGGCCGCGGCCGCCGCCTCCAGCAATGTTTGAAGCGCGGGCCGGAGCCGTTGGTTGAAATAGGCAGGCAAAGTGTCGAATGCCGGATTGCCTGAGTACAAGGCTGCCGCGAGGCCGCGTTTTGCCGTGATGAAATCCACGTAGCGCTGCATCCACAGGGCCAGCGCTTCACCGGGCTCATGCTTTCTGGCCAGGATCGGCGCGGCGTCCGCACAGGCGTCAACCTCGTTGCGGAAGACGGCCACGATCAGGTCCGAGCGCTGTGGAAAATGGCGGTAGACGGTGCCGACGCCGACGCCAGCCTTTTCCGCGATCTCTCGCACCGGAGCCTCCACGCCGGAGGTCGCGAACACCGCCATGGCCGCCCGGAGCAACGCGTCGATGTTGCGCCGTGCGTCGGCGCGCACGTGCCGATCCGCGCGGTCGCGGGGTTCCAGACGATCGCCTTGATCCGTTTTGCCGTTCGGCGTTTTTTCGCCCATCAAATTACCTCTTGCAAACGGAACCTTGTTCCGGATATATATGGAACGTGGTTCCGTTTGACTTATATCTAGCACGGCAAGGCGGTGTTGGCCACACATCGGTGCACAAAAGGAGATTACCATGCAGGACAAACCCGTCGCCCTGGTCACCGGGGCCAACAAGGGCATCGGTCTTCAGATCGCCAAGGACCTCGCGGCGAACGGCCTTACCGTGCTCGTAGGATCGCGCAGGCTCGAGCATGCCGAGGCAGCCGCAAATAGCATCGGAGAGGATGCCCACGCCCTGCAGCTCGACGTCACCGATCAGGCGTCGATCGCCGCCGCGGCAGAGCGCATCCGCATCGAACTCGGCCGCCTCGACGTGCTGGTGAACAATGCCGGCATCTCCCATGCGGGAAAGCCGGGCAGGCCGCTCGAGGAGATCATCAATTCGGGCCGCCCGAGCATTGCCTCCCTCGACGACGTACGCGCGGTATTCGAGACGAACGTGTTTGGCATCGTTGCCGTCACGCAAGCGATGCTGCGGCTCCTTCGTGAGGCGCCGGCGGCGCGTATCGTCAACGTATCGAGCGGCGCCGGCTCGCTGACATTGAACGCGGATCCGGCCTTTCCGTACCGCACGTCGTTTGGCGCCGTCTACAACCCGTCGAAGACGGCCGTCAACGCGATGACGCTCGCCTTCGCCATCGAGCTCGAGGAGACCGGCATCAAGGTCAACGCTGCGTGCCCGGGCTACACCGCGACGGAGCTCAACAACTTCGAAGGTCCGCGCACAGTCGAACAGGCCGCGCGGGAGCCCGTGCGCCTCGCGCTTCTCGACGCGAACGGTCCGACGGGCACGTTCTCGAACGAGGACGGCCCGCTGCCGTGGTGACGTTGCGTTGGAGCCTGCTTCAGCCGCGCCAAGGTGTCAGGCGGGGCAGCCAGCCTGGTACGGCACGGCGGTAGGCCTCGTATTCGTCACCGTAGCGGCGGGCAAGCGTCGGTTCCTCATATAGTCTCACGAAGGAGATCATGGCGGCCGCGGCGATGACTAGATAGGCGGCGACCGTCCAGCTCGAAAACAGCAGTGCCTGGCCGAGGACGATCGACAGCACGGCGACGTACATCGGATTGCGGACATGGCGGTAGATGCCGCCGACGACCAGCCTCTCGGTCGGCGCGACCGGGGCGGGCGTACCCCGACCCTCCAGGGCAAACCGGGCAAAGGCGTGCAGCAGTATGGCTGTGCCGGCGACAACCAGCAGCCAGCCCACAGGAACGAAACCGGGCAGTCTCGACCAAGGCAGGCGATAGCGATCGGTCAGCAGCCAAGGCAACAGTCCGGCGACCACGCCGGGCGCTACAGCAAGGAAGATGACGCTGCCGGCGATCGCCGAAGTGGCTCGCATATAGCTCTCCTTACGGGCGCGGCCTTGAACGGTCTCCTGCAACGCGCTTCAGGTCTTGTCCGGCACGTAACCCAAGCCGCCGCACCTCAGGTCAAGCTCGATGGCGGGCTTTTGGGCGGCATGCACCAGCAAGGTCTGGCTGCCGAAAAAACAAACGCGTGCTGCACGATTCCACGTCATCCTGCGTTTTTCGATTTTCCGAGCAGGAATCGCTGCTGATTCGCGGCCGTGGATCGATTTTTGCCTTGCCGCAGGCTGCATTTCAGCGATTCAACTGGTCCTATTGCGCTTCGGGACGGATTAGACCACAGCCGGCGCCTTTTTGCATGTGAGTGTTGCAAAATAGATGCTTGTTTCTTGGGCATGAAGAGCACATATATAGATCATCTCCTGAGCGCGTTCTCCTCCCATTAGCGCTCTCGAGTGTTCCCCTCTGGAGGTTAGCCTTAACAGGCACTTCCAATCAAACTCAGCCGGGTCTTCATTGATCCGGCTTTTTTGTTGCCCGAAACCAACACATCGCCAGAAAATCGGCCGGAACGGTCGCGTAACAGTGACATGTAACCTCGGGTAACATGCCGCGGGCGCGCCAAATCGATTAAGCAGAGCATAGGACGCGGTGTGGCTCGTCCGGGGGATGGGGGCATCACTCGGACGACCCGGGCTCAGGCAGCTACCGCGTCCGAACCTTCCTCCGCCAAACACCGGCGGCAAGCATGCGGCGGACCTGCCGTTTCCTGTTGGGCCGCAAGGGCAGCTCAGGCGGCCTTGCCGTTGGCGTTCAGCGCTTCGTCGGCCAACCGGCCGGTGAGTTCGGCCATGTGGTCGAAGACGGCCCGGTAGCTGGCGACACCCGCAGTGGCCGAGCGCAGCTCGATGATGAGGTCGCCGATCTCGGCCTGCGGCATGGTCGCCTCGACCACGTCCCATCCCGGCCAGTCGGGCCGCGCGTCGTAGCCGAGGATCTGGCCGCGCCGCTGCGGGATCAGAGCGATGATCTTCGACGTCGCATCCGACGGCGTGACGATCTCGACCTTCATCACCGGCTCCAGCAGCACCGGCGAGCACGCGGCCATGCCTTCCTTCATCGCCAGCTTCGCCGCCATCTGGAAGGCCATGTCGGAGGAATCGACCGCATGGTAGGAGCCGTCGGAAAGGTTGACGGCAACATCGACGACCGGGAAGCCGAGCGGGCCCGATTTCAGGTAATCGCGCACGCCGGTCTCGACCGACTGGATGTAGGTCTTCGGCACGACGCCGCCGGTGATCGTATCGGTGAACTGGAAGCCTGAACCGCGCGGCAGCGGTTTGATCTCCAGCACCACATCGCCGAACTGGCCGTGGCCGCCCGACTGTTTCTTGTGGCGGCCGCGCTGCTGCGTCGCTTTGCGGATCGTCTCGCGATAGGGCACGGCCGGCACATGGCCTTCGACCGGGATCTGGTTCTTGCCTTCCAGCCGCTCGCGCACGACGCGCAGATGCATCTCGCCATGACCGGACAGCACGGTTTCGGCGGAATCCTGGTTGTGATGCAGGTTGAGCGAGGGATCTTCCTCGGCCAGGCGCTGGATGGCCGCCGACATCTTGACCTCGTCCTTGCGCTCTTTCGGCCGCAGCGCGAAGGCGAAGACCGGTTGCGGCGGCGCCAGCGTGACCAGCGGCTTGATGCCGCCCTTGGTCGAGCTCAGCGTCTGGCCGGTCCTGACGGCGTCCAGCTTGCCGAGCGCCACAGTGTCGCCGGCCTTGGCCGAAGTCAGCTTGACCTGGTCCTTGCCGAGCATCTTGTAGATGCCGGAGACCTTTGCCGTCTCGCCGCTGGGAAGGAACAGCTCGGCGGCGTCGGCGACCTGGCCGGACAGGATGCGCGACACCGACAGCTTGCCGCCATGCGCGGTGTGGATGGTCTTCATCACTTGGACCACGGTGGCATTGCCATCGGGCGCGCCGAGACGCTGGCGCGTCGCCGCGATGTCGGGTGCGTCGTGACGGATCGCCTTCAACAGGCGCAGCACGCCGTTGCCCTTCTCGGCGGTGCCGATCAGCACCGGCGTCACCGTGCCGTCGCGCAGATCTGCGGCGAGGTCGTCGAAGATCGCGTCCTTCGGCGGTTCGATCTCGTCAAGCAATTGCTCCATCAGCCGGTCGTCATGGTCGGCGAGTGTCTCCAGCATGGAAAAGCGCGCCTCGAGCTCGCGCGCCTTGTCGTCGCTCGGGATCTGGGCGACCTCGCTCTCGGCATATTCGCGGTAGATGTAGGCACGCTCCAGAGCGAGGTCGATCGAGCCGATGACGACGCCGTCCTTGCGCAGCGGGATCTGGCGCAGCAGCAATGGCACCGAGCTTGCCGGCTGCAGCATCTTCAGCGTGTCGCGCACACCTGCTATCGCCTTGTCGACCTTGTTCAGGAACAGCATGCGCGGCACGCCGAGCTCGTCGAGCTTGCGCATGATCAGCTGCAGGGCAGGGATCTTCTTCTTGTCGGCCTCGGCAACGACCACGGCGACGTCGCAGGCGGCCAGCACCGGCTCGGCTTCGAAGGAGAATTCGATCGAGCCGGGACAATCGACGAAGGTGAACGGCTCGCCCATGAAATCGGTGGTGGCGAAGGTCGCCTCGACGCTCATGCCGTGAGCGCGCGCCTCGGGCGAATGATCGGAAACGGTATTTCCGGACGAAACGGGATTCTGGCGGGGAATGGCGCCTGTACGGGCGAGTATGGCTTCGAGAAGTGTCGTCTTACCGCTTGCGAAGGGACCGACTATGGCAATGCATTTCGGTCCCGTGCGTCGTCCTCCGGCGCGAGTACCCATGGCTGACCTCCACTCAGGCGTTTCCCTGTGAGCGGCGGCCGGCCTGTCGGCCGTCGCGGGCGAGGCTTTTTTCAATTTGCCACCTACCCAAAGGGCATCGTCCCACGGGCAGGCCGGGAGGGCAAGGGATTTGAAGTTGAAGGGATTTGAAGTTGAAGGGATTTGAAGTTGGGGCCGGTTCAGCCGGTGCCGGTCAGGCGCGACGCCAGCGGGGGTGCGTCCACGCGCTGCACCGCCACCGTCTCGGCAAAGCGCGCGAGCAACGGATTGAACAGGTCCGCACGCTCCCAGAAAGGCGCATGCCCGGCGCCGGAGACGATGTGGCAATGCTCCCACAGCGAGCCGTAGGCGAGCGTCTCAAAATAGCCGAGCCGGACGAACGGATCGTTCTCGCCATTGACGATAGCGACCGGAAACGCGGCTTGCTCGACCACCTGTCTCTGGTCGGCACCCTTGCCGGTGAGCATGCCGCGCGTCACCGCGGCGCGCAGCCGGCCGTCGGTGCGCAGGATGGCTTGGCGAAAGGACGGATCGGCGGTGTCGCCGAAACACAGCGTCTCGAAGCGCTCGGCATCGCGTTCGGAATACGTCTTTTTGGACGCCAGCAGCATGTCCCAATGCGCGTGGAAGCCGCGCAGCATGCCGAAAGGACCCTTCGATACCGGCGGCGCGCCGGTCAGCATCAGCCCGCCGACGGCGCGGTGAAAACTCGCGAGTTCGATTGCCACGTGCCCGCCAAGCGACCAGCCGAAGACGACCGCGCGGCCGATGCCCAAGGCATCGAGGAGCTGGGCCGCCGATTGGGCAAGGCCGGCGATTGTGTAGTCCGTCGCCGGATCGCGGGCGTCCGACGATTCGCCATGGCCGGGCAGGTCGAAAGCAATCAACCGATGGGCAGCGGCCAACGGGCTGTCGAACTGGCGGGCGAATACGGCGCGCGAACTGCCTGAGCCGTGGATCAGGACAAGCGGGATGCCGGGTCCCGACGACTGGCTGAGGCGCAAATCCGCTTGCGGCGTACGGATCGTGCGGTGGGAAACGGCCATATCTGGTTTGGACCTTGGGATTGTCTCCAGGTCAACATCGCATGCCGAGGTCACCATGTTGTTTAGAACGGTGGTTAAGAAATGATTTCTCGGCTTGCGCCGGGTATGATGAACGAATCCACCACAGCTAACCCCCGGAGCCTGATGATGGAGTCCACACTCGACCTTCTCGTCTCGATCAGCAGCATCGCGACGCTCGGCCAATATGCCTGGTCGATGCGCGCGCATTTCCAGTCGCCGAGCATGTCTCCAGGCGCGATGATCATTTCGGCCGTCGTGGTCGGCACGGCGCTGTTCTTTCTTGCGCTGCTGTGGATCGAGCGGCAGCCATTGGCGGCGAAGATCGGCGGGCTCGCCATCGAACTGGCAAGCTCGGCGCTGTTCTGGTGGGCGATCTCGGTCTCCCGCAAGGCGGGGCTGCGGTTCGCATTCGATCCTGACAATCCTGACAGCCTGGTGACCGAAGGCCCTTATCTCCATGTCCGGCATCCGTTCTACACGTCCTACATCATCTTCTGGGTCGGATGGGGTATCGCGACCTGGTCGGTCTGGGCGGTGGTGCCGGTCGCCGGCATCGTTACGATCTACGTGATCGCGGCCTTGGACGAAGAGCGAAAATTTTCGCGGACAAGGTTGGCCGATGCCTACGACGCTTACCGCACGCGGACCGGTCTGTTCTGGCCGCGTTTTGCCCGCAGCCGGCAGGAGATGCAGCCGGCATCGGACGAAAGTGGTAGGGTCTAAGACACTGGATTGAATCGAGGATTTGCGACGATGAAGATCATTGCCTGCGGCAGCGTGCCGACGATTGTTGCGCCGGAAAAATACTTCACTGGCCGGGTTTTGCAGACGCCGATCATCGAGAAAGAGGCGCCGGCGCGGCTCAGAGCCACGCTGGTCAGCTTCGAGCCCGGCGCCCGCACCCACTGGCACACGCATCCGCTTGGCCAGACGCTCTATGTCACATCCGGTGCCGGTCTCGTGCAAAGCTGGGGCGGGCCGCTGCAGGAGATCAGGGCCGGCGACGTCATCTCCTTTGCGGCCGGCGAAAAGCACTGGCACGGCGCCGCGCCCAAATCGGCGATGACCCACATCGCCATGCAGGAGGCGCTTGAGGGTGTGCATGTCGACTGGCTGGAGAAGGTGAACGACGAGCAGTATGGCGGCTGAAACGTCTCAGACCAGCGCGGCGGTAAAGCGCTGGATGCGCGTGCAGGCCTCTTCGAGCAGAGCCTCCGACGTGGCGTAGGAGATGCGGAAGTTCGGGCCGAGGCCAAAGGCCGAGCCGAAAACAACCGCCACGCCCTCGGCCTCGAGCAGTTCGGAGCAGAAGGTTTCGTCGCTGTCGATCACCTTGCCGTTCTTGGTCCTCCTGCCGATCAGCTGGGCACAGGAGGGATAGACGTAGAACGCACCCTCCGGCGACGGGCAGGTGATGCCGCGCGCCTGGTTGAGCATCGAGACGACGAGATCGCGCCGGCCCTGGAAGATCGCCTTGTTCTTCGGGATGAAATCCTGCGGGCCGTTCAGCGCTTCGACCGCCGCCCATTGGGCGATGGTGCAGGCGCCGGAGGTCTGCTGGCCCTGGATCATGTCCATCGCCTTGATCAGCGGCACCGGGCCTGCCGCGTAGCCGATGCGCCAGCCGGTCATGGCATAGGCCTTTGACACGCCGTTCATCGTCAGCGTGCGCTCATAGAGCTTCGGCTCGACCTCGGCGATGGTCTTGAAGACGAAGTCGCCATAAGTCAGGTGCTCGTACATGTCGTCGGTCAGCACCCAGACATGCGGGTGCTTCAACAGCACGTCGGCCAGGCCCTTGAGCTCCGCTTCGGTATAGGCGGCGCCCGAGGGGTTGGACGGCGAGTTCATCAACAGCCATTTGGTGCGCGGCGTGATCGCCTTTTCCAGCACGGCCGCCGTCAGCTTGAAGCCGTTGTCGATGGAGGTGTCGGCAAAGGCCGAGGTGCCGCCGCAGATCGCCACCATTTCGGGATAACTGACCCAGTAGGGCCGCGGGATGATCACTTCGTCGCCGGGGTTCAGCGTCGCCATGAAGGCGTTGAACAGGATCTGCTTGCCGCCGGTGCCGACGATGGTCTGCTCCGGCCGGTAGTCGAGATTGTTCTCGCGCTTGAATTTTTTTGCGATCGCATCGCGCAGCGGCACAATGCCGGATACCGGCGGATACTTCGTCTCGCCGCGGCGGATCGCCTCGATCGCGGCGTGCTTGATGTTGTCGGGGGTGTCGAAGTCCGGCTCGCCGGCGCCCAGCCCGATCACGTCGCGGCCGGCGTTTTTCAGCTCGCGCGCCTTCTGCGTCACCGCGATGGTCGCGGAAGGCTTTACGCGGGAAAGGACGTCGGCAAGAAAGGCCATGACAGATATCTCCAGAAAAGACCGGCGGGCGAAAGCGCCGCGGCGCCTCTCATGTCGCATCATCTGGTCAAGCGCAAGCCCAGCGCAGGCATTGTCGAATGAGCCAGCGCGCAATGCTGGCAACAATAAATTCACCAACGATCGGTAAAAGCTAGAACGGCAGGACCGTAGCCGGTCCGCCAGTCTCGCACAGCGAGGAACCGTGACGCGCAGCATCGGGCTTGCCCATATCATCCGCCATGATGACGGCACCGCCAGCGGTGTCTGGGGGGTCTATACGCTGCAAAGCGCGTTCCAGCCGATCTTCGCCTTCAACAAGGGCAAGCTTTCCGTCGTCGCGTTCGAGGGGCTGATCCGGCCGTTCCGCGAAGGCGAGCCGCAGCCGCCGATGAGTTTCTTCAACAGCTGTCCGGCGGTCGACCGCCTGCATATCGAGGCGCTGACACGGACGCTGCACCTTCTGAACGCCGGCGCCTGCCTGCCGCGAGACGCCTCCATCTTCATTAATTTCGATCCATCGGTGTTCACCGACCGCAGCATCGCCGACAAGGCGCTGCGCGAAATGCGGCTGGTGCTGCACGAGGCCGACATCGATCCGCACCGCGTCGTCTGCGAGGTCACCGAACAGAAATCGGCGTCGCAGGAAACGCTCTACAATTTCGTCGAGGCGCTCAGGGGCAATGGTTTGCGCATTGCCGTCGACGATTACGGCGCGGACGAATCCGACATCAATCGCATCAAGGAACTCAGGCCAGACATCGTCAAGTTCGACGCCGACTGGATCATGACGCTGATGGAATCCGGTGCCGGCTTCGCCTTGCTGACCGCTATGGTGACCAGCTTCGAAGAGCAAGGCATCCGTACGGTATTCGAGGGCATCGAGACGGGCTGGCAGCTCGAGCTCGCCGAAAAGTCGGGCGCCTCGATGGTGCAAGGCTTCGTGCTGGCACGCCCGGAGCTTGCACCGACCAGCTTTCACGTCTTCGACAAGGCCGGGCAGGCATCAGCGGTGTCGCCCGATAAGGACAAAGTGCCCACGGCCGTTTCGACCTCGCGGCGACCGATGCGGGCTTTCGGGCGCAGGGTGGCATCGTGACCGGGCGGGCCGACATGCGGCGCAAGGTCGGCGAAGCGATCTTTGCCGACGAGGTCGGCATCGAATATGGCGTCTACGGCGCATTCCGGCTGAGGAGCGCCTATCAGCCGGTCTTCGCGCCGCGCGGCAGGTTTCTCGCCGCCGTTGCGGTCGAGGGACTGATCGAGCCGCACCGTGCAGGCAGGCCGGTGGCGCCGCAAATCTTCTTCGAAGGCGTGCCGGCAGCGGATCGGCTGTTTGTCGAAACCATGTGCCGGGTGCTGCATTTGCGCAACTTCCGCAATATCGGCGTCGACGGGCTCGACCTCTTCTTCAACTACAATCCGCTGATCAACGATGACCCCGCACGGGCGCTGGCCGAAATCAGGCTGATGACCAGGCATCTGGCGGATTTCGGCCTGCATCCCGGCATGCTGGTCTGCGAGATCACCGAACAGGCGGCCGGCGACAAGGTGCTTGTCAGCCTGGCGCGCGAGATGCGGCGCGACGGCGTCCGCATCGCCATCGACGATTTCGGCACCGGGCATTCGACCGAAGAAAGGGTAGCGCTGGTGCAGCCCGACATCGTCAAGATCGACGGCACCTGGTTCGCAGAATTCTGCCGCCATGCCGCCGCCGAGCGGTTTTTCCGGCCGCTGGTTTCGACGCTGCACGACCGTGGCGCCAAGGTGCTGGTCGAAGGCGTCGAGAACGCCACGCATCTGCGCGTCGCGCTGGATGGCGGCGTCGACCTGCTGCAGGGCTTTTACCTTGCCCGGCCGGCGCTGGCCGGTACGCTGTTCGACGAGGAGCCTCTGTCGATCGACAGGCTGCTTGGCAGGGATAGCAACGTCATCCCCTTGTTCGGCTAGGATATGCCGATATTCAAGTGATGCCGGCCTGCGAACGGGGGGTCCTGCGCTTCCGGTGCTCACGTACCCAAAAAGTACGCTCCGCTCCGGTTCTCGGAACCCGCTCTTCTCGGCTCGGCCTGACTTGAATCTCGACATATCCTGAAATGCATCAGCGGCGCTGATGCTTACGCCAAAACAAATCACTGGATGAAGCCGCCGCTGCCGCGATAGAGGCTGGATCAAGCCCTGAGAGGGGTGGTTGCGAGCAAGGGGGAGCACCGATGATACTCTATGGAATGATCGACAGCGGCAATTGCTACAAGCCGCGCCTGTTGATGGCCAAGCTCGGCATCGCTTTCACCAATGTCGAGGTCAGCTCGCACACCGGCGACACGCGCAAGCCCGACTATGTCGCGAAAAACGCGAACGCCATGGTGCCGCTGCTCGAACTCGACGACGGCCGGCGGCTGGCCGAATCCAATGCCATCCTGCTCTATCTCGCCGAAGGCACGCGGTTTCTGCCAGCGGACAGATACGAACGCGCGCTGGCCTATCAGTGGCTGTTCTTCGAGCAATACAGCCACGAGCCTTATATCGCCGTGCGCAGGGCGCTGCTGACCTTCCCTGAAAGAGCCAAGGACGCAACGCCCGAGCGGCTGGCGCTGACGCTGGAGCGCGGCAACAAGGCGCTCGGCGTCATGGACAAGCACCTGGCCGGGAGCACGTTCTTTGCCGGCAATGCGCTCAGCGTCGCCGACATCGCGCTCTATGCCTATACGCATACGGCCGAGACGGGCGGGTTTCAGCTCGACGCCTATCCGGCGGTTGCCGCCTGGCTGAAAAGGGTCGAGGCCGATCCGGGGCATGTGCCGCTGGAGTGGGTGGGTTGAGCGCAGCTCGCCGACTTTGCTGAGCAACGTTGACAATTGGCGAAAGCTTTGGCGAAAGCGTCCTTCTCCCCGTCACTATACGGGGAGAAGGAGCTGTATCGCCGGTTTCGCCAATTGTCGGCGTTTAAAATCCAGACAGCAAAAAGGCGGGACAAAATCCCGCCTTCCCATGCTTGGTAGCCTGATCGGGAGCGTTTTGGCCGGGCCGGCAGCAATCTGCTGCTTCGGCTTGTCGGGGTCTTTCGCTCCGGCGCGCTTCTCGCGCGACCGCCAGTACATCCGTGACTTGCCGCGCGCCCCGGGATATCGCCCGGCGCGCGCCATTCGCAAAATCAGGCTGCCTTGCTCAGAGATCCAGCGGACGACTTGCCAGTGCGGCGGTCCTGCTCGATCTCGAAGTTGATCTTCTGGCCTTCAACCAGGGTCGACAGTCCAGCACGCTCGACTGCGGAGATGTGGACGAAAACGTCCGCGCCGCCGCTGTCAGGCTGAATGAAGCCGAAACCCTTGGTGGAATTAAACCACTTGACCGTACCTGTTGCCATTTCGATAGTCCTTTACGTTTGCTTTAGTTTGACTGGGCCGAAACCCAGCCGGTTTGTATCGAGATTTTGGAGATAGAACGTCAGCAAACGCGAAGATCGCGAGGCCCGGATCGATCGGCCGAAATATCAATGGACCGCATATAATATGCCTTCGCGCAAAAAACAAGACGGGGCGGAAAATGGCGCGACGGCAACGCTGCCCAACGGCCGCCCCAATCACGTGAGAGCGTCGTCGTTGCGCGCCTGACGCGGGAGGATCGCGACAGCTTCGGGCACGGGTTTTGGGGGGAGGGACATGAAAATCGTTCTGCTTGCCGCTTGCCTGACCCTGGTGGCCGCCGAGGCGCAGGCGGTCTCACGCTACGACCCGACCCGCATGAGCTGCGGCAGGGTGCAGGCGACGATCGCGCGCGAGGGCGCGGTCATCCTGCGCTACAGATCGGCGCGCGTGCCGGGGCTGGCGCTCTATGACCGCTATGTGCGGAGCCAGCAATTCTGCGACATCGGCGAGGTCAGGGCGCGGGCCTCGGTGCCGAGCGCCGACACGAATTCCTGCACCGTCTACAAATGCAAGCGGGTGGAGATCGACCGGCGTTTTCGCCGGCGCCTGCTTCCGGATTAGAGTGGGACGAAATGGTGCGCCGGGTGCCGGCCTCGCCTGAATATCAGCACCACTAAAACCCGAACGACACCTGCGCCGGGGGCGGCGGGCCGACGCGTACGCCTTCCATTGCCAGCATCTTTTCTTTGGTGGCCGAGCCGCCGGCCGCGGAAAATCCGCCGATCTTGCCGCCGGCGGCAAGGATGCGGTGACAGGGGATGACCAGCGGCACCGGGTTGGCGCCGAGTGCGGCGCCCGTCTCACGCGCCAGCCCGGCATGGCCGGCGCGTTTGGCCAGTTCGCCATAGGTGGTGGTTTCGCCGAAGGCGAGTTTTCGTGCCGCGTCATAGATCGCCAGGCGGAACTCGTCGACGCCGCTGAGATCGACCGGCACGTTGGAGAAATCTATATCCTCGCCGGCGGCATAGGCCTTGATCGACGCGATCAGCTCGGCAACCCATTGCGGCTCGGGCTTCGCAGGCTGGTCGGCGGCGGCATGGCGCAGCAGCCGGCGCTCGACCGCGTCGCGATTGCGCTGCGGCAGGCAGAGCCGGGTCAGTCCGGCATCGCTCCAGGCGATGCCCATGAAGCCGAGCACGGTTTCGAAGACCGCGTGGCCGGCGGTGGCATGAGAGGCGTGCATGGCGTGCTCCTTTCCGGAATCCTTCGAAGTACAAATCCAGAACAATATCGCATTTCGCGGCCCGGCTCGCCACCCGAAAACCACCAGCTACCGCGGATTGCCCGAGGAAAGATGCTGGTGTAAGGACTTCTTAACACCCGACGAACCGGACCCGAGCGCCGCTTGCCAGCAAAATTCCTCTTTCCCGTCCTTGCGGCGGTGTTGGCCGTGGCCGCTCTCAGCGGTTGCACCTCGACTTCGCCGGTGACCCCGACGCCGGCCTTCACCGAAAATACGGCCAATACCGATGCCGGCTTTACGCTGGCGCTGCCTGACACGGTTTCGGTGCTGCCGGAGCCGTCCGGCGTCGCCCAGACAGCGGCGCTGCCGATCGAGCCGGCCGCCGCCTTTGCCGGGCCGACGCCGCTGGCGGCAAGTACCCCCGCCGTCATGACCGCCAACGCGCTGCCTGTTACCGCGACGCCAGCCGTCGCCATGCCGGTCAGCCAACAGACCGAGGCCATGCCCGGCGTTCAGCCGGTTTCCTACACGCTGCCGCAGGACCCGGCCGCTCTGGCCGCGACCGACCCCACCGAGGGTCAGTCCAACGCCGGCGGCCGCAGCGAGATCGAGCGGCTGATCGAGAAATATTCCGCGCTTTATCAGGTGCCGGTCGATCTGGTGCGCAGCGTCGTCAACCGCGAGAGCACGTTCAACCCGAAAGCCTACAATCACGGCCATTGGGGGCTGATGCAGATCAAGCACGCGACGGCGCGCGGCATGGGCTATGACGGGCCGGCAAGCGGCCTGTTCGATGCCGAGACCAATTTGAAATATGCGGTGAAATATCTGCGCGGCGCCTGGCTGGTCTCAGGCGGCAACCCCAAGCGCGCCGACCGGCTCTACCAGAGCGGCTATTATTATGACGCCAAGCGTAAGGGGATGCTGGGCGAAACCGGCCTCGGCAGCGACAGCCTGCGCCGCCGCATGCAACCCGATGCCTGAGCCGCGCCCGCCGGCGCCAAACGACATCCGCCTGCGCAAGATCCTCGACGACACGCTTCTGGCGCCGCGCTGGCCCGAAGGCTTTTTCATGCGCGGCTTCGAAGCCGCCGATGCACTCGCTTTGCATACGCTGTTGACCGCGGTGTTCGACGACGGCGCCGACGGGCCGTTCGACGAATGGTGGCCGCGCATTTCGGCCGGCGCGGAATTCGACCCAGCTTTGTGTTTCCTGGTCATCGACGACAAGGGCCGGCTGGCGGGCGCGGCGCTCTGCTGGACGCGGGCTTTCGTCAAGGATCTTGCCGTCCACCCGGAGGCGCGCGGCAACGGCATCGCCGAGGCGCTGATGCGCCACGCTTTCGCCGTGTTTCACGCAAGGGGTGCTGTGCATGTCGACCTCAAGACCAACACGGTCGAGAACGCCGCCGCCGTCCGGCTCTACGAACGGCTGGGGATGGTCGAAGTCGACTGGGCGGGGTGAAGGCAGGGCAAAGCTGGCTTCGGGTAAGTGCGTTGATATTCAAGCAGGCTGCGACGCTCGAAGGTAACGGCATGATGGGGTGGACGGCGCCCGACGGCATCGGATGTGCCAGAATGAGTTCGTTGAGATCTCAAACAAGGGAGCCGTCCGTGGAACACCTTATCCGTATTGG